>JAHDXH010000029.1 GCA_023382875.1 Patescibacteria group bacterium | reverse complement strand
GTAAACAAATCAAAACCGGAGTCTTCTACCTCCACACCTTCAAACCTCTGGATGAAAAAGCTATTCTTAAAGCTGCTCTTGAGAGCGAACTCCTCGTGACAATCGAAGAGCATCAAGTAGCTGGCGGCATGGGCTCAACTGTGGCTGAATATTTATCTACAGTTAACCCAATCAAAATGCTACGACTTGGAATCCAGGATCAATTCGGTGCCACCGGTTCAACGAACGAATTATTGAAACACCACGAACTTGATGCAAACAGCATTATTCAAAAAATCTCAGATCACTTGAAAGATTTGTAATCTACTCGTCTTTGTAAAGAAAATAAAATCTCAAAAAAAGATATAAAAGCAGCCCCTGCCATAGCCAACAATACAAAATCACCACTTTAGATAAATAAGGCAACCAGTCGCACATAAAGAAGCTTGCCTCACTGCAGGAAAAATAAATTCTTACCACCGGCACAATTACATTTTTCCAAAGACTAATAATTGCCAACAGCAAACCAATCGGAAACAAAAACATCCAAGCGTAAACTTTATCCATCACCACTGTCTGCATGGTTTGATAAGGATGTAGTAAAAAACCCAAGGTAATCTGTCCAACAGAGTAAGCAACAGAAGCTAGTACTTGTGATTTATCGAATTTCATCCTGTGTATCACATTTTAACATGTGCTAAGCTTAATTAATGAAAAATAGATTCACCAAATCCCTTTTAATTGCCTTTTTACTGGTTCTTTTAGCCGCACCTCAGGTTTTTGCCATGGAGATTGTAGTTGATAAACAGGGAACTGTTCACTTTTACGAAAGCAGGGTGTTGGGCGATGATGATGGACAGAAAGGAAAAAAAGACTCCAAAGATGAAAAATCTAGGGAAGACAATGAAGTTAAGACGGAGCAAAAAAACGAACGAAAACTAGAAAAAGAAGCCAAAAAAACTGAAGTCAAAACTGAGATTAGAACCATCTCTCCTTACCAGAAAAAACAATTTGAATTTAAACAAGAAGATAATGGCCGCTATAAAATTGAAATTCAAGATGGCAAAGAAAAAATTAAACTACGAAACACTACCGAAGATAAAAAACCGGAATCACTTGAAACTGACTCAGTCGATTTAAGCCTACCTATTAAAACCGACGATAAAAAGCTTAAAGAAAGACAATTAGAGCAAATTAAATCTAGGCTTGAAAAAAGCTCAGCTGATGAAAGCTTAACCGAAGAAGAAAAAGCTAATAAAATCAAAGAAAAGCAAGAAGAGTTGGCCAAATATCAAGAAAAAATTATCGAAGCCAGAAAAGAACGCCAAGCAGAACAAATTAAACTAAAAAGTGTTGAGGGCGACGAGGGCGGTTTTGAACTAGAGTCAAATGCAGCTAAAGCCAAGCTCAAAGGAGCTGATTTCAACTATGATCAAGAAAGTGGCTTAGTTTCCATCGTCACTCCGTCGGGACAAGAACACACTCTAACTCATTTACCTGATGAGGCAATCGCTAGAATGTCGGTTCAAGGCTTTTTTGTTGACTCAAATCAGGAAGTAGAAATAGAAACTACTAATGACACTAATGTTCAATACGCAGTCCCATCCAAGAAAAACAAAAAACTCTTTGGTATTTTCAATAGACAGGTCGATAGCAAGGTTGTTTTAGATGACTTGACCGGAGAAGTCACGGAAACAGAAGTGCCTACCAACAGTTTTTGGACCAATCTACTCAACCGCTTTAGCTACTAAAAACTCACTTAGTTTTTGCTAGACACCCTTGATAAGGTATGATAAAGTATGATCGTATGATCAAAAAATCACGCTTAACCATTACTTTATCTCAAGATTTATTGAAGAACGTCGATGCCACTATAGACGAGCAGCTCATCCGCAACCGCTCTCAAGCCATCGAGCATTTGCTTATTCAAAGTTTAGGTAAAAAGGTTACTACTGCTGTAGTTTTGGCAGGTGATAACAGTGCCACTCCCAGATGTCTAAAAAAAATTGGCGACCGTCATTTACTTTCAGTGCTGATTGACCACCTCAAACTTCATGAGATTACCAATATCATTATCTGTGGAGGCAAACATAACAATGCCATTTATGACATTTTTAAAGACGGTGCCAATCTCGGCGTCAATCTTCAATACGTTCAAGAACTAAATCCTCTTGGCACAGCCGGCGCAATCAAGAAAGCTGAAAACCTGATCGTTGGCCAAACCTTCTTAGTTATCCATGGTGACGTTTTGACTAACCTCGACCTGTCAAGTTTTATCGAATTCCACAAAAACGAACAAACAATCGCCACCGTTGGCGTCAAACCCCGCCATGGTGAAAAAAAATATGGCATGCTGTCCTTACAAGGCAACAAAGTAGTCGAGTTCACCAAATCTAGTGCCAATTTTGGCATTAGCATCATCAATACCGGACTCTATGTTTTTGAAACCAAAATACTCAACTTTATTCCCAATAACAAGCCAACCAACCTTGAGGATGATATCTTCCCTCTCTTGGTGAAAAATAAAGAATTAACCGCTTTTGTTTTCCAAGGTATTTGGTATGACATTTCCGAAGAGAAGGACTATGAAGAAGCTGTTGATAGATGGTAAGCTGTTGTCATGAGCAACACCACTTCCCCACTTCAAATCAAAGTCAAAAATAGTGCAGGAAAAACAGTCAGTCTCTCCGATCTCAAAGGCAAGTTTGTGGTTCTCTATTTTTATCCCAAAGACTTCACACCTGGATGCACAATAGAAGCTTGTTCTTTCCGCGATGCCAACAATGAAATAAAAGCCTTTGGTGCAGCCGTCATTGGAGTCAGCAAAGATAGTCCAGAATCCCACCAAAAATTTCTTGAGCACCATCATCTCAATTTCGAACTTTGGTCAGATGAAAGTGGCGAGCTCATGAGTGCTTACGGAGCTATTGGTGAGAAAAAGATGTTTGGCAAAACTTTTGTTGGTATTAAAAGAAGTACAGTGATTTTGGATCGCCAAGGACAAACAATTAAGACCTACAAAACTGTTAAACCTGATAAACATGCCGAACAAGTTTTAAAGTTTTTGCGTTCACAAGTATAAATTGACAAACACTGAACCTATTTTTATTTTTTCTTTGCCTGGTCTGTCACCTTTTTAACTTGTTTTTTGGCTTTATCAATGTTTTCTTCCACCAGTTCTTTGCCATCTTTTACCGCATCTTTGACCATCTTAGCGTTTTTCTTATCTTGAAGTGCCATCGCACCAGCTGCGACAATTCCAGCTCCAACAGCCACACCCATTGCGGTCGCAGCCACCGGATTAACCTTCATGCCACCTTTTTTGTCGTTGTTTGTATTTTCCATACAACCTTTCAGTATTTTTTATTAAAGCTATTGTCAGAAAGAAATGTGGGAAATAGTTAAAGCTAATGTAAGAAGAGTGCAAGTGAAATTTTCTTACATTAATAATAGAGAAATTTGACTCAATTTTTACGAAAAATCTTTATACTAATTAAGTATGAACAATAATGTACGAAGTCTAATTATTATTTTTGGTTTTTTATTCTTACTTCTCATTGGCATTGTGTTTCTTACCAATCAAGTAAAAAAACTTTCCAGTGGCGAAACCATAGAAATTATAGTTACTCCAAGTCCAGAAATATTAACCTCACCAACACTTGTAGTAAAACCGGCTGAAGAAGAAAAGGATGTTTTACTTTATTTCGTTGACATTGATGATAACGGTCAAAAAGGTCTTAAAATTGGTTGCAATGATAGCTTGGTATCTGTA
>JAHDXH010000028.1 GCA_023382875.1 Patescibacteria group bacterium | reverse complement strand
TTTAACCTTTTTTGCTCAGGCAAATATTAATATTGCTTTAATGATGCTTGGTGTCTTTGGGTTGAACTTTGCATGTTCTTATTTTTTGATTGTTAAAAATGTCAAAGCTCGTAAAGATTTTAACCAGGCTGAAGATGATATTTCTTCGGTGATCGTTGATAATTTATTGAATTTTGAGACGGTTAAGCTCTTTGCCAAGGAGAGAAAAGAACTTTCTAGGCTTAAGTTTGAGTTTGTACCGTGGATCAATAGTTTGTGGGCTTATGCCAATTCTTTTCGTTTGATTGATTTGGTAGTGGGTGGTATTGGCAATCTAGGTTTTGTAATTGTTCTACTTTATTCTTTAAATCTGTTCCGTTTGGGACAACTTTCTGGAGGCAGTTTAGTGATGATTGTTGGTTTTATTAGTGATTTTTATAGTAAATTTTTCGATCTGGTTTTTCAGTTGAGAGATTTAGCCAAACAGCAAACTGACTTACTTTCTTACTTTGCTCCTTTAAGTCAAAAAACCCTAGTTATTGATCCCAAAAAACCTTTGGTTTTGGAGAATGTTAGAGGCGAGATTGAGTTTGAAAACTTAGGTTTTTCTTATCCTGATGGCAAACAAGATGCTTTGAACAATGTGAATTTGGTAATTAAACCAGGTGAATCTGTAGCTTTTGTTGGTCACTCCGGTGCCGGGAAAACTACGATTACTAAGCTTTTAATGCGTTTTTATGATCCCAATGTTGGCCGAATTTTGCTTGATGGGACTGACATTAGAAGTTTCACCAAAGATCATTTGCGTTCATTTATGGGTGTAGTGCCACAAGACCCGATTCTTTTTAATAACACCATCGAGTACAACATTGCTTATGGAGCTACTTCGTATACTCAGGAACAACTACAGCGAGCCGTAAAAATGGCTAACTTGAATGAGTTTATTGATTCGATGCCACTGGGCTTGAGAACTCACGTTGGCGAGCGGGGAGTTAAACTATCCGGTGGTCAAAAGCAGCGCTTGGCTATTGCCAGAATGATTTTGGCTGAACCTCAAATTATTATTTTTGATGAAGCTACTTCGCAATTAGATTCTCAGTCTGAAAAGAAAATTCAAGATGCTTTTTGGCAATCAGCTAAAGGCAAAACTACTTTTATCGTGGCACACCGCCTTTCGACGGTGGTGAAAGCCGATCGAATTGTGGTGATGGATGGTGGAACCATTGTAGAAATGGGTACTCATCGCGAGTTACTTAAAAATCCCGACGGTTTGTATACTCACTTCTGGAAATTACAGACAATGGAAGAGGAAAAATAGCTGATCAATTTTTATTGACTTTGCTTTGTTTAGGTATTAATATACTTCTCAAATAGAAATCCGTTAGAGTCGGTGTCGCGACCGGCAAGTATTAATAAAACACGGAGCTTCGCAAAATCGAAGCCGGCAGAAACCGTAAGAGTTCAAGGCCTGTGTCGTTGATTAATAAAAACAGAGCAGGTTGATAAGTCTAAATAAGTAATTGTTTAGAAAATAAGGGTGGTATCGCGTTTGTAAAGACGCCCCTTTGTCTACTTAATAGAAAGTGGATGAGGGGGATTTTTTTTGTTTAAAAATTCAAAATATATGAAAAAACTTTGGCAAAGTACAATCAATCTAAATCAGTTAGTTGAGGAATATACATCTGGTGATGATGTCTTGTTAGATCAAAATCTTATTAATTTTGATATATATGGCTCATTGGCTCATGCACAAATGCTGCAAAAGCAAAACCTAATTGAAGAGAAAGATTTAAACAACATCAGAAAAGGTTTAATTGAAATATTAAACAAATATCAGTCGGGAAAATATTTTCTAGCTCTTGGAGATGAGGATGTTCACACTAAAGTTGAAAATGATTTGACCCAAGAATTTCCAGAATCAGGAGCAAAACTTCATACGGGTAGGTCAAGAAACGATCAAGTTTTGGTTGATATTAGGCTTTACACAAAAACCAAGTTGATTGAAATTGCCTTGGAAACAATTGATGCGATTCAATCATTTTTAAATAAAGCTAATCAGCTTGCCGAACAACCAATGCTCGGCATGACGCATATGCAACCTGCGATGTTGTCCTCGTTTGGTTTGTGGTTGGGTGCCTTTGCTGAAAGCTTAATCGATGATCTTTCTTTGTTAGAAACGGCTTATCAACTCAACGATCAATCACCACTGGGGTCGGGAGCTGCTTATGGAGTCACTTTGCCATTGGATAGAGAATATACTGCGAAGTTGTTAGGTTTTTCTAAAGTGCAAAACAACGCTCTGTATTGTCAAAATTCTAGAGGAAAGATTGAATCAGCAACTCTTCATTCTTTATCGCAAATTATGGCAACCTTGAACAAATTTGCTACCGATAGTTTGCTTTTCACGACCGAGCCATTTTCTTTCATATCTTTTGATAAAGCCTTAGGCACTGGTAGCAGTATTATGCCGCAAAAACAAAATTGGGATGCGCTGGAGTTGATGAGGGCAAAATATCACCAAGTAGCTACGATTCAGATGCAGTTTAGCAACTCATCAGTTGGCTTGCCTTCTGGTTACAACAGAGATTTGCAACAAGCGAAAGGCGGGTTATTTACTGCCATGTCTACTACTTTGTCATCGTTACAAATTGTTGAATTATTTGTAGATTCTATGGTGGTAAATAAAAAGGCAGTTGAAAAACACTTACCAAAAGAGATTTTTGCTGCTCATTGGGCTTATGTTTTGATGAAGGAACAAGGTCTTCCTTTCAGACAAGCTTATCTATACGTAAAAGATCATCTTGCAGACATTCCAAATTTCAAGCCGGGCGAAGTTTTATCGCTGGCGATTTCTCAAGGTTCAACGGGCGATTTAAGGTTAAAAGAAATAGAAGATGCGCTTAAAAAGAAAAAAACAGAATGGGTAGTTAAAAAAAGCAAATTTGAAAAAACCATTAATGCTTTAATTAAATAAAATTCAACTGCCAATTTTCTTTCTGATATTTACATATTATTTGTGTTGTGATATTTCTACATCTAGCTTGCCAGCAGTAGCAACATAGATTGGAGGGTTATGAGAGTAGAAAACTATTCACCATTAGATCCTATTAAAAGTATTTTGTCTGGTCCACCTGGAACAGAAGCTGCAGTTTGTTTAACCCTTCCTCCTGAAACTTCCCTTTTTGAACCAAATGCCTCAGATGCTAATGTGATGCGAGCTAGACAAGACCATGATCGAATGCGTGAAACATTCGAACAGCACGGTATTAAGTCATTTAATATGCGTGAAATTATTGGTACTGAGCTTGCTCGCAGAAACGATTTGGCCTTTACTTCCAGAGATAAATTTTTAAGTGAGTTAATTTGTCGTGCTTATGAATTGCAACGTCAATATGGTTTAGTGGCTGATTTTGATCGACTTGTTGCGGAAATAACCAGTCTCTTTGATCATGATGTCAAAAGTATGGGCTTAGATGCAGCAATTGCTATCAATGGTGTGCTTAATAATGTTCTTAACCCAAGTGGTAAATTAAAGCACTTTAATCCAAATCTACCTCCAGCTGGCAACTTTTTGTTTTGGAGAGATACTAACCATATAACTGGCAACCAGATGGGTACTCATCAGATGTTCTATTCGATTAGAGATCAGGAAGTGGCTTTAGCAAAGATCGGATTTGACGCATTGGGCATCAATTACCAGCCAGTTGTTACTGGTAAAAGTACAGCAAGTATAGAAGGTGGTGATATTTTGCCACTTGAGCTCAATGGTCAGTTGTATTCGTTTATTGGTACAGCAGAAAGAACTTCTTACGAAGCTGTAAAAGCTTGGTATGCAATGCATGAAAGTTTGTTTAATGTCAGTGGAGATGGAATTATTCCAATGGTGGTGCAAGGTCCAACGCGAGATACTCAAGATCAAATGCACTTAGATACTTATATGCAGCAAATTGCTCCTGGAGCAATAATTCATTGTGGTGAATTAACTAGACAAAGAGAGATTTCTATTTTGGCACGTCGTAAGGGAGAAATTGTTAAGCTTCAGCCGGAGAATTTTGGAGCCTGGATTGATAGAAATGCTGGTAATGTGTACGATATGTCGAGAGATGAACAGCTTAATTACGCTCCCAACGTTTTAGTTCATGGTAGTGAAGGTGGAGATACAACGGTTTTTGTCACCAGAGATGGAACTCCAGAAGTAACTAATTTTATTAATCAACACGCGGTCAATACAGTTTTATTAAAAATGAATGAATTAACAAAATTTTATGGTGGTGCACATTGTGCAACTTCTGAAATTCGTTAATAAACAAACATATGCCTAAAAAAAGTAAGGAAAAAGTTGAGCGTATAGCTGAGCAAAGTGAGGAAAGTCTCAGTTTGCCAGTCGAGGCCTTGATTGGAATGGCAGAAACAACTGATCCAATTAATAATGTGAAGAAAGATTTTTTACTTGCTTTAGAGGCAATTGGTGTTGAAAAAGAGATAGTGGAAGCTATAGAAATCAAGCCTTCACCCGTTGGTGTTGATGGAGATTTTGGATTCCACTGTGGAGCTCTCGCCAAAATTTACAAAAAAAATCCCGCCCTTATTGCTCAAGAACTGGCAGATAAAATGCCTAAGGGCGGTGAGATGGTTCATGAGTACGTAGCAGTAGGACCATATTTGAACGTTAAGCTTAATTATGAGGTTTTCTCGGCTGCGGTACGCAAAGAAGTTTTTGAAATGGGGGCTGATTACGGTAAAGAAGAAATTGGCGTTGGTCAAAGGATTATTATTGACATGTCATCGCCAAATATTGCTAAGAGAATGAGTGTTGGTCATTTGCGTTCGACTATTATTGGTGATTCTTTGGCTCGTATTTATAACCACTTAGGTTTTGAAGTTATTAAAGATAACCACCTGGGTGACTGGGGAACTCAATTTGGCCATTTACTGCATGCTATTGAATTGTGGGGAGATGAGCAAACAATTGCTCAAAATCCAATTGAAGAGCTGCAAAAGCTATATGTTCGCATTAGCGATGCTGGCGAAAAAGATAGCGAGTTGTATCAAGGATTAAGTCCAGAAGAGGCCGAAGCAAAGGCAGAGGAAGTAAAAAATAGAGGCAGAGAGTGGTTCAAGCGTTTGGAAGGGGGAGATGAAAGTGCTCGAGTTATTTGGCAGCAAATTGTCAATTGGTCACTTCAAGAATTCCAAAAAATGTACGACGTTTTGGGGGTAGATTTTGATTGGACTAGAGGTGAAAGTTATTACGAAAAAATGCTCCCAGATACTATTAAAAAGATCAAGGAAAGTGGAGTAGCTTCTGAGAGCAAAGGTGCAACTGTTGTTAATATGGAAGACGTAAATTTGGGCGTAGCCATTGTTCAAAAATCAGACGGTGCCACACTTTATTTGACGAGAGAAATTGCAACAGGAATTCATCGTAATGATGCAGAGGCAGCCACGGGAATGATTTATGTGGTTGGTGAAGATCAAAAGTTTTACTTTCAACAATTCTTCGAAATACTGCGTCGCATGGGATATCCAATCGCCGAAAACAGTAAGCATGTTTATTTTGGCATGATCAGTTTACCTGAAGGAAAGATGTCTACCAGAAAAGGTAGAGTCATTCTTCTTGAAGATGTGGTTGAGGAAGCTTTTGACAGAACACGCAAGTTGGTTGAAGAGCGCAGTCATGTCAAATCAAAAGAAGAAAAGGATACCTTGGTTCGCCAAGTCGCTGTTGGTGCTTTGAAATGGAATGATTTAATGGCTGATCCACGTCGGTCTATTGTTTTTGATTGGGATTCAATGCTGACCATGGAAGGTAACAGTGCACCTTATGTGCAATATTCTTATGCGAGAGCGGTCTCACTTCTCGAAAATGTTGACCTTCTCAGTTTGAGCAATGTTGATGTCTTGCCTGAACATGAATCAGAAAAAGTATTGATGAGAT
>JAHDXH010000027.1 GCA_023382875.1 Patescibacteria group bacterium | reverse complement strand
GTTCTCCAACAAATCTTCGATGTCAGCCATGGAAACTGGTCTTTTCCAAGTGGCTTTGATTAAGCCTCTTTTTAACTTTTCTCGATTAAACTCTTCTCTGGAGCCATCTTTTTTTATGACTTTCAGATCAATGCCTTCCACTCTTTCATAGGTAGTAAAGCGTTTTTCACAGCTATCACATTGACGGCGACGGCGAGTCGAACTGCCATCTTTTGATTCTCTCGAATCAATTACAGATGTCGCTGGTTTGCCGCAATATGGACAAAGCATGTAATAGGTGTGTATCTAGTTCTTGTGCCTCTCTTTGTTCACAACCACAATCTGTTGTGTTGAATTTGTGAGTGGGTAATAAGAATCTCACACCCCTTCGATTAGTGTCAACAGTTCTCAATATAACAAACTAGATCATCAGATTATGCTATGATAGATGACATGCAGGACGAGTTATTGATTCGACTAAAAGAAGGTAACCCTCGAGCAGTTTCAGATTGGTATGGCGAATATCGCCATCGTATCGCGGCTTTTATTGCCAAAAAAGTTTCTATCGAAAAAGACACAGAAGAGTTGACTCAAGAAGTCTTTATGAGTTGTTTAAAGCATCTGCCGCTATTTAGAGGCCAGTCCAGTATTTTCACTTGGATGTGTGGAATTGCTCGTCATGAAATCGCTGACTACTATCGTAAAAAATATGCCAAAAAAGCCTTAAAATATGTGCCCCTTGGTGAAAAATTACTGAGTGAAGAAATTGCTGACGCACACGAAAGTGCCATTAAAGTTAGACAGGTTTTGTCGCAAATGAAGGCAGAGTCAATTGAACTCTTGATGAAAAAATATGTTGACCAGAAAAAAGTGATTGATATTAGTAAAGAATTGGGTAAAACTACTAGAGCTGTGGAGTCTGAACTTTTCAGAGCCCGCCAAGAATTTAAAAAGTTGTATGCTTTGAGCACCTAAGTCATGACTTATCTGCAGGCGACCTTTGAAGACAAACTAGAACTAAATAGTTCTTTTACCAAATATAGTTTTGAACTTAAAAACCCTCATTATCTGCCTTTCAAAGCAGGCCAATTTGTCAAAATTAAAATTAGCGACAATTTAGAGCAGGAATATTTCATTTTTTCTTCGCCAGATATTGATCACGGCTTTGAAATTTTAATTGATCAAACAGTGACTGGTCTTAGTGTAGATTTTTTTACTAACTTGAGTTTTGGTTCAGTGATTGATTTTACTGGCCCGAGTGGCGACTTCGTCATTGACTATGATAGCGATGCTGAGCTCATTTTGATCGGCACTGGGGTGGGGGTGTCACCACTTTATTCGATGGTGCAGGAACTACTTCAAGTCAAAAGAATTGAGAAAAAAATAACTTTGTTTTGGGGATTAGATAATTTGGACCAACTTTTTATGACTGAAGATTGGCAAGACTTGATTGAAAGTTTTCCCAATTTTAGTTTTCATCCAGTCATGGCTAACGCTTTGCCAGAATGGAGTTTGTGTCGGGGTAATGTTTTGGATTGTTTAAATGTTCACGAAATTAATGCTGATAGTGATTTTTATATTTGCACTGACAATGAGACCGGAGAAAAGATCAAAAATCTTTGCTTGACAAATGGAGTGAAAGAAGATCAACTACGCATAATAAATTACACATAAAAAGATATGAAAAATTTAACTTTATTGTTGGCGACTGTGGGTGGCACTTTGGCGTTAGTAGTTGGGGTGGCATTTTTATTTTCCAATAAAACTGCGACTCCCACTGGTCCAGCGGATCAGGCTAAAGTAGTTGGTCAAAGAAATTTAGAAAAGTTGGCCAGCGATAGTGCTACCCTTGATGCTAGCACCTCAGCTCAGCCTCAAAAGAAAATTGTTTTATCAGTTTTTAGCGATTTTCAGTGTCCAGCTTGCGCTAATTTAGAAAAATCTTTTTTGATTAACGCTCGTACTACTTATGCTGACCAAGTGGAGTTTGTTTATCGTCACTTTCCTTTAGATTCAATTCACCCTTATGCCAGAATGGTGGCTTGGGCCAGTGAAGCAGCTCGCGAAGAGGGAAAATTTTGGGAGTTTCATGATCTGGTTTTTGCCGAGCAATCAGTGTGGTCTAGCTTGAGTTCAAAAGATGCAGTAAAGGAGAAATTGATCGAATATGCATCACAATTGAACATTGACAAAGAAAAATTTATCGCCAGAATGGAATCAGATGAGATCAAGAAGCGCATCGAGACGGATGTCGCCGATGGATATGCACTCAACGTGGATTCCACACCAACGATCTATCTAAACAACAACAAAACTGCCCCTCAAGATCTGGCCAACCAGGTTAGAGCGTTGTTGCAACAATAATAAATTAGACGAGCCAATATTAGAGGGGCCATATGAAAAAAGTACTTCCTTTTATCTTTCCTTTAGCATCTTTAGCCATTGTTTTATTCTTGGCCTTTAGGTGGTACAACAACCGCACTGACCGTGGCAGTATTACTCCTTTCGCGGAAAATGTCGCTATTGAAGAATTATCAGATGAAGATACAGCTTTGGCTTTGCGCGGGGTAGGTGACTATGAAAGCGTTGATCTCAAAGGTGAAAATGGCAACACTGGCAAGTTGCGCTACGAAATTAATGATGGCAAAGTCAGATTTTCTGTGACTGCCGATTTAGAGAATTCTCCAGGAACAAATTATCAAGTTTGGCTAAAAGATCCAAATTCTGAAGCGATCAGAAAAGCCTTCCCACTTGAATATCTCAAGGGTGGAATGAGTGGTACCGCTGCGATCTCTGCTGAGACCTTGCCTTTTGAAGTCATTGTCTCCAAAGACTCAGCTGGCGCAACCGCTCCATCTGAAATTTTACTCAAGGGTTTGGTGAAGGACAAAGCTGAAGCAACTGAATAGTCTTGGGAGCGAGGCTTAGAAGTAGTTCTTGAAGTAATTAATAAAGCCAATTGGTACTTGATGAGATACTCAAGTATGCTAGGCTAAATTAGTAGTAATAATATTAAAGCAAAAAGGAGCCTATGGCAGATAATAAAGCTTTTTCACACACAAACAAAAAAGGTCAAACCTACTTCCTTCACACCAGAGAAGTTACCTTGAAAAATGGTAGAGTTCAAAGAATTTATTTCTTCGCTCGCGATGTCAGAGAAGGTGTGTTAGCTGAATTACCAGCTGGTTACATGGTTGTCGAAACCGAGAGAACTGGTATGCCAGTCTTAAAGAAGAAAGCCTAATTTCACTGCTTATTTGTGAAATAAAAGACCTCCGTAAGGAGGTCTTTTTGGATGTTAAAATGGTCAAATGGAATTAACACTAGATAATGTTTACAAGCAGCTTGCTCAAGTTATTGATCCTGAGACTGGTTTAGATTTAGTGAGCATGGGCTTATTTTACGAAGTTAAAATTGAAAACAATACTATTTTTATTCGAATGACTTTGACCAGTCCTGGTTGTCCTTTGGTTGACGTTTTTGATGATTTAATTAGAGAAACGTTGAGTGTTTTTGATGGCATTGATTTGGCACATGACATCAAGATTGATCTCACCTTTGATCCACCATGGACTCCTGATATGATGAGTGAAGAAGCAAAAGCAGAATTAGGAATTGATTAATTATGAAAATATTTTTAGCGAGTGACCATCGGGGTTTTGAGCAAAAAGAAATTGTTTTCAGTTGGCTAAAAGAAGCCGGTTTTGAAGTCAAAGACCTGGGTAACGATCACTTTGATCCTCATGACGATTTTGTGGATTTTGCCAGCAGGGCTGGACACGAAGTGGCTAAAGATGAAATGGCCAGAGCGGTGATTTTTTGTGGTTCGGGAGCTGGTGTCAATATTGCCGCTAATAAAATCAAAGGTGTTAGGGCTAGTTTAGCTTGGACTCCTAGTCAAGTTGAGGCAGCCAGAGGTGATGATGATTTGAACACACTTGTGATTGCGGCAGACTTTCTAGAAGTTGAGACAACTTTGCAATTAGTCGAAGTTTTTTTGCAAACCAAATTTAAAGGTGAGGAAAGACATGTTCGTCGCCTTGGTAAAATTTTAGATTTAGAAAAAGCCTAATATGAAAATTTATCCAGCTATTTTGACTGATTCTGTCGATATTTTTGAGGAACAATTGGCAATTATTAAAAAAGAAAAAAAAGTTGAGACTGTTCACGTCGATATTATTGATGGTTATTTCGTTGATAATTTAACTGTGACACCAATGGATTTGATTGATGTAGACTTCGCAAATTTACAGGTCGATTTTCATTTAATGACGGAAGAACCACTTGGTTTTGCTGAAGAAGTTATTAACTACATTGGTAATTTGCCAGTCAGAGCAGTCATTGGTCAAGTCGAGAAAATGTCTAGTCAGACTGATTTTGTTGATTCATTGATTGAACGACAAATCAAACCTGGTTTAGCTCTCAACTTATTTACTCCAGATGAAGAAATTTCTGATTTAACCTTCAAAAAATTAGCTGTTTTACAGTTAATGGCCATTGAAGCTGGAGAACAAGGCAGGAAATTTGACCAAGCAGTTTTGGCAAAAATTGAGGCAGTGGTAGCTCGAGCAGAGGAACTTAATCCGGATTTAGAAATAATTGTTGATGGGGGAGTGAAGTTAGAGCATTTATCTTTGTTAGATTCCCACCAAGTTAGTGGCGTAGCTGTGGGTAGTGCTTTATGGCAAAGTGAAAATCCTCAAAGTACTTTGGAAAGGTTTATCAATGTCTGATTTAGATCAAAGAAAAAATTTAAAGTTTCCTCTGCGCGTGCCGAGACCCAAAGTTCGTGCCAAAATCGAGCGAGTGGCATTTTTTGGTAGCGCTGATGTTGATCCAGAACATCCACTTTATCGTGAGGTTTTTGCAGTTGCCAGACATTTGGCTTATCATGGCAAAATTATTGTTAACGGCGGTGGCCCTGGAGTCATGGCAGCGGCAACCGAAGGCGCGATTGCGGGCGGAGGTCAGACTGTGGCTGTAACTTTTTATCCACAAGACATGCCTGAGTTTGAAGGACGCTTTTACAAAAACATTGTTGATAAAGAAATCAAAACTGCTAATTACATTGAAAGAATGTTTGGCTTGATGGATGAGTCAGATGCTTTTATTTGCTTCCAAGGTGGAACTGGTACTTTGTCCGAGTGGGCTACAGCTTGGTTATTGGCACACCTTTATTATGGCAATCATAAGCCATTGATTTTGTACGGTGAATTTTGGCATGATTTGATGGATGTAGTGATAGATCAATTCTTTATTTCAGAAAAAGAGCAAAAAGTTTATAAAATAGTCAAAAATCAAGAAGAATTGATTGAAGCTTTGGCGGACTTCGAAGTGGAGTTGAAAGCCAGATTAGAAGAATAATAATTTGAGGTAATAATAGTATGCGTGTCATCACCATTGGATCTGCCCTGATCGACATTTTTATTAGCTCTAGCCAGTTTATTAAAGATAAAAGTGGTTTACTGAGAATTGGTGACCCCTCGGGAAAATCTAATGTTGATAGCTTTGTTTTGAAAACTGGTGGCGGGGCTGGAAATACAGCAGTTGGTTTTAGTCGGTTGGGCTTTGATACCGCCATAATTTCTGAAACCGGCCATGATGAATTTTCCAAAATTGTAATAGAAGATTTGAAAAATGAGGGTGTGGACACCAAAATGATTGTGCGCGAACGCAAAGAAGAAACGGGTGGTTCGATTATTTTGGGATCACCGGACGGGTCGAGGATGATTTTGGTTCACCGAGGCGCTTCATCAATGTTGGACCCAGATGACTTGAAAACTTCTGAGATCGCTGAAGCTAATTGGGTGCACGTGTCTAGTTTGTCAGGCAGACTCAGAACACTGAAAAACTTATTTGAGACGTTACGTTTTTACAATGTTTCTTGCTCATGGAATCCAGGTTCAGCTGATTTAAATTTGCTTAATAAAGATGAGTTAAAAATTGAAGATTTGGCGGTCAAAGTTTTGATCCTTAATAAAGAAGAGTGGGAGCTAGTCGAGAAAAAACAGGATCAATTGATTAAACAAGTTGGTCAGGTGGTGGTGACTGATGGCTTGAATGGCGGTCGAATTTTTCTCTCGGATGGTAGTCGCCACCTTTATAAAGCCAAAAAAGTTGAGACCGTTAATGCTACGGGCGCAGGTGATGCTTTTTGTGTTGGTTATGTTGCCGCATTGCTTCATGGTCAAGATCCAGAAAGAGCGGCAGTT
>JAHDXH010000026.1 GCA_023382875.1 Patescibacteria group bacterium | reverse complement strand
GAAAATTACTTACTTCAGCAAAGCGCTCAAAGATAGAATGAGTTTTTTGGGTTTGAATCAAGCCAAAATCTAAATTTTTGTATTCCCCATTTTC
The DNA here is from genome assembly GCA_023382875.1 of Patescibacteria group bacterium. Taxonomy (GTDB): domain Bacteria; phylum Patescibacteriota; class Microgenomatia; order UBA1400; family PJMF01; genus JAHDXH01. The sequence goes on along the minus strand of JAHDXH010000026.1, from coordinate 6,315 downwards.
TTTAACGCCAATGGCCCAACCGCAGCGGTCATAACCCGGATCAATACTAAGAATAATCAAAGAATTTTTATTCATGAGCGCCGACTTTTTCCAATGTTTTCAGAATTTCTCGGGCAGAATTTTTCCAGTCAAATTTTGATAGCTGAATTTCACCAGCTTTTTTATAGTTAAGCTTTTCTCGGGTGGTCAGGTTTAAAACTTCTTTTAATCCTCGAGCAATGTCACTACTATCTTGAGGGTTAACTAGAATTCCGGCCTTTCCCACAACCTCTGGCAAACTTGAAGTATTAGAAACAACTGGAACAATTTGGTGGCTAATTGCCTCAAGTGGTGGTATACCAAAACCTTCGTATAAACCAGTTAAAACTAAGCTGACACAGTTGTCCAGCAAAACCTTTTTTTCAAAGTCAGAAATGAAGCCGGTCAAAATTATTTGGTTTTTGAAAGGAGAATTTTTAGCTCGACTAACGATATCATCTGCCAACCAACCGATTTTTCCCGCAATTACTAATTTGATTTCTTTGATATTTTTTCTTTTTCCTAGTGGCAATTGCCTGGAAAGTTTTTCAAAAGCTTCAATCAAATTGATCAAATTTTTACGAGGCTGAATGGTACCCACATACAAAAAGTATGGTTGGTTAATGTTAAATTTGGATAAAACTTTTTGCTTATGAACTGGAGCAATCTTGGTAGTTTGAGGATAAATGGCTGGATAAGCAACCACAATATCAGATTCCTTTTTTTTGTAATGTTTAATGATATCTTGCTTGGTAAATTCACTAATCGCAACAACTTTTTTGGCTCGTTGCACAGAATATTTAGTCCAATTCAAAAGTTGGAGATAATCGCGCTTTTTGAATTGATCGGGAAAATTAATATAAGCCAAATCCATTACCGAACTAACATAAGGAACTCTAGAAAATCTGGGTGCATAATGCCCGGGGGTGAAAAAAACATCGTATTGATCGGCGTATAAAAAAAGATGGATTGGTAATGCCCACTGCGTCCAAAGCTTGGTTGGTTTAATGACTTTATACGACCATTTTTTATTGGCTGTCGGCAAATCTTTGATAGGTTCATTGGCGAGTAAAACCGTAACTTCGACTGACTTATTTTTGACCAGGTTGTATAAGTTGGCCAATATTTCAAAAGCATAGACATTACTACCTACGCGGTTAGTAATATTGGCTTCATTGCCATCGATAGCGATTTTAAGTACGTTGCTCATAAGCTTTAATATATACTTGTTTGGTTTGGGCAGCGACTTTGTCCCAAGAAAAAACTTGCAATCTAATAATCATTTTTTGTAAACGCCTTTGTTCTTGTTCTTTATTTTCGTTCAAAATTTCTTTTATTCCAGCTAAAATAGCTTTTGCATTGAGGGGGTTTACTAAAACAGCTGCGTTTCCAGCCACTTCGGGCATGGAAGAAATATTGCTAGTTACTACAGGTGTACCGAAGGAAAATGCTTCTAATATTGGCAACCCAAAACCTTCATATAAACTTGGATAAACAAAACATTTGGCTTCTGAGTAAAGGACGACTAGTTCCTGATCACTAACTTTGCCTAAAAATCGAGGTTGGTGGTTAAACTTCGTGCTTTCTTGATCGCTTTTATCCCAACCCTCGGCCCCTGCAATAACTAAGTCGTAATCATTGGCCAATTCTTGCCAAGCTTCAATGAGTCTAAGTAAATTTTTTCTAGGTTCTCTGGTGCCAACAAAAAATAAAAAAGGTTTGCTTAATTTTAGTTTCGCTCTGATTTCTTCATATTTTTCATCGCTAAGTTTTTCCGCCACGCTAAGAGTTTCTTGAGGCAAAGCTTCGTGAATAACAGTGATTTGTTTGGCTGGAATATCTAGGAGTTCAATAATATCCTTTTTGGTAGCCTGGCTGACGGCGATGATTTGAGCCTGTCTTTTTTTGAGAATATCCCATGATTTTTGGTGACGCTTTAAAATTTCATTGTGAGCAGTTTCTGGGAATTTTAGAATTGCCAGGTCATGAATTGTAGAAACTAAGGGTAATTTTTTGTCTGGTGGCTGAATCCAATCCCAAGAGTGAAAAACATCAAGTTTAGGAAAAATTTTGCTCACCGGGTTGAAGCCAAAGTCCCAAAATTTTGTTAATAAGCTAGGTGGTAATTTTTGAATTTTGACGTTAACTTTGGCCTTGGCATTTATAGTTAAGTTCTTGATTTGCTTTTTTAAATATGACTCTTGTCTTAAGCTTGAACCATATAAGTAAAGATTAAGGCTGGGATCAGATGCTAGGCTACGAACCAAGTTGGCAGTGTAGCGAGAAACTCCGCGATCAAAAACCAAAGATGAGATATCAACGCCGATGTTCATAAAATCTATTTTAGCCTAAAACTCTTGATCTAGCGACGAAAGAACTGCCTCTGGCCTAGCATAAATCCTAACAAAGCCGATATTTGGCGTATCAATCACTTCAATTTCTTTAAACCCAAAAGAAGAAACAGTTTCTAAAATTTTATTTTCTGGGTCAGAAAGAGTTCTTAAATAATCAAAAACTAGAACGTATTGATAGTCATTAATGACTTTGAATTTTTCGCTTAAGTCTGGCACTTGTGAAACAGAAAGTGTGCCAGTGGCAAGACTAGGAAAGTCATCGCCATCATACCAACGCCATGGAGAAAAGGCTTCGGGATGAGAAAAGACGGCAATGGCGTTTTTATTTTCAAATCTTTTAACAATTTGCGTGTGTAAGGTGCGCCAATCCTCTCTTTGCAAGTTTTTGTTGAAATAGTAATGGGTGGTGGTAAAAATGTTAAGCAAAAATACTGTTAAAACTAATAAAACCGGTGCTGTTTTCTTGGGCAAGAAATCAAGAGGGGCTGAGATTAACAAATAAAAGAATGGTAAAAGATACAAAACTCTTTTTGGACTTAAAACAGGGACGACAAAAGAAATAATCCAAGCTAGCAACAATGGGACAAAGAAAATCAACAATACTTGTAAGTAATTATTTTTTACTTTGGCGAAGTGATTGTTTTCTTTTTTGATTTCCAAATAAAAATCCTTACCCAAACATAAACCAATTAAAAGTAGAGACAATAAGGATAAAAAGACTAAAGGTGTGGGATCGATTTTATCTAAACCAAATAAGAATTTGCCTAAAGTTAAAAAGATCGCCTTGCCTTGAGTCAAAGAAACAACCTGATCCCAACCAGGTAATTGTTCTCTAACCTCCCCACCAGCACTAAGTTGATCCAAAAAACTGGGCATCCAAGGTAGAAAAGCTAAGGCAGAAAGAATTGCGGTCGTGAGGAACTTTTGCCAAATTTGACGTTTGAAAATTATTACAAAGAGACCTTGGGAAATAGCCACTAGCGGGTAGAGATAACTAGAGTAAAGGCCAGCAATAGTGGTGAGGGTAAAGAATGATAAATTTTTGAGATTAGCTTCTTTGTTTAGAAAATACCATGAGAGCAAGGCAAACATGGCAGGTAAAGAATAAGGTCTTAATTCCTGAGAAAAGAAAATGTGAAAAGACGAAGTGGTGATCAGTAAAGTTGACCAAATGGCAACTTTTTTGGAAAACCAGCTAGAGGCTAGTTTATACAAAACAGCAATGGTAATAATTCCAGGGATTAAGGCAGCTACAGTTCTTAGCCACCATTCAGAATCAGATAGGTATAAGGAAAAATGAGTTAAATAATGAATTAATGGTGGTTGAAAATCTGCTCTGATGAGGTGTTGCTCGACAAATGGCCTAGCTGATTCTAGGGCTTGAGCTGCTTCATCCAACCAAAATGATCCTGAAAGATGGGGAATTCTTAAAAGAATAGCAAGTACAATCAAAATAGCGAGTGCCATTAATCTATCATAACAAATTTGAATTTATAAGCAAAAATGCCTTATGAAATGACAGGCCCCCTAGCGGTGTATTGCTAGGGGGCTGTGATTGTTGGCGATTTTTGTCGAACTTTGCTTTATGCTCATCCAAGGATTCTTCAGCTCATGTTTGATGAATCCGGAGGACTACGAGCTAATCCTCTCAATCTTTTTCCTTTCTTTTCGGCGGGCCGCCGTGTCTTACAGGACGTTGTACCAACCAAGCATGAGGAATCAAATGAGTTTTTTTGAGTTAGGCTTTTGGCCTCCTTTGATTAAGCAATCGGTTAAAGTGCGGCCTACTAACTTCGCCAAAGTTAGTCAGCCTGTCTTTCGACAAGATTGTAATTATAACATTTGATATCAAAATCTGTCAACAGTTTTTTATAATCAAAAAACCGCCCAGTTTGTACAAGGCGGTTTTCGTGTTAAGAAGCTGTTTTTTACACAGCGTGCATCCGTAGGAAGAGGAGCGCAGTAATACGGACGGGCGCACACATCTCAACGGCGTTATCATTGAGCAAGTTGATTAAAACAAGCTCAGGCGTTTCCTGATGATTGAATTCGCCGAGGTAGACGTATTCTCCACTCTCGGTGTTGACAATCAAGCGGTGCAGTTCCCCTTGTTCGCCTTGAATGAGACTGATGGCTATGCCATGAGTTGCCAGTCGGGCGAGAGCTTCTGCTGAGATGCGGTCTGTCCAATTGCTGTACGTTGTCTTCAATTTAAAGAACATTTTGGCGCTACTCCAACGTGATAAGTTTGCGGATGAGAGGATGTTACGAAAAAAAACGTAATTGTCAATAATCTAATAAAGACCCATGTAAAAGGCTATTTTGGTAAAAAACTCTTAAGATGCAAAGACCCCTCCTTTTGAGGGGAGGGGCTTCGTAAGGCTGAGGGCGCTGGTGGCTACTGAACGGGCGGCTCGTCAACATTCATCATGTTGAACCAGTCGCTGTCGGGGTCGGCATCCACCGGCATCGGGCTTTCGCTGTAACCGGGGAAGCCCATCGCGGCGGCTTCTGTCGCTTCCATGAAGGCTTCGGCGGATTCGTAGCCGTGAAACTCGGCGTGCAATGCGGCGGACTGCTCTTCACAGACCGTCCCATCGTCGGTGTAGACGCTTTTTGGAGCGCCGCAACCGCAGGTGGTCACACTGGTTTCCCGATTGTTAAAAGAGCCACACGCTCCCTCAGTGGGGCGTACACCGTACTTCTCGTCTGACCATTCAAACATTGTGTTTTACACTCCTTATATAGAGAATCAGATTTGCACGGTTGTGCGAGGGGTATTGTATTACACATCTATTACTTAAGTCAAATAGTAAAAACTATTGGACTTTTAATGGAAGATTGTAACTAAAATTGCTTGATATTTACGCCAGAAATAGGATCAACCGAAACATTAATAGAAGATTCGGGTGTCGTTTCATTGAAACCAGTTTTGAGGAAAGTGATGTTTCCAACATTACCTAGCTGGTCATTTTGAACTTTTTGATTTAGCTCTCCCCCATTGCCAGCGATCACATAAATACTTTTATTTGTTAGTTGATTTAGTAATGGTACGACCTTTTCCATAAAGGTTTTGTTGTCTCTCAAATCTTGGTAACTTAAAATAAATAGGTAATCGACTGAAGAATATTCGAGGTCAAAATAAAGATTGTAAAATTTAATTAGCTCGCCTTTTTCCAAAGTATCAGTATATAAAGTTTTTAGCCTCAAGAAATAAGTGTCGCCAATAGAAAATGGTTCAAAGTATTCTTGGGCAATTCTAGGATTGATAGTTTGCTGGGCATTGATGATTGGTTTGGCGAAGTTTTTGGTAAAGAATCGATCAAAGTAAGTAAAGCGTGAATCTTCAAGTTTAGTAGTTAAGTCACCCAGAAAAACCAAAAAGTCTGCTGGCTGAGCAGTAAGAGAGTTGAGTCGATTGGCTAATTGTAATTCATTGTATCTTTCAACTTGTCCGGGTGGGGTTTGATTTTCTTTTAAATTTAAATCGGGGTAAGTATGACCAACTACTGTGAAATTAAAGTTTTGTTTTGGAGAGGTAGTCGCATTAGGGAAAATTGCTTTCAAGCTAATCTTGTTATAAATAGTAGGTTCCAAATCTTTTTTAGGCTCAGTTTTGACTGAGAGCTGGTAAAGATTACAGTGTTCATCACAGTCCAAGTCAGCAGTGACAAAGCTAAATCGACGTCTTAGCTCACTAAAGTCACCCACTGCATAATTGGTAAAGTAAAGTGGGTTTTCTGACAAAATTTTCTTATATAGTGGCTCTAAATCGTTATTACTTTTTGCTGATTGGTAATCAAAGTTAAAGTCCCCCCAAATTTCTTTGGCGTTTTGATATAAGTCTTGTGCAGGTGTATATGGCAATAACTGATAATTATTATTGACATATAGATCTAATAAATTAGGATTAATTTTAGTGATTAGATAAGGTTGTTTTTTC
>JAHDXH010000025.1 GCA_023382875.1 Patescibacteria group bacterium | reverse complement strand
CCACCGACAATTCATCAAAAGGAACATCAACTTCCTGTTGTTCGCCTTCCAAATTAACAATCTGTTTTGCACCTTCACCATGATACAGAAGCCCGATACCAACCATTGGCAATTTTTGATCGGCTGCTTCTTTCAAAGTATCTCCGGATAGGACACCTAAGCCGCCAGCATAAATAGGCAGTCTTGATTCCAAACCAAACTCAGCACAAAAATAGGCAACTAAAGGCAGGTCTTTTTCCATCACAAAACAAAGATACCATCTTTATAGATGACCAAACTAGTGCCATCTGTCAGATGTGCAGTGACTGTTCTGTCGGTAGTACTAACAATGTCAGTGTGCTCAGCAGATGAGTTATAACCAAGCTTTTGCCAACCACTCTTAGTGACTTTACTAGCATCACCGCGGTAACAATCTTGATAAGCACGGCCAATAGCCAAATGGGTATTTCCAAAAGGACCACCGATGTTTTCATCAAATAAAGTTTCGGCCATCACATGCGTAATTCTGGAAGTTCTCTTATCGGTCAAAGAAAATTCGCCGAATTTATTGGCATTTTCAGTTTTTAACATTTCTTGCAAAAACTTGTCGCCCTTTTTGGCTGAAGCCTTAACAATAATACCGTTTTCAACTTTGAGTTCCACACCATCAATCACTTGACCATAGCGATAAACTGGCTGATTAAATCTAATCCAACCATCAACTCTTCTCCAATCTGGAGAAGTAAAGAATTCAAAAGAAGGGATATTGCGACCACTGCCGCCTTTCCAAATTCTTTCTTCGCCTAAGCCCACCACCAAATTAACGTCAGGCCCAACTACCTCTAAATAATCAATTCTTAAATCATTAAGTTTTGCCAATGTTTTCTTTTGGAAAGCAGCAAGTTCGCGCCATTTACCAATCGGATCTTGTTCATCAAGGAAACAGGCATTAATAATTTGTTGCCAATAATCTTCAATAGATAAACCAACAATTGCAGCCTTGGCTTCCACACCCCACAAAGCTAATGTCCAAGTGAAATGACCATCAATTTCTTTTTTAGTAATCCAATCCATGTAAGCTTTTCTGGAATTACGTGACATCATAATTTTTGCTGATGGAGTATCAGTCAATTCATGGGGATCAACATCGGCAATAATGCCAACCTGGTGATCAATCAACTCAGATTTAGCTTTGAGCCATTTTTTTGGGAAAAAGGTTAGCTGTTCATCGCTAGCCAACTCATAAAAACTACGATCAAAACCAGTAGGCAATAATCTTACCATTGGCTGAGCGCCAGCCTTTAAAACAGCATTTTGCAAAGCCAAAGCCAGAGGTTTGGCTACGTCAGGAACAACACATTCGACCACTTCGCCTTTTTTGACGCCCTCACCAGAATTCAATGCATAATTAATCAAGACATCTGCATAACGATCTAATATTTTTTGATCTGGAATATAAGTTGGAAAATTAAGCATTATTTTGTCTTTCTAAATACTCAGCTAATTTCTGAATGGCTTGTGCACGATGTGAGTGCTGATTTTTATAATCCTGACCCAATTCAGCTACCGTTTTAGTTTCACCTTCTGGTATAAAAATTGGATCGTAACCAAAACCCTCCTTGCCACTTATGGCGAAAGCAATTGTACCAGCAAAAATTCCTTCAAAAACTAAATCTTGCTGATGTTTGGAAAAATCAGGATCAACTTTTTCTTTTGGATCAACCAAAACTAAAACACTTCTAAAGTGAGCTCGACGATTTTCTTGACCATCTAGCAATGAAATAATTTTCTTACATCGATCTTCATCTGTACCTGAAGAAAATCTTTTGGAGTGAATTCCAGGTGCACCACCCAAAGCCTCGACTTCCAAACCAGAATCATCAGCCACACTTAATAAACCAGAAAGTCTGGCAAATTCTTGGGCTTTAATCCAAGCATTTTCAACAAAGCTTTCACCTGTTTCAGCAACGTCTAAATCTGACAAACCGACATCCTCAGGAAAAACCAATTCAAAATTGGTTTGAGATAAGATTTGGGAAAATTCTTGCTGTTTGGCTTTATTGTTGGTCGCAACTAAGAGTTTCATTGACCTAACATATTGCCCAAACCACCAGCTCCACCCATCATTGTTTGGAGTTTTTTAGCAGCAATTTCTTGAGATTTTTTGATAGCTTCATTCAAAGCAGCTACAGCATCATCGCTAGTAATACCTTGAACACTAAAATGCTTGATCTTTTGATCACCGGAAATAATCACTACGATATCACCTCGCTCGATCTTGATTTCTTCAGCGGCCAAATCTTGTTGCATTTGCTTGGCTTGTTTTCTCAAGTTGTTGATATCTCCTAAAGCTTTAAATGGGTTTTGCATAATCTTCCTCCTGAATTAATTCTACCATCAATACATCTCAGAGCAACGTCACCTTTAATCATGTGCTTACTAAAGAAGTGCTTCGCTTATTGCAGATTCTAGTCCTTCGTCTGCAGATTTATCTGCAGGTTTGACTGATTGAACAACAGTTCCATTATTGCTTGCAGCATTAGACTGGACTTGGTCAGGAGCACTCTTAGCTACTTGATCAAGCAAGACAAATTCGAATTTAGGAATAGCACCGGCCACTTCTCTGGCACAATTTTGTAAAACACTAAGTTGCCTTTGCTGCTCTAATTGAAGTTTATGAAATTTGTAATAAACACCGATCCTCGATCGACCATTAGCATCGGGCAAAAGTTTTCCTGATTTCATAATCGCTGCCAAAGTTAAGTTTTGATTTTCGATAGCTTTCAAAAACTCACCCCAAACTGCCTGCAGGTTAACGTACTCATCTGCCTCAGGCTCAACTAAATTATCAGATACAAAATCTTTGAGTGGTGAAGGTACCAAAGTATTAGCTCTGACGATATCAGCAACTTCTTCTACAGCTGGTTCGAACTTGGCTTCCACCTCTGTTTTTGCTTCAATTTTAGGCGTTATAGGATTTTTTTTTATAAGCTCAGGCTTAGAAACAGTTTTCACTGGTGCTCCCGAGCTAGCACCTCCAGCGCGATCTTTGGCTTTAAAAATAATATCCAAAAGCTTGACTTCTAAATTAAGGAAACTGATGGAACTTGGAGTTGGTGGCAATGCCACTAAGTTATCTAATAAAAATAAATCTACTTTTGGTGCAAACACCGCCGTCCCACTATTAACCCCCAACCCGCACAGTAAATCCTGATGTAAAAATTCTAATAAAGACTTGGTGACATATTTCTCATCTTCACCTTGTTTTCTAAAACCTTGAATCACTTCAATAACTTTTAGCTCTTCCTTAGCTACCACTGCTCCAAGGAGCAATCTAATGTCATCTTGGAGAGTCAAACTACCCAGAACTTCCAAGCTAGCACTGGTTAAACGCTTTTCACCACGACAAACCATTTCTAAAAGTTTGACTGCATCACGGAAACTACCATCTGCCCTAGCTACAACTTTTTCCAAGGCGTCTTTATCAAATTCAATTGCTTCTTTGGTCAAAATTTTTTCCAAGACCTCAGATAATTCATCGGCCGTGGCCTGTCTAAATTTCACTAAATTAGCGCGAGAAATAATGGTGTCAGGAATTTTTTGTAACTCAGTAGTAGCTAAGATAAAAACAGCGTGTTCTGGTGGCTCTTCCAATAACTTAAGCAAAGCATTAAACGCTTCTTTAGTCAGCATGTGAGCTTCATCCAAAATATAAACTGACTTTTTACCCAATTGAGGTGGCATGACCACTCGCTCTTTGAGTAAACGGATGTCATCAATACCGCGATTACTAGCCGCGTCCATTTCTTGAACTGTAAAAGAAGAACCAGAAAAAATCTTCTCTTTTTCCTGTTCGTCCAACTCTTGGTTGAGAAACGAACTAATAATTCTGGAGGTAGAAGTTTTACCAGAACCTTTGGGACCTGCAAATAGAAAAACTTGCGGGGCATTGGGCGAACTTAGTAGCTTTTGTAACTGTTGACGAACATCGCGTAAAGCTAACTCTTCAAAAGTTCGGGGTCGGTATTTAAGTGGCCAGGACATGCAAACATCTTATCACTTTTTTGTTACTTGTTTGTTTTTGAAATTTGACAACTTTGCCTGAAAATCAGCCAAGGCAATACTATAGTGCCGATAAGCCTCAAAGGGCGATTCATAGGGACTAAAGTAAGCATGAACATCGCCGTCATTAGCCCATTTGGTACACATGTAATAAAAGTGATCGCTTGTTTGCAAACGCCTCCATAAATCAAGCAAAGGTTCATCAAAAACGGCCTTAACTTCACTTTCCAAATCATAAATTTTTTTGATTGAATCTTGTTGTAAAGAATTGTCCACCCAAGCCGTCAGATCACGATCAATATCTGCCCAAGAAATAGGCACAGGCACATCATAAACTTCTAACTCACTTTTCTTCAAACCGCTAATTGCTTCACTTGGAGTCACAAAATAGTTATATGGCTTGGCTAAAAATTGATGAACAAAGGCCGTGAAAAAATCAAAAATTCCTGTATCAGCCCATTGATGTTCGCCAAAAGTTTCAAAATCCATGAAGAGATTGACGACCTGTTTTTCTGAATAAATCTCCACCCAGCGTAAATATTTCTCAACAGTTAAGGGATACTCTTCCCACTGCCGATTGGAAAAACGAAAAGCAATATCATCAGAAAGTTGGGCGTGCTTCAACATAACTGGAATTGGCTTGCCGGTATAACTCAAATAAACCTTTGTCTTGTCGCGCCCGCCAAGATATCGATCAACAGCCTCAGTCAAAATACCCTTGTAGCCAAGCTTAGCCACCAACTCTGCAATTTGGTTAGAATAAATCAGCTCACTATTTCTAAAAATTCTAGGGTTAAGATTGAAAAGTTTTTTAATCTTTTGACCATGAAGCTTAACTTGGTCAAAAAATTCTTGATCGGAATACAAACTGGCCAAAGAATGATAGTAAGTTTCCGCCAAAAACTCCACTTGTTTGGTTTGAGCCAATTTTTTCAGTAATTCAATAATGTCTGGCGAGAATTTTTCTGCTTGTTCCAAAAAAACTCCAGAACAAGAAAGAGCAAAGCTAAACTTAGGCTGAGCCTGTGTCAACCCAAGTAGCAACGTCAACATTGGCCGATATGATTTTTCAGCGACTTTGAGAAAAATTTGACGATTATCTTTTGTAAAATAATCACTGTTTTTTTCTAAATCAAAAACATTTAATTGTTTAAGTCGATAAGGCTGATGCAACTGAAAATAAAAACAAACTTGAGGCATAGCTATGACAAGCCTAGTGTTCGAGAGTAAATGTCTTTAACCTTTTGCGCAGCTGATTTCCACGTTACAGGCTTCAAATCTTGGTGCTGTTTGGCCACAATGCTTTGTGCATGTTTTTCATTAGCAAGCAGTTCAACAATTTGTCTCGCCATCAAATCAGTATCCCAAAAATCAGCTTGCAAACTATGAGGCAAAACTTCGCTCACCCCAGAGCTTTTCGAAATAATCACCGGTGTCGAACGTTGAGCAGCTTCCACCGCCACTAAACCAAAGGGCTCAGAAAGTGATGGCATCACAAAAACATCAGCGCGATCAAGCAATTTGTCACGCTGTTGGTCACGAACGAAACCAGAGAATAAAACTTTGCCCGATAAGCCTTTGTCGGCACTAGAAAAAAGCAATTCTTGGTATAAGTCTCCATGGCCAGCAATCACAAATAAAACTTCAGGCATTTGTTTCAAAACCATTTGAGCAATTTTCAAAAAGTGTTCTGGACCTTTTTGACCAGTTAACCTGCCCATAAAAACTACCATCGGTCTAGAAGAAGCAAAGTGATGGCGACCTGGATCTGAGTCTGTAAGTGGACTAATACCATTATGGACCACTTGAATTTTATTAGGATTAATTCCATATTTTTCGACTAACAAATGCTTGGTGTAAGCACTCACGGCAATAATGACGTCAGCCATCTTCATACCTTCATATTCTGTGTTCATGATGTACTGACTACCACCATGAGGGCTGCGATCAAATTCTGTTGAGTGGACATGGACAATTAAAGGCTTTTTGGTTTTGTCTTTTAATGCCATACCAGCAGGGAAAGACATCCAATCATGGGCATGAATAGCAGAAAAATCAGCCGATCTTGATTTTTGCACCACTTGATCATGATACTGCATCACTTGCTTCTCTAAATCTGATTGGGGCAAAAGATGGAGCTGATTTAGGTCTAATTTATGCTCAGAAACTTCGGCATCGGTCAATAAATTAGAACCACTCAATGCATCATAAGCAAAAAAGGGTGGTTTATTTTTAGGCAAATTCCAATCTGGGTGTGAACAATCTAAAACCCTCATGTGCCCAACATTTTGTGGCAAACTATATGGCAAGGTAAAATAAAGCTGTTGATTCTGTTCAGCTAAAGCTTCAGTCAAACCCTGACAAGCAACACCCAAGCCACCACTGTTATGTGGTGGATACTCCCAGCCAATCATGAAGATATTGTTTGCCTTTTTCATTACATAAACCAAGTGACTCGCACAAGAGTCCTTATTTAAGTATAGGCAAGTTCATACTGAAAATACAACAACAAGTTTTTGAATTTTTAGCGATTAGCTCAATCTTTTTGAGACAGGCACAATTGATCCAGTTAGGTCGATTTCACCAATTTTCAAGCGTCTCAAAACAGTAACATTTGCCCCAACTTTCAGCTTATTTCCCAAATCATGAATTAAAGATCTAATATATGTTCCAGAGCTTACCTTGACTACAAAGTCTGCTTCACAGGCTTTATCTTGTTCACTCGAACGAAAATCAAGCAATTTAAAATCAAAAATTTTTACTTTTCTTGAAGGCAAACTATCTACTACCTCACCATGACGTGCCATGTTATAAAGCTTTTGACCGGAAATTTTGACAGCACTATATATTGGAACAGTCTGCTCAATTTCACCAAGAAAATCTTTCATTGCCAACTCAACTTGATTTTTAGTTAATTCCTTAAGTTCATCCCAATCAACACTTTGAACTATATTGCCCTGACTATCATAAGTATCTGTGGTAATTCCAAACTTAGCCGTTACTTCATAAACTTTATCCTGCTTCATGAAAGTATCTTGCAACTTAGTGAATTCTCTACCCACCAAAACAATCAACAAGCCAGTCGCCAATGGATCTAAAGTACCAGCATGACCAACTCTTTTCACTCCTACCTGTTTTCTCACCCAACCCACCACATCATGACTAGTCCAACCCGTAGGTTTATCAACCAATAAAACACCGACTTTGGTTTCTTTGAGCAATTCGAGAGTTTGTGGGACTAATTTAGTCATAAGCGTATTGTAACTGATGATTTTACAACTTACTTTTTATTTGCTAAGTTGTTGATTATGATGAACCAATTTCCACCCATTTTCGAACAAATTCGTCAAGAACTCCATGACGGCGGTTTTATTATTAAAGAAGAAAATCTAACTAAACCGTGGGGCGCGTATTTTCTTATTGAAGAAAATCAAACCAGGGAGTTTTTGCAAAAATACTTCCCCAGTATTTCAGAAAATGAATTCCAACCTGGTTTAAAACTAAGTCCAAAAATCCTGGTAGTTGCACCTCATATGAGACTTTCATGGCAGTATCATCATCGCCGCCAAGAACTATGGCGTGTTTTAGACAAACCAGTTGAAGTGGTGCTTAATGACACAGATGAATTAGTTGAGGGTAAAACTTACCAAAAAAATGACATCATTAGAATCAAACTCGGAGAAAGACATCGCTTAGTGGGTCTAGATGACTGGGGCTTGGTTGCTGAAATTTGGACTCACACCGATCCTTCCAACCCATCTAATGAAGATGACATCGTCAGGGTTCAAGATGACTTTAGTCGCTAGATCGCTTTGATTTTGGTATAGTTAAAGTGTGCAAGATCTGCCCCAAATTGCCGCCCAAATCAGGCGCAATATTATTACCATGATTTATGAAGCCGGTTCCGGCCACCCCGGTGGTTCATTGGGAATCGTGGATATCTTAGTCAGCTTGTACTTTTCTGAACTCAAACACAACCCCAAACAACCCAACTGGTCAGAGCGTGATTATATGCTTTTTTCAGCTGGACACCTTTGTCCTGCTTGGTACGCAACTTTAGCAGAAGCAGGCTATTTTCCCAAAGAGGAGCTATCAACTTTGAGAAAAATCGGTTCACGACTTGCTGGTCATCCTGAGCATCACCCACTTCACCATTTGCCGGGCATTGAAAACCCCAGTGGTCCACTAGGACAAGGCCTGTCCCATGCTATTGGCTTATCACTAGCACTCAAGCTTGATCAAAAAAATAATCACATTTTTTGTCTTTTAAGCGATGGTGAACAAGCAGAAGGTCAAACTATGGAAGCCTTTCTCTATGCCGGAGCCCATAAACTTAGCTCAATTACTGCCATTATTGATCAGAACGGTATCCAACTAAGTGGCAACGTTAAAAATATTTTACCTCAGGGTGATCTAGCTAGAAGAATAAGACTATTTGGCTGGAGAGTTATTGAAGTTGATGGACATAATTATTCTGATCTGATTAGAGTTATCAAAATTGCCAAACAAACCACACAGAAACCCACTGCTATCATCTGTCGTACTATTCCGGGAAAAGGAGTCGATTTTATGGAAAATAAATATGAGTGGCATGGCAAGGCACCAAATCATGATGAAAAAGATAGAGCTTTAGCTCAACTATGAACGACACAATAATTTTAAAATCTACCAGAGATGGCTTCGGCAAAGGCCTCGTTGAAGCTGGAAAAACTGAGACCAGCTTAGTTTGTTTGAACGCCGATTTGTCAGAGTCATGCCGCGTTCATGAATTTGCCAAAGAATTTCCCGAAAGATTTTTCCAAATTGGTGTGGCCGAACAAAACATGGCTGGCATTGCTGCTGGTTTAGCAATCGGTGGCAAAATTCCAATTATTACCAGCTTCGCTATTTTTTCTCCAGGACTTAATTGGCTGCAAATTAGGCAAGCAGTTTTAGCTGGATTAAATATAAAGATTGCCTCCAGCCACTCTGGTTTAAGCAATAGCGGCGATGGTGCTTCTCACCAAGCTTTAGAGGACATTGCTTTGATGAGAGTTTTGCCAGACATGACTGTGGTTGTCCCAGCTGATTTTTCACAAGCACTTGAAGCAACCAAGCAAATTGCATCTATCAAAGGCCCTTGTTACTTGCGACTCTCAAAAACTGAAGTTCCAAACCTAGACACCAACCAACAATTTATCATTGGCCAAGCTCAACAACTCACAGAAAATGGCCAAGTTACAATTATTGCCACTGGCAACATGGTTCACACCGCTTTGGAAGTTGCTAAAACACTGGAAAGTAAACAAATCAAAACCGGAGTCATCAACCTCCACACCATCAAACCTCTGGATGAAAAAGCTATTCTTAAAGCTGCTCTTGAGAGCGAACTCC
>JAHDXH010000024.1 GCA_023382875.1 Patescibacteria group bacterium | reverse complement strand
CTTTCATTTTCATCAACATAAACTTTTTTAGAAAATACACCAATCACTGATCTAATCAATCTTCTAAAACTAATAAAAATCGCGTAAGCAATTTTTCTTAAAATACTCAGTAAATTACCAAAAATTGCATTAAGTTTATTCTTATCTAAAAGTGACTTTGAGCCTTTGCCAGAATCGGCCAAGACTTCGATCATGGGCGCGCCCAATACCGCATTCCCATCATGCTCCGACACTGGCACTGCTTCCTCATCGGTACTAAATTCTACCAACGGCGCGCCATCATCATATCTAGAGTCATAACCAGCAACATGACCTAAGCCACTAGTCTCACGGCCAAAATTATGAGTACCACCAACAATGTCAGCCGCTTCTTCCAAATCACCAATCTGTCGATCAGTCAAAAAAGCCATCGCCACTAGTGATGAATCTGGTAAGTTTTGGACGCCAGGAACAATTGAGGCCACAGTCGTATCCGCATCCAAACCTTGTTGTAACTTTTGGAAAATTTCTTCTTTAAATGTTGAGGCTGAACCAGTCATCAAAATAAAGACATCACCTTCAACTCTCTTGCCCTCGATCAACTTAACTTCTGGTCCAGATTGTAAAACGCAGCCCAACTTACTGCCTCGCTTCAAGAGTAAAAAGCCGTCAAAAGTAGCAAAGATCGTACTACCGTTATGAAGATAGCAAGCAGACAACTGAATGCGACAATCTTTTTCTTCCACAAAACGAATTACCTTTTTTACCAAGGCATAAACATCTGTTGCTGAATCAGGAGAAGAATTACTAATAAGATCGACTAAATCTCGACCAACATTCCCAGCTTGAGAACCAAAAATAGAAAAAGAGGCAATAAATGTTCCATCTAGGCTTTGGGTTACCTGAGCCCAACCATTGATCTGAGGCAGGCCAATAATAGGCGTAACTAAAACTTTTTGGATCATTCGGGTTTATTTTATACCACGAATTTTCTTTAGAGAATGAGTAAAAAGACTAGGCCAAAAAAGACTACAGTCAATAAATGTGCCCAACTCACTAGCTGCAAAACCGGAGCGACTGGTGTGATTAAAGTGTTTTTCATCACCACAATTTGGCGCACAATAATGAAAGAAAAAACCAAATAAGTCAAAACACCCACCATAAACAAAGCCTTCACTCCCATTAAAAAAACGCCGGTAGCTAAAGCTGGATCTGTAAGATTGAAACCAAGTGTTGCTTGTAACATTAGTTGACCCTTCCTTCAATTTTTTCTTTTTCTTCCTCTAACTGTAATTCATTCAAAAGTTTAGTAACCCGAGCTGGATGTGGCACATCAGTAAAATCTATGGTGACATTAGAACCAGCGGTTTGAATTCTAATCGTGCCGTAATCAAACATTGACTGAACAGCGCCGCCTGTTACAGCAGAGATATCTTCAATTTTGTCGAGTTTAGCAGAAGACACATCTTTATAGATTAAAGAGTGAAAATCAACGTCAATCAAACGTTCATCGGTAATAATATAAATGTTGAAAAACCAGATAATAAAAACCGAAAAGAAAAAACCAAAAGTCATAATCCACCACATAATCAAAAATGACATCTGATAACTACCCGGCAAAAATCCAAACAAACCAACGCTACTAGCAAAAAGTGGAGCTAGGAACATCAAAATTCCAGCTAAAATTTTACCGACTTGGGTAAATGGATGTTGGCGTAAAACCAAAATAATGTTTTCGCTTTTTTCTTGACTATCAAATTTCAAACCAACTGGCTTGGGCAAATAAGCTGCCCAAATACTAGTGGCGGGCTGCTCAGCCCTCATCACTTCTGAATAATCATCAACATGACGATGCATAATTTCTTGATCCTGAGGGGGTAATTTTTTTTCGGTAGTAGAGTCAAATATCTTAACCATGACTCAATTATATACTATTATCTTTTCAACACGGCCAAGAAAGCTTCTTGATTCAATTCAACTCGGCCAAATTGTTTCATTCTCTTCTTACCTTTGGCTTGTTTTTTGAGCAATTTTTGTCTTCTGGTCACGTCACCACCATAAAGCTTGGCCGTCACGTCTTTTCTGAAAGCTTTGATAGTTTCGCGAGCAATCACTTTGCCACCGATGGCAGCCTGAATTGGTAACTCAAACATTTGACGAGGTACCACTTCTTTCAATTTTTTAACCAATCTTTTGCCTTCTTGTTCAGCTTTTTCTTGAACAGTAATAATGCTCAAAGCATCGACTGGTTCTTTATTAAGCAAAATATTAATCTTCACCGCATCAACTTCGTTGTAGCCCGCCACTTCGTATTCCAAAGAAGCAAAGCCAGAACTAATTGATTTTAAGGTGTCGTGAAAGTCAGTAATAATTTCCGCCAAAGGAATAGTAGCGGTCACTCTCATTCTTGTACCAACGTTTTTAACTTCGACCAATTCTCCGCGACGATCCAAAACAAGTTGCATGATCGCGCCATAGTATTTTTCAGGAGTGAAAATTAGGGCTTTAGCAATCGGTTCTTCTGTTTTAACAATCTGACTTGGATCTGGCATTTCAGCTGGAGTATGAACTTCTAGCTCTTCTCCGGAAGTGACAGTAATGTGATAAGTAACAGTTGGAGCAGTCGCAATCATTTCCAAAGCGAATTCTCTTTCCAAACGTTCCAAAACAATTTCAGCGTGTAAAATTCCAAGGAATCCCACTCTCAAACCATTTCCCAAAGCCACCGAATGAGTACCAGTGTAAACCAAAGATGAGTCGTGTAAGGCTAATTTAGCCATCGCATCTTGAAGCAAAGTGAACTCATCACCGTCAATTGGATAAAGCTCCATATAAACCATGGGTGTTGGCAATTTGAAACCAGGCAAGGCTTCGACTTGTTCGCGGTTGGCGTATTGAGTAATAGTGTCACCAACTCTCAAGTTGGTAATATCCTTAAGACCTGTAGCGACGTATCCGACCTCGCCAGCTTTGATTTCGTCGGTTGGCTTCATGCTAGGAGTAAAAAAACCGACCTCAATTGGGTAAAAACTTTCGCCAGTCGCGATCATGGCTAGTTTTTCTTTTTTCAATACTCCATTCACTACTCTGACATAAGCAATTGCACCTTTGTGGTGATCAAACTTAGAAGTCAAAATCATGCCTTTTAATTTATCCGTGTCTTCAATTTTTGGCGCAGGAATTTTTTCAATAATTTTTTCAAATAACTCCGGAACCCCTTCACCAGTTTTAGCTGATACACACATGATTTCTTCCTCAGTTACACCAAATGTGTCCATGATTTCGAGCATCACTTCTTCACGGTTCACCGAAGGTAGATCAATTTTATTTAAAACAGGAATAATCGTTAAATTTAAATCTTTAGCTTTTTCAAAGTTAGTCAAAGTTTGAGCTTGAATGCCCTGCGTAGCATCGATCAAAAGCAAAACACCCTCGCAAGCAGCCAGAGAACGACTCACCTCATAACCAAAATCAACATGTCCAGGAGTATCAATGAGGTTGAAAATATATTCTTTATACTTCATTCTCACTGGAGCCAGCTTGATAGTAATACCTCTTTCGCGTTCAATTGGATTAGAATCCATAATGCGATCTTGATAATCTAAGGCTGAAACTGTACCTGTGAGCGACAAAAAACGGTCGGTTAAAGTAGTTTTACCGTGGTCAATGTGAGCGATGATTGAAAAATTGCGAATATGATCCATACAATATGGTAGCAATCACTAGTCTCACTTCAAACTAGGGAGCTTGACTGAAATTATTTAGCAGCGACTAACTTGCTCATTCTAGATTTTAATCTAGCAGCTTTGTTAGCGTGAATAATATTTCGCTTTTTGGCTTTATCAATCGCAGAAAAAGCTAAGTTCAAAACCTCTGCACTTGGAGATTTGATCATCTTATCGGTCATGGTCTTGAGCACTGATTTAATGCGACCGTTGACTTCTGCTTTTTTTTGACTGCTTCGTAAAGCTTTTTTAGCGTTTTTTAGAATTGGCATAGAACAGGATTATACTTGAGAAAGTCCTTTTTTGCAAAAGCAAGATTTTTATATCTCTTTATGGTAAGCTTATAGCAATTAGTAACTAATATCAGACTAACCATATGCCTAAACGAGTTTTTTGGCCAGCCGCCCTGGTTACGATGGGAATTATCTTTTTAGCCTCCAACCTTGGATTACTACCAATGGCCTTTTGGAATCTTTGGCCAATTATTTTGATTGTCGTTGGCTTAGGCGGACTCCTCATTTCTGACCGTGAAGATTGGAACATGACCAAAACCCCAGCCAAAAAAGCAGCTGTTAAAGCAGTCAAATCAAAGAAGGTTGTTTCTAAAAAGAAGAAATAAAGTATGCCTTTTCATATCGCCATTGATGGACCCGTTGCTGCAGGCAAGGGTACTATTTCTCGTTTAGTAGCTGAGAGACTTGGTTTCCTCTATGTTGATACTGGAGCCATGTATAGAATGACCGCTTTTTTGGCGATAAAAAATAAAGTCAAACTTAACGATGAAGAAGGTTTGGCAAAATTAGCCGCTTCAGCTAAGATGGAAATGAGAACCCCCACTGAAGATGAGAAAGACGGCCGTTTATCAACCATTCTTCTTGACGGCGAGGATGTTTCTTGGAAAATTCGCACTGAAAAAGTCAGTCTTGGCGCTTCAAGTGTTGCCAAACTAGCCAAAGTCAGACAGCTTTTGGTCAAAAAACAACAAGAAATTGCCGAAGGCCAAGATGTGATTATGGAGGGTCGAGACATTACCTACCGCGTTTTACCTCATGCTGATTTAAAAATTTTCTTGACTGGTTCTGATGTTGTTCGTGCTAAGCGTCGCCTGACTCAACTTTTGACCAAAGGTGAAGACGTGAGTTTCAATCAAGTTTTAAGCGACTTAGCCACCCGCGATGAACAAGATATGACCAGAGAAACAGATCCGCTCACTATCGTTCCCGACGCAGTAGTCATTGATACAAGTGATCTTTCAATTCAACAAGTTGTCGATTTGATTGTTAACAAAGCAAACATCTTGTTGGAAAACAAGTAATGCCAAAATTTTCTGACCAAGAGTTAAGAGAAATGCAGGAGCAAGCCATCAAAGATGACGCTGAGCGTGCTGAGCGCCGTCAGGAATTGGAAAATAATAAAAAACTCCGTGAATTGAAGAAAAAAAGAGCTCAACAAGA
Source organism: Patescibacteria group bacterium (assembly GCA_023382875.1). Taxonomy (GTDB): domain Bacteria; phylum Patescibacteriota; class Microgenomatia; order UBA1400; family PJMF01; genus JAHDXH01. Next base: position 7,709 of record JAHDXH010000024.1, on the reverse strand, counting down.
AAAATTCGTTGCTCCGATTTTATTAATCCTAACTATTTTGATCACCCTTATCTTGAAATTGTTTTTTGGCCGTTAAAAGCAGTATTTTGCGGCATACTCATGCAATAGTTTTTGGGCTGAGTGCCTTCTACAAAATATTCAGTTGTTGTCTGACAGCCATTGCAAGGCAAAGTTCCTGCTCTCGCACAAACATTTTGCGCTATTACTCCTGATGGAGTGGCAAAAACATTAGGCAAATTTTCATTCAGGTTTAACCTCATAATTTCATTCCAAATTGGCGAGGCGCCCGTAATTCCGGAAGCCACATAACTCATTGGCGTATTATCGTTGTTACCCACCCACACAGCTACCACTCGGTCATTAGTATAACCAACTGTCCAGTTATCTCTCATAGCATTAGTGGTGCCTGTTTTGACAGCCACTTGTTGCTTAGGAATATTCAAAACAGAAAAAGCGCCAAAAGCTGGAGTTCGAGCATTATTGTCTGACAAAATATTACTGATCAAAAAAGCTACATTAGGATCTAATGATTGGACACCCGCACAACCCATGCCATCCAAAGCACAGGTATTACGATATAAAATTTGTCCATCTTTATTTTTGACTTCCAAAATCGGATTGAGATCAATAGTCGTACCATGGTTAGCAAAAGTTCCATAAACTTCTGCTAAATCTGTCATCAAAACTTCACCCGCACCAAGCGTCAAAGACAGGCCAAATCTCTGACGATCTTGCCAAGTAGAAATACCCATGGCTTGAGCTTTATCAATCAAGTTACTTACACCAAGTTCCGCTAACAACTTCACTGCCGGAACGTTATAAGAACTTGCCAAAGCCTGCTTAAGTGGAACATTGCCGTGATATTTGCCATCATAATTTTTGGGACTATATGGCGGTGAGCCAACTAACTTGTAAGTCACCGGCGTGTCCTGAATTTGCGAAATGATATTTTTACCTTTTTCCAAAGCCAAAGCATAAGTAATTGGCTTGATCGAAGAACCAGGTTGTCTTGGTCTTAAGGTCACATTAACTTGACCATCATGCTCAAAATCAAAGTAATCTTTACTTCCTACCATGCTTAAAATTTCTCCGGTTTGCGGGTTAGTAACAAGAGCTGCGCCATTTTGGATTCTCAACCTTTGTAAGGCAGTGACCTCTTTGGTTACAATTTCTTGCGCTTGATTTTGCAATGCCAAATCCAAAGTGGTGGTGACTTCTAGCCCACCTTGATTAACCATTTCTTCACCGTACTTGTTGGCCAACAATTCTTTGACATACATGACAAAGTGCGGCGCCAAAATATCAATCGAATCTGATTTGAAATTGAGTGTTTCGGCTGCGGCAGCGTCAGCTTGTTCCTGAGTGATATAACCATCCTCCACCATACGACGCAAAACTTCGGCTTGTCTGGCATAAGCCAACTCTGGATGAGCACCAAAAGGCGTGTAATTAGAAGGTGCCGCCGGTAATCCAGCTAGCAAAACACCTTCAGCCAAACTTAATTGACTAGCTGACTTGCCAAAATATTTTTGCGAAGCCTCTTCAATACCATGAATTGCTCCACCGTAGGAAATTTCATTAAAGTACATTTCTAAAATTTCATCTTTGGTAAAGGTGCCTTCCACCAACAAAGAAATAATTAACTCCTTAATTTTTCTTTCATAAGTTTTGACGGGACTTAAAAGACGCAACTTAACTAATTGTTGAGTAATTGTAGAACCACCTTGAATTTGTTTTCCCCTAAAGTTTGACGTGACAGCTCTAACAATTCCAGAAATAGAAAAGCCGTGGTGGTTATAAAAATCTTTATCTTCAATCGCAATAGTAGCCTGTCTAACATGGAGAGGAATTTTGGACAAAGGTACTAAAGTTCGATTTTCATCTTCGTAAAGCTTAAATAAAACCTTGCCATTCCTATCTAAAATTCTAGTGGTAACAATTTGCTTTTTTTCTACCAAATCAATAGGCATTGGCAAATCTTTGAGAATTCGCTCATAAAATAAAAATGTGCCACCAAATAAAGTCAAACTAAACACCAAAGAGAAAACAACCTGCCAAGGGTGAACTTTATAATAATTGAAAATATTTTTGAAATAGTTGGAGTAAAAAATAACTCCTGCTCGTTTTTTACCCCGACCCTTTTTGATGGCAAAAGTCTTTTCTTTAATCTTTTTCTCTTTTTTGGCTTTTTTCTTTTTTTTGATATCAAAAAATTGGCGCTTTTTCTTCACCAAGTAAACTACGCGCTCGACCCACCACTTATTCATGCCAAGCTCTCTTAAGCGTTTTTTAAACTTTCTTAAGTCAAGGACACTAACTTTGGCAGGAGGGGAAATCTTTTTTTTCTGCTGTTTTTTTCGCCTGACAACCATAACTAAAATGATAGCATTTGATGTCTTTTTAACAACAGGCTAGTATTGAAATTTGGCTATAATTTACGACCAATTGTTTCCCATAATTCACGAGAGTCACCTTCATAACCCAAAGCCCAAATGGCTACCCCAGCCAAATCTAATTGATTCACTAAGTCTAACTTGTAAGATAGCGATCTAGAGTTTTCGTAATACAAAACAAAAATCTCACCATTTTCTACATAAGAAAGATAAGGAGATAAAGCATCTTCATTCCATTGTTCTTGAACCTTTAGTTTTGATTTGTTTTCTGGCTCTAGTAAAGTTTGGACTCTGGAATAACTGGCTGTCGCCCCAGTATCAGGAAAGGTGTGAGCTCTTGGATCTCTAGATGTGGTTTGCCATTCATAACCATAAAAAGGCACACCAAGTAATATTTTTTCTTTTGGCATAACTGCCAAAAAAGTTTGTAAATAATTACTGATGTCGTTATCCCACAAATCCTTACCGCCAAAGATTGGCGCCACGGGACCAGCTTTGACTGATGAGCGACGATGAAAATCGTATGCCATCACCACCACATAATCGGCTGACTGGCCGATCGGACCGATATCCCAAATCGAACTTCCTTCGGCGGCACTAGCATAAACAGAAACAGACAAATTGATATGAGAATATTTTTCGTTAAGTTTGGCTTTGAGAGTTTTAATGAATAAACTAAAGTTATCTCTTAGTCTTTGATCTACTACCCCACCATATTCAATATCAATATTAATGCCCGAAAATGGATAAGCTAATAAAACAGAATCCATAGCGGTGAAAAAATTATCCCAAGCCTGAGTGGAGTTGATAAAGGCGTATGTATCATCGGCGTTAAACTGGGTAAAAGTTAACTCAATTTTTTGCGCTTGATCTTCCAAGGTCGCGCTAATACTGGCCAAATCATCAGAATCAAGGCGATGGTAACCCATATCAACTCCGTCTTCATTGCGGGTCAGAATAGTTCCATCCGAACGAATGGCCAAAGAAAAATAAGACAAATGCGTCAACTCAGGTTGAACTATCACCTTGCCAAGATTCCAGTAAGGTAAAAAACCATAAACAATTTTTCCTTCGCTGTGTGTTTCTTCACCACGCAAAAAACGAAAAGTAGAAGTTGTAGTCAGCGGCGAAATCAGAGGCATGTCGGAAAAATACCACCAAGAAAAAAGTGAGACGCCAATGACCCACAGCAAAATCCAAAAAAACCAAGCTTTTTTAGATAAACCTAACCAATTATTGCGATTGCGTTGGAGTAGTTGTGCCATCTTTAACCATCATTTTCTCATAAATTATCTTGCCATCAGCATCAACCGCTCGGCGACAGTCATTACAGTAATCGGTGGAAACTGGATCAGAGTAAAATTCATGTTCTTCCAAAACCAAGCCTTCAGCTTGTTCGCCAAATGCCGGTGGCAAACCTGTTTCTGGTTTGATCCAAACTGCTTTTTTCTCCATTTTTGACTCAGATGGTTGTGAATCTTCCCAGAACAATTCTGTATAACGAACTTGACATGATGAACCTGCAGCAGGCGGGAAACCAGTCGCACAAACCCCAGCGGACTTCACACTCTCAGGTTTTTCTTGCCAAATCGGTTCACGTCCCGCCAAAATGAAACTCATAATATCGTTCCAAATTGGAGCAGCACCCGTCACACCTGAAACCAAAGATTGATTCATTGGACTGTTGTCATTATTACCGACCCAAACAATGGTCAAGAATTCTGGTGTGAAACCAACTGTCCAGTTATCTTTAAGATTGTTAGTCGTACCAGTTTTGACACTCACCACTTGGTCTGGGATCACTAACTGTGATCTAGCGCCAAAGGCTGCCGTTCTGGCCCGATTATCTTGCATAATATGAGCTGTCATATAAGCAGGAGCGCGATTCATTACTCTAGTTAATCCATCTACACCTGTTTCTTCTTCATTGGTATTGAGATAACTCAAAGCTTCTTTTCTTTGTTCAATGTCAACTTTTTCTAATAGCTCGCCTTTGTAATTAGAAATTTCTAAGATTGGAGTCAATGGCACTTTGACACCCTCATTGGCAATAACACTAAAGGCTTGTGCCATATCAATCATTCTGACTTCTCCACCGCCCAAGGTTAAAGACAAACCATATAAAGAAGGGTCAGTCCAAGTGGTAATTCCTAATCTAGTTGCCTCAGCCATAAAATCAGCCACCCCAATTGCTTTCAAACCTTTAACAGCAGGAATATTAAGAGAGTTGCCCAACGAATCTCTAACCGTCACTGGACCGCGGAAAGATCCATCATAGTTTTTGGGACAATAATCAGCTTGGCCAGCCACACTAAAACAAGTTGGCACATCCAAAATTACCGTGCCAGGATTAAGTAATTTTTTCTGAAAAGCGGTTGCATACATCAAAGGCTTAATAGAAGAACCTGGCTGTCTTTTGGCTAAAGCCACATTGACCTGCCCATCACGAGCTGTATCAAAATAATCTCGGCTACCAACCATACTCAAAATCTCACCCGTATCAGGTTTAACTACCATCGCTGCCCCATTGCCCACTCGGTAGCGCTCCAAACTTTCAATTTCTGCAGAAACAGAAGCTTGAACGGCATCTTGTAAATTTAAATCTAGTGAAGTCAAAACTCTAAGACCACCCTTTTCTACGGTTTCTACCCCATATTTTTCATAAAGTAGATCGCGAACATAAAAAACAAAATGTGGAGCCATAATGTCGGCTCTGGTCAAAGAAAAAGTTAAATTAGTTGCTGCGGCGTCCGCCGCTTCAATCTCAGTGATATAGCCATCTTCAGCCATACGAGATAAAACTTCTTTTTGCCTATTTTTAGAACCAGTCCCATCAGAAGAAAAAGGTGAATAACGGCTAGGTGCCTGAGGTAGTCCAGCCAATAAAGCAGCTTCGGCCAAGGTTAAATCTTTGGCATGTTTGTCAAAATAATACTTAGATGCTGACTCAATACCAACAGCCGTACCGCCATAAGAAATATAATTAAGATACATTTCTAAAATTTCTTCTTTGCTATAAAGAAGCTCAGCTACCACCGACAAAATTGCTTCCTTGATTTTTCTGGTCAATGTTTTTTCTTTGGTCAAAAGTGCATTTTTAACCAATTGTTGAGTGATAGTTGAGCCGCCTTCAATTCTTCCACCTTGTAAATTTTTGACAAATGCCCGAGCAATACCAATCACGTCAAAACCCATGTGTTTGTAAAAACGTCGATCTTCAATCGCAATGGTCGCCTGAGCAACATAAGGAGGTAAATCTTTCAAACTAATGGGAGTGCGGTTTTCATCGGCAAAAATCTCGTACATTAAGGTGCCGTGACGATCAAAAATTTGGGTGCTAACATTGTAATTTTCACTTGAGGTCAAATTGCGAGGCGATGGCAAGTCACGAAGCCAATAAGCAAGTAGAGCCAAACTCATGACCATTAAAAGCAAAAGCGATCCAGCGATCAACTTAATTTTTCCACCCACTCTTTCATCGCTGAAAAATGGCAAATACAACTTAGCTTTGGCTTGTTGTTTTTTGAAAGAAACTTTTTCCCACTTTTTGGCTGAAGAAAAACGATAGCCAAAAAAACGCTTAAAATTTAACTTGAAAAGAGAAACGCCTTTAACCTTTTTTTGTCCGGTTAATGCGGATTTTATCTTATTGCTCGTGGAACTAACTTTCCTTTGCTTCACCAGCGTAGTATACAAAGAAATAAAATCACTTAGTAGAGGAACAAAAAATACGGTATGATATCTAAATAGTATCAAAGGGAACAGTTATGCCTAACATTCGCGACTATAAATACGCAAATATCGCTATTTCCGGCCTTCCAGGAAGTGGCTCAACCACTTTGTTGCGCCTTCTCAAAGAAGAATTGGATTTAGATGGCTGGCGCGGCTATTCTGGTGGCGAGTTCATGAGAGCTTATGCTGCCGAAAAAGGTCTTTTTGATGCTAGTAAAAAACTCCATCATTTTGCTACAGATTACGAAGATGACTTTGATCGCCAAATTGACATGGGAGTTCGCGAAAAATTACAAACACAAAAGAAATGGATTTTTGAAGCTTGGCTGGCTGGATTTTTAGCTCAAGGCCTAGATAACACTCTCAAAGTTTTAGTTATTTGCAGTGACGATGCTGTTCGCGTCGACCGTATTGTCAACCGCGACGAAGTTAATGTTGAAGAAGCCAAACATCACATCAAACAAAGATATGCTGACAATTTAGCCAAGTGGGCCAGAATGTACGCCAAGGAATGGCAAGAGTGGGTGGTCGAACCAGGAATCTTAAGTGAGCACAATCCGATTGATTTTTGGAATCCAAAACTCTACGATGTAGTTATTGATACATATTCAACCAATCAATCAAAAACGTTGTCCATTGTTTTAGATGCCATCACTCAAAAAAAACCCGCCGCAAAAATTTAAAAATTTACCCAGAGTAAATCATCAATTTTTTTGGCCTTTGATCATTTTAACTTTGATCATGTGGTTTGTTTATCGCGCCTTATTCCAATTTGGAGTATTTTTCGATGAAACCATTGGTAAAGCGATTTTCTTTGGCTTTCCTGTTTGGCTTTATATTTCTGTCTCCAATCAAAGCGAAATCGCTGAAAGCTTTTCTTTGAAGAAAATGCACAAAGGTATGCTTTTAGGTATCGCTTATGGTGGTATTTATGGCTTTGCTGCCACCATCGTTAGTTATGCCATGAGAAAAACTGGCGTCCAAGCGGCTGATTTATTTGCTTCCAACCAATTTTGGTGGGAATTTTTCCTAGCGACATTGACTGCATTCTGGGAAACCTTGTTCTTCTTTAGCTTTATGATGACTGCCCTAATGGATAAACATAAAAAATGGAGCTTCATCAAACAAGTTTTAGTGGTAGCTGTTATCTTTATGCTCTTCCACATTCCCAACTCAATTTTGCGCTTTCAATTACCAATGGTTTTACCACAAGTATTATTAATGTTAATTTTTGGTCTAGGCCAAGCTTTGCTTTTTTCTAAAGAAAAAAATGCCTATGCTCTAATCCTCTCTCATGCTCTTTGGGGGATGGTTTTATTAGTGCATTGGGGTTAGAATGCTGTCTCTATTTATGAAACCTTTGAAAGTTTTGATTTCTTTTTTGGGCCTTTGTATAGCGATACTGATCTTAGCAGTGTCCTTGGTTTCCAGTACTCCCTCCGTTTATTCTGCCGGCGATCAGCCCAAAACCAATGATAAAGAATTTTATCTTGAAGGCGATATTTTACCTGACCATGTTCTTTATCCTGTAGTCATGATGGCGGATAAAGTTAAATTAACTACCGCCCGACCAGAAGAAAGACT
>JAHDXH010000023.1 GCA_023382875.1 Patescibacteria group bacterium | reverse complement strand
TGACGTCTTGACTCTTTGATCTTGGCACAATCAAAGTAATATCTTTACTGTCGACAATAACTAGGTCGTCCACACCAGCAATAGCGATCAAACGATTTCCAGAGTAAATAAGGTTGTTTTTTGAACCAATAATGACAGGTTCGATGCTATTGTCAGTTTTAATGACGGCATTACCTTCGCTGTCTTTATGAGAAAGATTGTGCATGACAGTCCAATCACCTACATCGTCCCAGCCAAAGTCACCAGGAATCAAAACTAAATTGTCGGCTTTCTCAGAAATAGCGTAATCAATAGAAATCTTTTCGACTTGGCCATAAACTTCGCCCAAGTTTTTATGGAATTCTTCAGCACTCATAAAGCCAAGTTTTTCGCTTGGTGACAAAATTTCCGGCTTATATTTTCTAAAGGCTTCGACTAAAGCTTCTGCAGACCAGACATACATGTTGGCGTTCCAGTAATACTTGCCAGTTGCGATAAATTCTTTTGCTACTTCGGTAGATGGTTTTTCAGTAAAGTTGGAAACTTGATAGATTGGCAAGCCAGACTCGTGTGTTTCTTTAAGTTCACCAATCTTGATATAACCAAAAGCATTACTAGGGGTAACAGCGGTGATACCAACAGTAATCAAATTTTCTTTTCGTGAAGCCACTTCAAGAGCGGTTTTCATGACTCTGACAAATTCATCTTCATTGACCACCACGTGATCAGAAGCAAGGTTAAAAATAACTGCTTCAGGATCATATGACTTAGCTAATAAAGTTCCTGCCAACATGGCCATAGCGGTATCGCGGCGTTCTGGTTCTGCAATAATGTTGTGAGCTGGAACTTCGGGAAGCTGATCTTTAATCTCTTGGAGATAACGAGCATTAGTAACAACGATAATTTTGTCCCAATCAACAATTAAATTGGCGCGATGAGCGGCAATTTGCATCATGGTACGGTTCTCAGTGAGTTTCAAAAATTGTTTGGGAGTTTCGTCTCTAGAGGTTGGCCAAAGTCTGGTGCCACCGCCCCCAGCTAAAATCACCGCATAAACATGAGAAAGATCTTTCATCTTTAACTTTCTTTTAAAGCGTTAAAAACCGCTTGTTTAAATTGTTTTTTAAAGGTTTCTTCGTTGTGTTGTTTAAGACAACGGCTCATTATAGCAGGGTCAAAATCATACTTCTTGACCTCAAGAATAGCAGATTTAAGTCCCTCTAAATCAAGTCTTTTTAAGAGAAGACCTGATTTTTTGTCCTCAATGAGTTCGCTAGCGCCAGAGTTGGAGTTAATTAAAACGGGTTTCCCGTGCGCCAAGGCTTCTAGCGCCACAATGCCAAAATCTTCTTCTCCAGGCATCAAAACAGCTGAACATTCGTCATACATTTGATCGAGTCTTTTGTCATCGAGATTTTTGTAGAATTTAATCAAATGGGGTTTGGTAACTAGTTCTTTAAAATGTTCTTCTGACTCCCCTTGTCCTACAACATTAAGCGGCTGATCGAGTTCTTGGCAAGCTCTGATGGCTAGATCGATATTTTTGTAAGGAACAAGTCTTGAAACAATTAGAAGTTGAGCATTTTCTTTTTTGAACTTTGCTGTAATAGCGTGCTGACTGGAAGCAAGGCTAGGATAAATTGGTTCTTCGCACTTAATTCCATAATATTCTAAGGCTCTATTTTGTACCAGTTTGGAAATAGGAATGATTTTATCTGGTCGATGAATAGCGATTTGATCCCAACGCGTCAGGTAATCAAGAAGTTTTTTGGCAATCCAACTAATGATGGGCAAATTAAAGACAACTGAATTAGCCATGATAAAGTCACGGTGAGAATAAAGATAGCGAGGTGGTGTCAGTAGGTAACAAAGATGTTTAGTTTCTGGTTTAGTAATAATACCTTTGGCTTCGGCACTTGAAATAGAAATAACCAAATCAAATTCAGAAAAGTTAAAATTTTCAAAAGCCAATGGCATTAAAAAGGCAATATATTGATGTTTGTTTCTTAACCAACCAAACCGATTGATCCAACTAGTTTTGACAGTGAAAACTTTTGCCCAAGCAGCTAGTTGCTCGTCATAAACACTGGTATAAAGAGGAGCACTAGGAAAAATCTTATGAAGAGCTAATAGTAGTTTTTCTGCACCACCGTAGGGTGTATTTACTCGATCGTAAACTAATGCAATTTTAGGTTCTGTCATGTTGAGTTTAATTAAGAAGAGATTTGTAGGCAGCTAAGGTTTTAAACGACATTTTATCCCATGAGTAATCTTTGGCAATTTCTCTACCTCTATTTATCACTTCGGGTCGGTCCAGTTGTTCCAAATGTTTGACTGCTTTGACGAAATCGTCTGACTGGTGAGGATTGAAGAAAACTGCCCCATTTTGGTAAATTTCTTTGAAAATAGGAATGTCAGAGGCGATTACTGGCAAACTAGCAGCCATCGCTTCAATGCCAGTCAGGCCAAAGCCTTCGGAAAATGAAGGCTGAACCAAGGCAAAGGCTTGTGACATTTCATTTTTCAACTCTTTGTCAGTCAGATAACCTAGGAAGCTGACCTGTTTCTCGACTTTGTATTTACTAACTAGAACTTTTGTTTGATCTTGGAAAATATTCCTCGCTCCAACTAGGTTCAAATGATAGTTAGGCAAATTTGAGAGAGCTTTTAGAACGACCTCAATATTCTTGTGCGGGTAAAGTGAGCCAACGTATAGAAGTTCGGGCTTAGTTTTTTTGACCGGCAAATTTTGTGAAAATTCTTGAGCAAAACCTTCTTTGGTCACTAAAACTTTATTGACGGAGCTGGGGTAATATTTGTGTACTACGTTTTTAATGGTATTGGCAGGAACTAAAATCAAGCTGGCCTTAAAAATAGCTAGCTGAGCAATAAATCGATAAGCCAAGTATTTTAGAAAATATAAATAAGGTTTTAGAGTGGTAGCTTTCAAGCCAACAAACTCATGCCACAGTAGGTCATGGATAGTAACTACTAGTTTGCCACTATAAAAAATTGGCACATTAAAGTGCGGAACATGAAGAAGATCTAACTTTTCTTTAGCAAAGATCTGAGGCAACTTGAGTTGTTCGGCCAAGGTATAGTGCTGAATTGGGGCAATAACAATTTTTAGATTGTTTTTGTGGGGTTCGATTTTTTGTAAATATTCGTTAGCCTGTTTTTGGTTATTAAAAAATAACACCCAAGATATTTCTTTATTAATATTGGGTAGACGAAGAATCAATTCCTCTATATAACGACCGATGCCGGCATGGGCGTTTCCGCTTAGCCGGCAATCAATACCAATTCTTTTTGAGACAATCATAGACATGATTCTAGTATATACCAGAATCAGCTGCGATTATTTTTTACTAGCTTTTTTTGCAGTTTTAGCTACTTTAGCAGCTTTGGCTGGCTTACTAGCTTTTTTAGTTGATTTTTTTTCTGATTTTTCTTCAGCTTCAACTTCAGCTAAAAGATCTTCTAATTCTTGGATATCTTCATCCCAATATTCATCAGATTCTTCCGCGTGATCTGAGCATCAACCGCCACCGCATCAAACAACATTTTCCATTTCAATCATAAGTTGAGAAAATTGTTTTTCTCTTCTCATGTTGCCGATTAAGGCTCTCAAGAAATAAATGGTTGCTAAGACGAAAGCGACAACGGGAATGTATTCAAGAGCGACTGGCGACTCCATGAGTGTAGTGGTGTCGTAGAAGTATCTAAGTAACAAAGTTGGTAAGATGGCGATAGCCAAAAGTGCACCAAAAAGCACTAAAACGGCTTCGAGTGTGACAACCATACTTCGTTGTCTCAAGTGTGAAATTTTTGCAGCTGCAGGAGAGTGTGACATTGTTAACCCTTCTTAATTTTTAATAAGTACTTAATAAAAGTGCGTACCCAGGCTGGGTAGTCATTCTGATAATGTTTGTCGTAGTATTGTAGCATTGTATCGTAAAAATATGCTTTTGTCTTGGAAGCGGTAGTTTTGGAGCTACTGGCAATTCCAGATTTATTTTTGTGATGAATGATTGATATATAGGGATAATAAACAATTTGCCAACCCTTGTCTCTAAATTGACGACACCAGTCTAAATCTTCTGCATACATGAAAAATCTCTCGTCTAACAAACCAACTTTTTTCAAGGCTTCTGTTCTAAAGATCATAGCAGCGCCACTACAAGCATCAATTTCATGAGCTGTGGCCAAATCTTTGTACCATAAGTGATATTGACTAAAAGCTTTGATACTTGGGAATAGATCTTCAAGTCCAATCATATAAGTGAAACTTGCCCAAAGTGTGGGTTCTCCACGATGACAGGCTGGATCGATGTTGCCATTGCTAAACTCAAGTCTTGGAGTAATCATGCCAATTTTTTTGGCATCTTTCTTTTCCAGTAGGTCGATGAGGATATCTAAATTGGAATTGGCAGTGAACTCCATGTCGTTATTAAGTAACATGCCATAACGAGAAGTGATTTCTTTGAGGGCGACGTTATTGCCAGCGGCAAAGCCAATATTAGTTGGTAGCTCGACCAACTTGACCCAACGAAACGATCTTTTGATCATGGTGGTTGAGTCGTCAGTTGAGGCATTGTCGACAACAATGACTTCCACGTCATACTTAGTTTGGTCTAAGTAGTGGTTTTTTAAAGTGGTTAGAGTTTGTTTAAGCCAAAATTGTGAATTGTAATTAAGGATAACGATTGATAAATCTGACATAAAATTGATTAACGTTTTTTACCGATTTCTTTATATATATTATCAAGTTTTACTGAAATTTCTTGCCAATCATAATTCTCTTTGACAAATTTAAAGCCGTTTTTAGCTAATTTTTCGCGGAGTGGCAAATCTCTTAAAAGTTTGACTGCTGAATTAGCCATCGCTTCTGCAGTGTTACTGGTCAAGACATGTTCTCCATTTTTTACACCCAAACCTTCTACAGCAATATCGGTAGCGATGATTGGTGTGTGTGAGGCCATAGCTTCTAGGATTTTATAACGAGTGCCTTTACCAGAAAATACTGGCGCAGTTAGGATGTGTGCGCCATTAAATGCATCTCTAATATCAGGAATTCCACCTGTAACTGTAATACTAGCGTCTTGTTCTTGGTATTTATAAACCTCTGGAGTAGGTGCATTCCCAACAATCCAAAGTTTGGCGTTAGGAATTTGTTCTTTTACTTTTGGCCAAACTTCGTTAACCAAAAAGTTAACGGCTTCGACATTTGGCAGCCAGTTAAACGTGCCCACTGATAGTAGTGTGGGATTCTGAGGTAAGTTTTTCTTTTTTTCTTCAAACCAGCTGGTATCAACGCCATTAGAAACTACGGCGATTTTTTCTGGGTGGCCAATTTCTTTGGCGATGAAATTTTTATCATCTTCACTCATGACAATAAGCTTGTCACAGCTGTTCCAATAATGTTTTTCCCATTTGATGATTTTTTTGATATCTAAATTAAGCAGGTTTTTGATGAATGGAAAATTAATTTTGTTAGAAAAACTTTCATAACCCAAATACTCAATCGTTTGCTCAACTAGAATTGTAGGAATATCCGTCTTTGGTAAGTGAGGCATCATGTAAAAAGTTTCGGCGTGAATGAGGTCGTATTTTTCCCTAGCCAATTCTTTTTCAACAGCAGTAATAGTTTCTTTAGCATGATTTCTTATCACTAAAAAAGGAAAACTAGAAAAAGCAGTTTTAAAGATGTTCTTTAAGGTAAAAGGTTTTTTCGAGCGTTTGAAAACTTGAACTTTGGCACAGTACTTTTTGAGTTCATTAATGTATTGTTTTTCCGAATCGTCTTTGATCAAAGCAAACAAAGTAACCTCATGTTTATTGGCCAATTTTTTGAGCAGGTTATATGTTCTTATTTGGCCACCAGATAAAAGTGGGTAAGGCAAATAAGGAGTCAGCATTAAAATTTTCATGGTTTTATTTTATCGGTTTTGTAAGATCGAGTAAGAGATATTTTTCGTTTTTAACAATAGTTTGATATTTAGCTTCAAGTTCTCTAGACTCATCATCATAAGAAGTGGTGATGTAGTGAGTTGCACCTTTGCTAATTTTGTCAGCAATTTCAAAGCCAATGGGCCAACCTGTGCGATTGGTTTGGAATAAGAAAATAGTGTCACCAAAAGCTGGGGCGATTACCTTGGCATCAGCGGGAGTATTTTGATCGACTACTTTGCCTGCTTCAATATATTCCCAATGGTTAACATTGAAATAGCCATTAACTGCTTTCCATGCGAAAAGTAGCATCAAAATATAAATCATCGACGTTGCTAGTTGAGCTGAATTGGCACCAATCTTTTTTCTCCAGTAGCGATAAAAAAACCATGCTCCTCGGCCAATAAGTACTGAGACAAACGGCAACATAATTACTTGATAGTAATCATGCTGAACATTTCCGGTAGCAATAACAACTAAGTATAAAAGCAAACCCATTCCCCAACTTCCATAAACCATTAGCTCGGTGATTTTTTTCTTAGTATTGATCAGGTTGCCAAAAAGTAAAATCCAACCAAAAAAACCGATGAAAAGTTTGGTTAGTCTTTCATAAAATAACCATCTGAACCAAGCGGGACGGAAGCGAATATTGTTGCTGTTAAATAGCCAATCATTAGCAGGAATACCCGATGGGAATTGTTCAACCCATTTTCTCCAGCAAATTAAAGGCAAAAAGCTTAATCCAGCAAATAAAATAAGTTCAATATGTTTGAAAATATTTTTACCAAAACTTTGCCAGGCCAACACTAAATAAACCGGACCTAGGAAGGCTACAAATGGTTTTAGCAGTAATGCCAAAGCCAAAAAAACCAAAGAAACTAAATATGACCAAAGTGTATTTTTCTTGTCCAAATATCTGGTGAAAAATAAGAGTGAACCGGTCGAAAAAAACAACATAGCGGGCTCAGGTAAAATTGCTCGGCCGTAAAAAACCGAAAATGGTAAAAGTGCAAAGGTGGCAGCACTTAAAAATGCCACATTTTTACCAGAAATCCTTTTGACCAAAAAATAGAGTGAAACAGTGGTGCCAACAGAAAATACAATCGAGATGATTCTGCTAACGGCAACGATATTTAAAAATGGCAAGTTAATAATGGTAAACGCAGCTAAAGCGTTGAGAATTGGAAACTCCACCATTCTCCAGCCTTCCAAATTATCTTTTCCAGATTGGATGTTGCTTAAGTCTTGATACCTTGGTCTCAAAAGATCAATCCCGTTTTTGACATATTCCCTAGTGACTGAGGCGGTGTCAGCTTGGCGAAAGGCGTGCCAATCGGCCACCGGATTATTGAATCGATAAAGTCTAGGAAAAATAGTTAGCAAAACTAAGACAACTATGATCTTGAATAATGATGCTTTGGTTTTAGACATTTTTCCTTTTGCGACGTTTTGGAGTAACAGCGTTTTTGAAAGTAGTATTCTTAGGTGCCTTTTTGAAGGCGGTATTTTTTCTAGATTTAGCTTTGAGAAAATCTTCAGAAAGATTGTTTTTCTTTTCTACAATGACAGCATAGTTGATTAGAAGTCCAGTTAAAGCCCAAAAAGTGTAGGCAACTTTTGATGAAGCATAAACGTCAATATAAGTAGCATTGATCAACAATCCAATTGATCCTCCAATGTAGCCAATCGCCATAATTGTCAGAAGTTGATCTTGGTTTTTCTTGACTACTTTAGCTGCTTGAATAATTGCCAAAACAATTAGGCCGTAAAAAGTAATGAAACCAAGTCCACCTGTTTCGCCCAGAGTTCTCAAAAAGTTGTTATCAGTACCGTCGGCTTCGGTGAATAAATAAACCACATTTTTATTAAGAGTTGCATAGCCAGTGCCTAATAATGGATTAGTAGTAAAGCCTTTGATTGCTTGTGGCCAAAGTGTGTCCAAACGAATAGCAAATGATAAGCCATATTTCAAAGCGTTGGCTGAGTAGGTTCTTTCTTGGGCCACAGTAATATATTCAGTTTTTCCAGTGGCAGAAATTGTGGCAACTTGGACATAGTCAGGAACATTGACGTAGACATCGCTAGGCTTATCTTTGGGATTTTCGGTCGTTGGTCTTTCATCGGAGCTGACAATGATTTGCACAGCTTCGTCAGTAGAAATGCCATTACTTGGTTTGTTTGCTTGGGGGAAAAGTGCTGGTAATCTGCCAAAGGTTTGATCTACTAAAGCGATTCTGGTTTGGTCGAAAGCTTTATAAGATTGAGCTAAAACAGGAATTGGTTCAATGGCTTGAACTAGGCGCTCAATCATTGAGTCACCAAAATAAATCATCGTTAGAAGAACGCTTAGGCCTAAGAAAATCGAGCGGCTTAAAAAGTACCAAAACTTTGCCAGTAACTTTTTCCTTTGCATGGCAAAAAGTACTACCACAATTTCAACGGCAATAATGTAGCCGGCAAAAGAAGATCTGGCAGCACTTTCGACCAATAGCCATAACCCACCTAAGTGAAGAAGATGAAGACTCAATTTAATAAATTTATTTTTGGTAGTGAAGGCTAAGGCTAAAATCAAAGGTAAGACAATCACTAACCATGCTCCTAAATCATAATGTCCGGCAAAAGTTGATTGAACCCGAGCGTGCTCTGTCAGATAAAGGCGGATACCTTTGGAGAACTCTCGGTTCATGGTTGAATAAACTGGCCAGTATAAATAGCGTTGACCCAAACCATAAACTGTCACTCCAAAAAGAGTGATGGCTAAAATGATTAAAACTTTAATGACATCTTTCTTGGTTTTAATAGCGGAATACAAAATAAAAAATAAGGTGAAATATTCAAGGTAGCGGAAAAAGTGAAGTAAACTTTTGCCAATGTGAATTGCCTCTAAGGGAATTGTTTTGGTGAGGAAGATTCCTGATACCACTGACAAAAAACTAAATAAAAGATAAAGACCAATCAGTTTGGCAAATTGAATGTTGATGGTGACTTTTTTTCTCAGCCACCAAATTACCCAAACAATAACAGTGAAAAGAATGGCAATGTCTTCCCATCTGACCCGAACAATGTATTGTTCAATAGGGCTAAATAAGGGAATCTTTGGGTAAAGAGGAATAAAAACAATCAAAAAACCTGCTAGCCAAAAGATAATTTGTTCATCAATGATGGAAAGGATTTTTTTAATTTTATTCACGATATTAAAATAATTTGTTAGCTGCTTGGTAAGCCTGGACCTTGCTAGGATTGGGCTTAATTAGGGAAAAAATTAGTAATCTTAATGCTATGCCTACTTTAATAATAAGTTTAAGTAAGGGCATTTGCCAAGTAGGGCGATGTTTTTCAAAGAAAAATAAGTAGCCTTTGATTTCACCGATCAAGGCGTTAGCCGATGACGAGCTGGCTGAGCCTAAATGAATAATTTTGGCCTCAGCAATTTGCCCAATTTTACCGCCAAGCTTGGAAATTCGATGGCAAAATTCGACATCTTCACCATACATAAAAATTTCCTCAGCCAAGCCACCGGTTTTTTGCCAAAATTCTCTCTCCACTAACATTGCTGTTCCTCCTACCCAACCTGAAGGAATAACAGTGGCATGAGTTTCTTCGTCGAGACCATCGCTTGGTAAATCTTTGAAGTTTAAACCTGTTTTTTGAGTTGAAGGTAAATATTGACCAATGATCGGCAGGTCATCTAATAGCCAATAGTGATTGATCAAAGAAAAAAGATTAGGTAAATCACCACCTTGAGCTTGATAAGACAAATCTTGATTGATTAAAGTGGGTGCAGAGACAGCCAAAGCGTTTCTTTCAGCTCCACTGACAAGTTTTTCCAGCGCTCCTCTTTGGACAATAGTGTCGCTATTAAGAAGTAAAAGGTATTTGCCTGAGGCAGACCTGGCAGCCAAATTGTTGGCTTTAGCAAAGCCAAGGTTGTCTTTGTTGGCAATCAATTTAAGTGATGGAAATTGTTTGGTTAACAGTTTTATTTCATTAACGCTGTTATCAGTTGAACCATTATCAATAACCAAAACTTCCAAGCGCTTCTCCCATTTTTCTTTATTTATTAAAGAGTTGAAGATTGAGTGAATGGTTTGTTTGGTTAGTTCAGCTGTATTATAGGAAACAACAATAATAGTAAGTAAAATATCGTGGTTATTGCTCATATTATTGGAAAAGACGAGCTCTTCCCAATTTGTAATTGAAGTTGTTAGATTTTCTTTGACCAATAACTTTGGCTGGGACGCCTGCGACGATTTCACCATCTGCCACATTTTTGGTCACTACAGCACCTGCTCCAATAATTGCGCCTTTGCCAATTTTGACACCAGGCAAAATAATGGCTCTAGGTCCAATGAAAACGTAATCTCCAATTTCTACCTTAGCTTCAATAGCGTGAAAATCGTCACTATGAATATCATGCTGGCTGGTCCAAATCATGACTTCACTGGCAATATCAACGTGATCGCCAATGCTTAAGCCGCCTTGAGAATTGGCAAGCTGTTTTCTGCCATCTAAAGAAAATTTTTCACCAATGATGGTGTCAGCTCCGATTTCAATATGCCTAGGATCGTAAATTCTGCCCATCATGTGAAGAGTTGAACCCGAGCCAATTTTCATGCCAAATAAACGATAAAAAAAGCGACGGAAATGATGAGAAGGAAAATAGCCAACGCCCCACCATAAAAAACCGGTTACTGATTCTAAATATAAAGCTTCCAGTCTTCCTACTACTCTATCCACGAAAGTTCTGTTTGACATATTACTGTCCATTATACTCGATTCCCAAGTGAGTGTATGCAGATTCTGAAACAATGCGACCTTTAGGCGTTTTTTTGATGAAGCCAACTTGAATTAGATAGGGTTCTACCACTTCCTCGATGGTAATCGGATCCTCATTGAGCGTGGCTGCAATCGTACTTAAACCAACTGGCCCACCGCTATGGCGTTTGATAATAACTTCCAAGAAATCGCGGTCTGAATGTGTTAGCCCTAATGTGTCAATGTTTTGTAGTCCTAATGCCTCATAAACAATTGCTGGCGTGATAGTGTTGTTGTGTTTAATTTGAGCGAAGTCACGAACGCGCTTGAGCAACTTCAGGGCAATTCTGGGGGTGCCACGAGAGCGTTTGGAAATTTCCAAAGCACATTCTTCATCGAGGGTAATTTTTAATTTTTCTCCCGCCTGAATAAGAATGCCGACCAATTCTGGTGGTTGGTAATACTCCATTCTGTGCACCACGCCAAAGCGGTCTCTAAAGGGTCTAGAAAGTAAGCCAAACCTAGTGGTGGCCCCGACCAAAGTGAATTGAGGTAGGTCTAGTCTGACGGTTCTAGCTGAAGGACCTTTGCCGATCACCAAGTCTAAAGCAAAATCTTCCATGGCTGAGTAAAGCATCTCTTCAATCGGTCTAGGCAAGCGATGAATTTCATCGATAAATAAAACATCTTGGTTTTGTAGGTTGGTGAGGATCGCGGCTAAATCGCCAGTTTTGGCTAAGGCAGTGCCGTGGGTCATTTTTATTTGACTACCCATAGCCTTGGCGACTAAATGAGAAAGTGTAGTTTTTCCTAACCCCGGTGGTCCGTAAAGCAAAATGTGGTCGACTGCTTCACCACGTTCTTTAGCAGCTTCAATGGCAATTAGTAAAGAATTTTTGACTTGTTCTTGGCCACGAAAAGCACCCCATTCCCCTACACGTAGTGAATTAAGAAGTTGCTCTTCTTCTGGCGATGATTCCGGAGTTAGATTTGTGTTTTGTTCGATCATTCCACTCTAGTGTAACCCTTTTTTTTAAGATTTACATTTGGAAATCTCCAGATCTATAATGCTGTATGCAAAAAAAGCGAACCGACTACATTTCTTGGGATCAATATTTTATGGGTATTGCCCTTTTTTCTGGAGAAAGAAGTAAAGATCCAAATACACAGGTCGGAGCTTGCATCGTTGATAAAAATAAAAAGGTGGTCGGGCTGGGTTATAACGGTTTACCCAGAGGCTTAGAGGATGACGATTTTCCATGGGACCGCGAAGGTGAATTCCTTAAGACTAAATATGCTTATATTTGTCATGCAGAATTAAATGCAATTTTAAACAGCACCAGAAGTTCTCTCGAAAATTGTAGTGTGTATGTTAGTCTTTTCCCCTGCAATGAATGTGCTAAAGCTATCATCCAAAGTGGCATTTCTGAAGTAGTTTACTTGTCAGATAAATATGCCCAAACCGACATTATCAAAGCCTCAAAAAAAATGTTGACCACCGCTGGAGTAAAACTTAGACAATACAGACCCACCAAACAAAAGATCGAAGTTGATTTTTCAATTGCCGAGTAGTTTAGGAAAAAATCAAACTAAGCCAATTCTTTCATCGCTAGCTTGATAGCAGTCTGCAAATCTGTGGTTTCCATATCAAAGTTAGCCACAATTTCGGTTACTTTATTTTCATCGAAACCAAGACCAACCAACGCTTCCACTAGTTCAACATGAGCTGCAGACTTTGGACCCAAATCAAGGCTTTTTAGTTCGCCTAGTTTTCCTCTAAGCTCAATGATAATTTTTTGGGCTAATTTTTTACCAACTCTAGGAATTGAAGTGAAAAAGCTGACTTGCGCATTTTGAACGGCATTAATCAGCTGTGTTGATCCTGCTGCCACTAAGCCCATGGCTGTAGCCGGTCCGATTCCAGAAACACTTAATAGTAATTCAAAAGTTTCTTTTTCTTGAATAGTCAGGAAGCCATAAAGTTCTAATTTCTCTTCTTTGACATGGGTGTAAATAAAAAGTTCGGCGCTACTTTGGGTTGATAAAGATGAAAGAGTTGAGGGCGTGACTTTGACGCCATAACCCACCCCTCCTGTCATAAGAATGAGGTCTTGACCAATAATTTTTGGATTTCCACTTAAGTATGCAATCATGTGTTTAATTTTAGCACCTAGTTGCGATAGCTAACGGCGTGAGTCAGGCCAACAGCCAAGGCGTCAACAGCATCATCGATGATTTTTTGCTCTTTGTTTTGTAATTTAGTTAGTTTTAGCTGCGAAAGAGTTAGTTTAGTAACAGCCGCTTTGTCGGCTTTGCCGAATCCGGTCACAGCCAACTTTATGGTGACCGGGTCATATTCAAAAATTTCCATTTGGTGAGAGAGAGCTAAGCCAAAAATTAAACCTCTAATTTCTGCTACTCTCATAGCGGTAGTAGTGTTCTTGGCAAAGTAAAGATTCTCAATAGCTAAGTGATGAGGGTTATATTCAAGAATCAAGTTCTTAAGAAAATTACTT
>JAHDXH010000022.1 GCA_023382875.1 Patescibacteria group bacterium | reverse complement strand
CCTCTGGATCACAGCTTTTTATCAGCTCCCCAGAGACTTTCGCGGATTTAGCGTCCTTCTTCGGCCAAACAAGCCAAGGCATCCACTATTTGCTTTAAGTTACATAAATAACAAAATTTTATATTTCGAGAATATTATATTTTTCGTTGAAATTGCATTGACTGGCTAGTCAATGACATTTGTTTTCTCTTCACTTGTTAATGAGCAAATTAATAGTCTTTTTAGTGACTAATTAATAATCACCAGTATTTTATAACCGATGATTAGTAATTAAGCGCCAAAAAGACTTTGGTGGACCTGAGGGGGATCGAACCCCTTACCTCCTGTTTGCAAAACAGGCGCTCTAGCCAAGTGAGCTACAGGCCCATGGTTCTATCCGTCAAGGTCTTTATTTACTTTTGAAATTTGAGGGATCTTACTTTAAGTAAAAAAATAAGATGTCTAAATGCTGAATTCTGTTTCCCGAACAGGCTGTTATTATAAAACACTTATTTGAAATTTGCCAATAGGGAATTTGAACCAAATTTATAGGGGAAACCAAACTACAAAATTGACTGACTTTTCAAACACTTTGAGTGGCAAAAATAGCCGAAGGATGAGCATACATATAGTTAATTAACTCTTCAGCAGTCAGAACTTCCCCACAAATATAACTGATGTCATCGTGAAAAAGCTGGATATATAGAATTTTTCTTCCTTCTTTTTGCGAAACTGCTTCCTTCACCACCGCTTCTTGTTCACGTTTGTGTGAGTTTTGTCTATATGATCCTACCTCGATAAAACAGTCAACGCCGTCATGGTGAAAATAAAAATCAGGGGCAGTGAGATTTTTTTGTTTAAACGTATCGGTGTGTTTAACTTTACGATTAGTCGGCACTCCGACATCAAGTTTAATCTGTCTTTTTTCGTGAGAAACTTTCAAACCCAACTTTAAAAGCTTTTCCGCCAATAATCGTTCTGGTCCATTTAGTTGGTCTAATACTTCCCCGTCTTCAACCTCAAAACCGCGATCACTACTGGGAAAACTAACAGCTAAAAATGAGATCGCCAGCATTAGGGCCAAAGTGCCCATTCCTGACAACTCTTTAATTAGCTTTAGTTTTTCTTCTTTCTCCACCCCCAACCTATTTCTAAGAAGCATTTAGCTCCAATACTCAGGATATTTAATCATAAAATTAGCTCGTTTTTCGCCCTTCAAATGTGGAATAAATGGTCTAAAAGTGGAAATTTTGTCCAAATGGTGACGATTAGCGTTCAAAACCTTACTAACATAATGCTGTAAGTCTTCTGCAATAGAAATGTTTTCGATATAAAAGTATTTTTTATTAATTCTTTTTCCTTCACCATCATCGGTAGCTACGCCAGAACTTGAAGCTGCACTTCTTGCAGTAAATGTACCCAATTTCAAAAATGCTTGAAGAAAACCTTTAGTATAAGCACCTGTATCAACAATCTGCTCAAGTGGCAAAGACAAAATATGACGATTGATGGGGGTGGTATAAACATACTTCATCAGTCTTTTGGTCGTAATAATACACAAACTCTTCTGCCATAACACACTCACCCACCAGAATCCTATTACTCCAAAAATACTAGCCAAAAGAACTGACAAAAACTGAGTCATCATGCCAAAAATCGGAAAAACATAGTTTCCCAGCATGCCACCAAGTCCCCAACCTGACAAAAAAATAATCACAGCCACTCCTACCACCACTATTCTTCTAAAAAGCAGCATGCTGGAGTTTTCTCTGGTGATAAACAAAATATGTTCGTCACTAGCTTGACCGGGAAAACGATAGTCGTATGGAAACTCAAATTGACCAACATCAAAAATGTTTGAAGGCATGGTCAAATTATATCAAGAAACCATGACAATAATCAGCGATTTATTGGATTTTCCCTACAAAAAGAGTGTCGCCACTATACTGACCAGTGACGGTCACAGTTTTACCAACATATTCAGACAAACTAATCGAATATGATTCAATTTCTCTTGGCGGTTGGCCTGGCTCACTTAAAAAGTATTTACCTCCAGCTGAAGAAATCGTACCTGTTTTGGTGGTATTGCCTGATTTTTGGTCAGCAGCAGGGACATTATTATCAATAGTCGTTTGCTCTGTAGGAGCTGAAGAACTCAAACAACCAGTAAAAATAAAACCAGACACTAATAAAATCAAAAAGTAAGACATTTTTTTCATATACATTAATATAACTACATTTTTATGACCAAAAAACCGCTAAAAATTATTTTTAACGCAAAAGTTTGCAAAATTAACTAAAAATTGGTAAGTTAAGTCACTCATACGATTTCTTCATGGAAGCTGGTGAAAGTCCAGCGCTGTGCCGCAACGGTTAAAGCCCGATCTTTGAAGATTTAATGTCGACGAGCATCGAGTCATGATTTTTGAACGCTTTTTACCGGCCAAAAAACCAGAATATCAATTGTGGTCTTCTGCTGGCTATTTTTCTTTGATTGACCAATTAGAAAAAGATCAACTTAATCAAAGTTTAACTTGGGACCTGATTTCCTTTTTTCATGAATATGTAGGAATGAAGGATAAAAAAGTTTATCCATACGGCGAATATGGCATCATGAATGCCTATCACCAAAAAACTAGCGAGGTTTGTTTAAAGCAAGAAGAAATTTTAGAGCAAAGAGGTTTAGATCCAACTCGAGCCAGACTAGAAACAAAAACCGCTTTAGTAGTAGAAAGTTGGCTTAATAACCCTCAAACCAAAATTTCTGACAAATTAGTGATTATTAGTCCTCGCGGCACCCCCGACGAAGGCTATCCTGGTTTAGAGGAAAAACACTATGTCTTCATCAATGTTTACGAAAAAATCGGCGAAAATGAATATCAGCTTGTTCAATATACTAGCTACGATCCAGAGAGTGAGCTAAATAAACTTCAACAAGCTCTAATCAATGACCTTGGTGGAGTGGTTTTTAGACCACCACTGCCGGATTTAAAGCAACCAACTCAAGTCAAATCACTTTCCCACCGCATTATCGATCAACCCATTTCTCTAAACAAAGGTCAAAGTTTTGAACAACTAGAAATACTTATCTATTTAAAAGAAAAAAAGTGGACTACCACTAGAAAACAACTTCCCAAAGTCCCAGAAGATCTCTTTGCTGTCGAAATTTCTCGAACCCTCGAACTACTACTAACCCAATTTTGGTTGCTAGCAGAAGCAACACCCAACGTCGCCATTATCAGCTTTGATGAATTGGTTGGCGTAGTTAGAGAGCATTTCTTGAAATGGGTTGAACATCATGCAACCAACTATCATCCCGATAAAAACCTTGCCCCATTCGCTCTAAATCTTGATCATATTTTAGAAAACTGGCAATTAGTTCTCAAAAAAAGAACTCAAACCATTAGCGATGAAGAAAAAGACAAGCTAAAGCAAATTAAAAAATCAATGGCGCTTGATCCGCTTCAACCACTACTGAGAGCATCTAGCGTTGCTCACTGCATTGTTGGTACACCAAGTAGTCTAGCTATGCAGGCTTTGAAATTAAACCCGAGCTTAATTTCTTTAAATTCTCCAGAGTTCAAAATTTTAAGCCACGAAGATAAAAGAGACTTACTCGAAAAAATCCGCACAGAAAATATGGTGGAAATAACTTTAGATAATGGCGAAATCTGGATGGTTCCTCAAAGTTTCTTAGAAGGCAAAGGTTGTTATGTTGATGATAAAGGCATTGCTATGGGACCTTGCGACATTCCTTTGAGCGAGAGTTTTGCTTTCAAAATGAATTTGGCTGAATTTATTAACTTTGTTAATGAATTAGAGAGACAGGCTTTTGAACCAGAAATAGATGAAGTTGAAGATGAGCTTTTAGAAAAATTTAATCTAAAAGGCGATGAGGCTTCAAAATTAGCTGAAAAAATCGGCCGAATTAAAAGTTTAATTTTCAAACCAGTCATCTCCATTACCGAGCTTATTAGTGGAGATATTGTTAAAAATTTCCACCAAAACAAAGAGTTGACTAAAATTATTAATCAACTTCGGACCTCGGCCAACCCCTTAGCAGTTTGTGAGCAAATCATTAAAAAACTTCTCGAAGATCAAAATGGAGTTTTATCCCTTCAGGAAGTATAATTGGTCGCATGGCAGATGCAGCCAACCAACGCCAATTTAATCTTAGAGGTGATATTCGACTCGAAGAAATACTCGCCTTATTAACCGACCTCAACAGTGGGTCAGATGCTGCTGGCAGTAAAATTCTCAAAAAGTATCTTCAAGTTGATACGTACCCCAAAACCAGTCTTGAGCTTTTTGAAGTTACTTATATTCCTGAGAAATTTAATGATGAAGGTTACATTGATCCTCATTCTCTCCATCGAATTTTAATCAGCGTTCAAAAGTATCTACATTATTACGCCACCAAGGTCGTTCCAGGTCTTTTTGCCAATTTACCCAAAAAAGATACCACCGAATACGAAATTTTCTACTTTCAAGGTAAATATTCTCCTGCTGTTTTTACTCCAACCAATAAATCTCTTCAAAAAGATGTTATTAGCACTTTGTTTAAAATTGCTAATAGTTTTAAAGAAGTTGATGAAGAGGAAGAAAGTGGATCGCTTCGTCTCGATAACATCAGCGAACTTAGTTATAGCTTTCGTCAAGGTAATTTGGAGGAAAATTGGGTCAACGAGCGTGGTGTCAAAAAATTTGTTGAACTATTAATTTCCTTACCAGTTCAACCGGTAGTAGTTGTTGAGGGTAAAGATTTTGGTCGAGGTAAAGAAGTTTATGCTTTTGAACATGCTCTCGATGCTCTAAGTGAATACCACAGAAGATTTAAAGAAATTCTTCCCGGACACCCCAACTACAACCAGCCCAAAGAAGAAGATCTAAAAGTTTTACAAAAGGTTGAATCAGAAAATTACCCCTACTTTAATCGGGGCATTTTTGCTGCAACCCTAATTACTTCACATCAACTAGGTGGAAAAATTGAAAGCGATAATCAAAGATTAAAAGAGTTTTTAGAACTTTTTGACAAAGTCGTCAAAATTCTTAAGAAAAAAGTTGAGAAACCAGCTGTCGCTGGAGAAGCAGCTTCTAGTGAAGGTGGCGAAACAGAAACAGAACCAGAGAAAAAAGAAGATAAAAAGTCAGAAAAAACCCTTGAATTTGAAGATTTTTATCAAATCGCCGAAAACACCTTAATTCAGTTTATTTATGAGTCGCTTTACGAAGAAGAAATTTCCAAAATTGATTCTATCAATTCAAGAAAAATTGAGGCTCGCAATCGCTTAATTTCCTTAATCTCTCAGGCTATTAATGAAGCCGTCAACCTCAAACTCGAACTAAGAGCAGCTTGTGGAAATGGCGCTTTATCAGAAAAATACAAAGACGAAAAAATTTCCTACGATTCTGAAGTTGAATCATGGTTAGTTGAATACTGTCAAAGTCTTTTATCCAAGTTCGACGACAAGAAAAAAATTGCTGAAAATATTAATCTTGTCGTAGCCTACTTAGCGGGCGTCCGAGAAACTGAAGAGGAGAAACCTAAACTGGGTACCATTACTTCTGCTAGCGTTTCCCCGCTTCTCTACCAATATTGTCAAAAAAACAAGATCATTTCCGAAGGCACAACCTTTGAAGCTTGGGAAAAATCAATTACCACCGACCGCGTCAATTATTGGATGAGTCTTAATACTCATCAACGTTATGAATTCTTAGTTCAAAATAATCTTCTCAATTATCTTCAAAGCTATTCTGTTGACATTTCCAACGAATTTTTACAACTTTATTTAGCCAAAAACCACCTATCTAGAGTTAGACCAGAAGATTTTGCCTATATCCTGAACATGATTCAGGAAAGTGTTTTCGATGAATTAATTGACATTCCTCCTACTGAATACGAAGCTAGTGTCGACACCTTCATCAACAACCACCAAACTGAAGTTTTATTGATTCAAGAATCTATTTCTGTTCGCTATGGATTCACTGTTCAAAGAGCTGTTGATGATTATGTTGTCAACAATTCTCAAGATATTTTACTGGAACAAATTCGCGGCAAGTCAATTGAGGAAGCAGCAGCAATCGTTAACCCTGAAATTAAAAATATTGATACCGTCATTCACTCTGCTTCTGAAGGTGTTCTCGAAATTCTTTACCAAACCTACAAATTTCCCAACGACGTTAAACTAGATGGGATCGACCGATCTAGAAGTATGGCTGAGATTGAAATCTATCTCAAAGACTATCTTCTTTCTCACCCCGAGGCACTTAGATATTTATTCTCAGCTACCCCAACCCAACGTCAACTTTTCTTTAACCGCCAAATCCATGATTTTTGGAACGAAAAAAGTGTTTTCTTTGCTCCTCTAATTGAAGAGCGGGGTAACGAACGCTACCGTCAAGTAATCCTCGAAAGATTGACTCAACAGGCCGGTGGCAGTCCTGCTTATCAAATTCAACTTAACAATAATCTCAGATATATCTTTGCCCAAGCCATTATTGCTCAAGTTAATCCCGAAGATTACTTAGCTAATTTGTCAGACCAAGATTTAGCCCAACTTTTTGATTTACCAAAAGGCTTTGATGATTACGAAGAATTTAAAAAACTCCTGCTTTTATATGTAGAACGCAGTCGAAAGACTTTAGGTTTAGACAGAATTATTGATCGAGCCAAAAAGGACTTCGACAAAGATGAATTCACTGAAGACTTACTTTATTTAAGAGAACAAGGTTATCGTATTAGCCCGCAAAGAGGTGGTGATATTGTTTTAGGTGCAATAGTTACACCATTGAGTAGTGATGAAGAACAACAAGCAGATGACGAATATGACATTATTCGTGGTTCATTAGATGATGAAGCTCGGCAAAACTATGAGCGTCAGCGTTTAATGACGATGGCAATTTGGGAAGCTTATACAGCAGAACAAAGAGCCATTATTGAAGCTGAAGCCCAAAGACAAAATCTTCTCTCAGCTAATGAACTGGCTGTTTATGACTGGGCAAAATTAATCGACCAATACGAAAAAAATAAAGGTGTTGAAGAAGGCAAAAGAACCAAGCCTGATGGCATTATTAAAAAAGGCCTAAAACGTGGTGCTGATAAGGTTGCTGTAGCCGGAACAACCGCTGCTGCCGGAGCGATTGCTGGAGCTATAATCCCAGGAGCCGGTGGTGCACTCACAGGTTTCATCAATGCCCTACCAATTTCTGATAAATATAAAAAGTACATATCCACAGGAATTTTGGGTGGATTAATTGGTTTTGTTGCTGTAACTGTCAAACTATTTTTAACCACCGCCGGTGGTTTCATTGGAGGTATCTTGGGTGGAATTGGAGGTTTCCTAGTCGCAGGACCAGCAGGAATTATTCCCGGAATGACCGCTGGAACCTGGGCAGGTTATGGTATTGAACAAGCCATTAAAGGCTTCTTTGGTGATTTAGGTACGGGTATTAGCAACATCGCTAATTCTATCGGTAGCGGTATCAGCAATGCAGCTAATGGCCTAGCTAATGGTGTCAAAGGAGCTTGGAATAGTATTTTTGGCTCAAGTAGTAGTGCCGTAGGAACATCTGGGGCGTTCAGCAGTATTCCTCTAGGCGCTCAGGCAGCCGTTCCTTCCACTTTACTTGGTGGCACCATGATTATTTCCACTATTCAGCATAATGCTTATTTAGAAAGACCACCTGAATTACTAAGTTATAGTCAAGATACTTCAGCCAAATACGTTCAGGTACAAAAAACAGCTTCACCAAGCGAACTAGACAATGGCGAAACCGCCGATATTACTTACACAATTACCATTACTCCAGCTGCCGGCTATTCTATTACAGTTAGTGAAGTTACTGACGAAATTACTACAATTGGTGGAGGAAAAACAGATTATGAGGTCGACCTTGCTCAAATTACTTCACAATTACCTGCCAACACAGTGATTTCCTCCCCCACTACAATTACTTATACCCTGCCTGGAGTCACAGGAACAGATATCTCAATAAATAATGATTTCCAATTAACCTTCTTCACTGAAGATGCCGGTGAAATTAAGACAGATACAGCTCGCGATACCGCTAACGTCACCATTGGTGATCCTGAGCTTGGTTGTTTTGTTTTTGGCGAAAGTGGCGTTGAAGTTAGAGCTGGATCAACGGTTTACTCAACTGAATGGTCAGCAGCTGATCGAGCTAAAGTTGTAAATGCATATGGAGAAGTCTTAGATAGTAGTGGTTTTATGAATCGCGCTTGTAGAGGTGGGAAAATTACTTTTTATAGAATTAGCGGTAATAGTTATGGTGGCTGGGCACTTAGTGCCAACTCAATTGGTATTTATGACTTGGGAGTAACTACTCAAAATGCTGCCAACTACACTGTCATTCATGAACTTGGTCATTTAATTGATTATAGAAATCCTGGTCTTCGCACCTCCTTCCAAGCCATTTGGGGTGGAAGCTGTTTCACTTATCCCTATGATTGTGCTGGAGAGCCATTTGCTGAGGCAGTAGCTTTATATAGCATTTATTCTTACTATAACTTTAGAAGACTTGGTGGCACCTATAACTTCCCAACCCTTCATCCAACTGAATATAATTGGGTAGGGGCAAACATCTATGGATCAAACTAACCAAACAGAAAAAATTCAACTAAAAACAGAAAAAAAATCTTCTTGGTCTGATTTTTTCACTAGTCATTGGTTTGTTATATTACTTGTTTTGTCTTTCATTTTAGCTGTTGTCAGTATTTTTATCAGATCAATGCTGCCAGAAACCACACCAGTCGGAGAAAACACTTGGAATAACATTACTCCTGGTTTCACTAATTACAACCAATTGGTAGAAAAAATGGGACCTCCACTAGAAAGTGTGGAAACAAAAGATGGATTTGATTTGAAATATCAGTCAGATTTCTTAGCCATCCCCAACCGAGTGGTGACTGATAAAGATGGTAAAGTTCAATTTATTAAAGAATTTTTGAAATACGACGAAAATCATTTACTCAAACAATACACAGATAAATATGGCAATCCTGATTTAGTACTGACTGATCCTGAAAGCGGGCCAGCAGTAGAAGCACATGTTTTCTTAAAACAAGGTTTGGTTATTATTGCTCACGTTAATGATGGAAGTGTCGAACAAAAATGGTATTTTTCACCAACCACTAGACAAAATTTCCTATCATCTTTGGGTAAAAAACTTTCTGACGATGGCCCTCAACCAGAGGAACCATTTTAATGACCAACATCGAGCCTAGTTTCGTTGTCAGATTTTTTGTAAGATATTAATGGAACATGAAAGAACATGCGATTCCACAAGATATTACTGGCTATAAATTTCATATAGTTGGTAATATGACCCTCAAGCAGTTTGCAGAAATTGCTTTAGGTTTTGTGGTTGCCTTTTTTATCTATAAGACAAACCTTATTGCACCTGTAAAATGGACGCTTGCTATTTTAAGTGCTTCATTCGGCGCGGCGTTAGCATTTTTACCCATTGAAGAAAGACCTCTAGATCATTGGTTTATTACTTTTTTCACCATTCTTTATAAGCCCACCAAGTTTTATTGGAAAAAACACACTAAAGTACCAGAAGCTTTTCTTTACACCAGCAGCCAAGATACCAAAAACCAAATTAATGAAGTTGATCTTTCACCACAGCGAAGAGAAAGAATTACTGAGTATTTACAGTCAGTCAAAACAACCACAAATACCGATGAATTTGAAGAAACCACCAGACTACGCTCGACTCAGCTTTTATCAATTTTTGACGACCATACACTTCAAGTTGACTTTACCAAGGCAGAAAAACTTCTCAAAAAGCCCAAGCTTAAAGTTGCCGTTAGATCTTTAGTAGAAATTGAAGAAAAACAAGAAAAAAGTTCTTCCCCAGAAAATAATATTGTCGAAGACAAAGCTGTTCCTGTTTTTCAAGACTATCAAGCTGTAATCAATGCAACACCGACTAAAACTTATAAAGTAACACCAAAAAACATTGTAAGTACCGATCAAGTTGCCACTCAAATTGTTATTCCAAAAGCCGAAGAAATTAAAGTCGAAGACGTATATCAGAATGAGCAAAGAAAAATTGGTGTAGACATCTCTGATATTAATCAAAAAAATCAAGTAGAACAAATGGCCTTTACCAAGGATGAAGCTGTTGCAAAAGATCAAGCCGCAACCTCAAGTGTTCTCCAAAACAAAGATTTACCTTTTCCCATCAAACCCACCAAACCAAATAAATTAGTTGGAATGATTTTGTCACAAGACAGCGACTTAATTAATCAAGCAACGGTTTCCTTAAAAGATGAACAAGGTACACCAGTAACTGCGGTAAAAAGTAACGCGCTTGGACAGTTTTTTGTCACTTCTCAGTTACCTAATGGAACCTATACTATCGAAATTACCAAAGAAGATTTGAGCTTCAATCCTGTTCAATTAACCCTTAGTGGCAAAGTTGTTGATCCACTAGAGATTAGAAGTAATGAGTGAAGTAAAACTAGAATATTGTTATAGTTAATTAAATGCAAACGAGCCAAGAAATAAGCTCTACCGCCCAAAAGTTTTTGGAGATTCATGATATCGCCAATGATTTACTGATCCTAAAAGACGGAGCCACTGCTTTAATTATTACTGTTTCCGCTATGAACTTTGGCTTGTTGGCTGAGGAAGAACAAGACGCCATTATTTATTCATACGCTGGACTTTTAAATTCTCTCAACTACCCTATTCAAATTGTCATTAAATCACAAACCAAAGACGTTACTTCATATTTAAAATTATTAGATCAAGAATTAGAGGTTGCTACTTCTCATACTAAGAGAGAGTGGATTAAGAAATATCGCTCATTTGTTGCTAACTTAATTCGCGAACGTAACGTTTTGGACAAAAAGTTCTACGTTGTCATCCCAGCTACAGCTTTAGAAATGGGTCTTTTACCGCCCTCTACCGTTATTCCGGGTGTTCAACAACCAGATTTATCTACCGTAGAAAGATCTGTTATCTTAGAAAAAGCTCGCGAAATCCTCGAACCTAAAAGAGATCACTTAATGGCACAGTTTGGCAGAATTGGTTTAAACGCCAGACAATTAACTACCCAAGAAATCATCCAGTTGTTCTATCTTAGCTACAATCCTGAAGCTGCTGAAGGACAACAAATTACCGATACTAATAGTTACACCACACCACTGGTTCGAGCCAGTGTGATTAAGGGAGGAAATATGATCGACTCTACACAAATGTCTGGCGCAATCAATAATGGCGCAAACTTAGTTGCTCCAACTAATAGTCCAGCCGCACTTTCCACTAATAATTTAGCAACTCCTACCACAGCTTCAGAAGTTGCAGCTCCAACCCCTGTCGTCACAACGCCAACAGTCGCAGCTGCTCCAGAAGTTTCACAAGTAATTTCCACTGCACCTACAACACCGGCCATGCCACCAACTATGGCAGCTCCATCACCGATGTCTATGCCCGCAACTACACCAGCACCTGTTTCCGTTTCAACAATGCCAACAAGCGTCACTTCAGCTCCTATATCCACCCCGATGCCAATACCAAGCAGCGAAGCTATTCAAGGTAATGTTGGAGCTGTATCCATGCCAAACACGACTCCAGTCTCCACGCTAAATTCAAGCTCTGATAGCCTCAATATTAATGACATGCAAAATGTCATTAATTCTGCAGCACAAGAAGTTGGACCTAGTTCAACCAATACGCCAGGTATGAGTCAAGCAAGTCAGCCTATGACCGACTTAACATCGCCAAATTTGCCCAAACCATCGCTTCCTAATATTGGCGTAACTCCAAGTGTTAGTGAAGAAAACCCAACTGCCTAATATGCCTTTTAACCTGAATTTACCTTTTGGTAAAAAAAACACTAGCCAAAGCACTGGACCAACTCAAGAAGAACAAGATTTGCAAAAAATCAAAGACTTTTCTAGAGGTCTAGTCACAATTCAGGATATTATTGCTCCAGAAGCAATTGAGGTTGATTTTACTTATCAAAAAATAAATTCGACTTACTCTAGAACTATTTTTGTTGCTGGGTACCCAAGAACTGTCCCCGCCAACTGGTTATCTCCACTTATCAATTTCCCCCATCAACTAGATGTCTCAATGTTCATTTTTCCTGTTGATTCTGGAGAAATTCTAGAGAACCTCAAACGCAAAATTACGGAAATGGAAGCTGAAATTCAATCTGATATCAGATCTGGAAAAATCAGCAATATTAATACTGAAGTTAAATTGGACGACGCTCGTGTTATTCGCGAACAACTCGCTAAAGGTGCAGAAAAATTTTACCAATATGGTCTTTATGTAACTATTAAGTCAGAAGATGTCGAAACACTCGACATCATGACTAAAAAGCTTCAATCAACCCTAGGCTCTCTTTTGATCATTTCTAAAAAAGCTACCTTGCAAATGGATGAAGGCTTCAAAACCACTCTCCCAATGGGCATTGATAAATTAATGATCACCCGCAACATGGATACTACTTCCCTTGCGACCACTTTCCCCTTCACTTCGTCGGAGCTCACCATGGATACGGGTATTGTTTACGGACTCAATGAACACAATGATTCTCTAGTTATCTTTGACCGTTTCCGTATGGAAAACGCCAACATGGTAATTTTTGCCAAATCTGGTGCTGGTAAATCTTATACCGTTAAACTCGAAATTTTAAGACAAATGATGTTTGGTGCTGAAATTATCGTTCTTGACCCAGAACATGAATATGAAGAGTTATGTCAAACTTTGGACGGTGAATATATCAACTTTACCTTTGGTGGATCTACCAAAATCAATCCTTTTGACTTATCTAATTTATACGAAGAAGGTGAAAATGAACTTGGGCAAAAAATCATCACTCTACACGGACTTTTAAAAGTTATGTTGGGTGAAATGTCCGCACCTCAAGAAGCTATTCTTGATCGATCTCTAGTTGCTGCATATAAAGCCAAAGGTATTACTCCTGACCCAGCTACTCAAACCAATCAACCACCTTTGATGGAAGATTTGTACAAAGCTTTGATTGGTATGGAAACTCCAGAAGCCGACGATCTTGCTTCACGTTTGGAAAAATACATTACAGGCTCCTTCAGAGGTATTTTCGACCAAACCTCCAACTTAAACATTCAAAATCAACTAACTATTTTCTCCGTCAAAGAAATGGCCGATGAACTCCGCCCTGTGGCAATGTTTATCATCCTAGACTTTATCTGGACAAGAGTTAAAAAAG
>JAHDXH010000021.1 GCA_023382875.1 Patescibacteria group bacterium | reverse complement strand
TTTTGATATAAGTCTTGTGCAGGTGTATATGGCAATAACTGATAATTATTATTGCCATAAAGATCAAATAAATAAGGATTAATAGTAGTGATTAGATAAGGTTGTTTTTTCCATTGATGGTTAAATGATAAATTGGCTCTTTTGATGGTTTTATAGACATTGCTATTAGCATCTTGCTTGAAATCTTTCAGTAATGGATCTGCTGTATGTTTAATCAGTCCCAGTGTCAATAAAATTCCTCCGACCACTAAAGTAATCGATGTTGCTGGATGATTGAAAAAAACTGTATAAAGTCTTTTGAAGTGAGGGATGAGTTGAAGCTTAAGATAAATGATCATGGCAATAGCCCACATCACTAAATTAGTAGAAGTTGATTTGAAGACAGTTTCTCTAAATAAAGGGTTTAAAACAAAGAAGGCTAACAAAATAAATTCAACTAAGCGATTTTTGATTACTTTCCTCAAACTCAAATAAACCAAAATCAAGGTGAAATTAAATAAAGCGTAATTTACAAAATAATAAGCATTGGGGTGAGAAAAGACAGTATAAATTGGAGCCAAGATAAAAGCATAGATAGGTGAAAAATTGACTGGTAAACCGATGGCAGTGCTATTTTCAGATCGACACAAACTGAATTGATTGTGATCAATTAGACACTTTGCCAAAACCATATTTTGATAGTCATCACCTTTAAAATTAAACTTATTAATCATGGTGAATTCGTCAAGGTATGGGTTTCTCCAAGTCAAAAGACCTAAAATCAAAAGCGCAATAGCTATTGGCCAATGTCTAAACCATTTGTTCTTAACAAAATTGAAACGACTCAAATCTAATTTTTTAGCAAAATCGGGTTTGGTTATATAAATTGATTTCAAAGTTACACCTGCAATCAGCCAAAAAATAAATGCTACCTTGGAGGCTGCAAAGATATCGATATAAAAAGCATTCATGAGCAAGCCAATAATTGCGCCAACCATGGCTTGGCTATAAACAGTAGTAGGGTTGACTTGTGACTGAGTGGCTTTGACGAATGTAACCAAAAGTAAAATGATCAAGCCATAGAAAGTCACAAAACCAAGCAAGCCAGTTTCGCCAAGGGTTCGCAAATAATTGTTATCTGTTGAATCTGAGTCAGTAAATTCTTCCAAAGCAACTTTGTTAAGGTTGCCATAACTAGAGCCAACGTAGGGGTTTCTTCTTAGGGCAGTGATCGCATTTGGCCAAAGTGTATCGAGGCGAATGCCCATAGATATTCCATATTTAAGCGCGTTAGGTGACCACTCCAATTCTTTTTTAACCAATTCGATTACTTCTTCCCCATTATCCAAAATGACTTTTTTCTCTTCATAGATGGGCTGATTAACAATCCAGTCTTGAGGTTTAGTGGAGTCAGAGCCTGATGTGTAGAATTTAGAAACAACTGAACCAATTACTGGTAATTTGGTGGATAGGTTTAAAAAAGCTGTTGCCATATCTTTGTTGAGAACAAAGATTGAGGTCAATAAAATTGATATTGCGACTACTCCAGTCAAAGAAATCTTAACTAGCTTCAGCCAGTTCATCTTTTTGAAAAAACCATGAGCGTTAAGATATAAAGCTAAGACGATCAGATGTGCTAGGCCTGCTGCCAACAAAGAGGTTTTGGAACCAGACAAGACCATCATCCACCAACCTCCCATTTCTACTACAAGGGTGATAATTTTGGTTCGCCATTTTTTGGCAGACAAAAAGTAGTTGAAAAGCAATGGCAAAACAATCACTAAGTAGGCAGCCAAGTCATAATGACCGCCAAAAGTGGATTGAACTTTGGCGTGTTCACCCAAGGTCAAAGCTTGGCCTTTGGAATATTCTCGGTTCATGGTGGAGTAAACTGGCCACTGAAGATACTTCTGGCCGGCACCATAAATAGTAATGACCAAGACAGTTCCTAAAAGCAACTTATATAAAACATTGAGTTGCTTAGGCGAGGTTAAAGCGGAAAAGCCAATCACAAAAAGAGCAAAATATTCGGCGTATCTAAAAAGGTGAAGGGCACTTTTGCCAACGTGAAGTAGTTGAGCTGGGATTGTGTGGTTAAGAAAAATTCCCGACAATATTGAACTCAAGCCAATCAATAGGTAGCCAACAACTAACCAAAAGAAAAAAGTATTCCACTCAATTTTTTTGCGTAAAAATTGGATTATCCAAACAAAAGAAACAAATAGTACTGCAAAATCTTCCAGACGAATTCTGACTAAATATCCTGGGATAATGTCTGCCAAAGGTAATTTTGGATACAAAGGGATAAAGACAAAAAGAAAAGCTGTCAATAAAAATAGCCAGTTCGTCTCGCTCAATTTTTTGAGCAAGCTTTGCAGTTTGGTCATATGACTAGAATATAGTCTACCATCTTTGCTATGCTATGAGCATGAGAGAACGATCGGTAAACGTTGATGCAATTAGGGTGGTTGCCATGATGATGGTGATCTTTTTGCACACAATTTTAAACTTCACTATTCGTACCGATTTCTTTGCTACAAAGTTGTGGTTTTTACTTGAGCCTGTGGTAGCACTTTCCAAAACCTGCGTCCTGTTGTTCTTTATGTTATCTGGCTACTTAGTCATAACTAAACATCGTTCGATTCGGCAAAACCTGAATAAAACTTTGATAAAAATAGTTTTGCCTTTATCATTTTTTACATTAGTTAACATTACTTACGCTTGGTTTAAATTTCCTTTTAATGATGACAACTTTAGTCAATTTTTCTTTGAGCAAGCTAAAAGAATGGCTACTTACCCAAGCTCTTCAATGTGGTTTTTAGTTGTTCTAACATTTTTGTATTTACTCAATCCATTGTGGCAACTTCTATTGGATAAAAAGGAAGAGTCCAGATTAGCCAGAACTTTAACAACTGGTGCTTTGACATTTTCTTTAGTTGTAACCTTTCTAGAATATCCGGCTGGTAAAACTGGCTTGATGTTTTCCACTGGAACTGCCTGGCTCGGTTACGTCTTTTTTTACTTGTATGGTGGCTTAATCAAAAACAAATGGATCAACTATAGTAATCAGAAAATAAATTGGTTATTAGTTGCATTTGGATTTATCTTTACTGTTTTGGGAGACTTTTTAACTATGTGGCAAAAAACCAATCAAATTACTTTTGCATGGAATGACTACACGGGCAACTATTTAAGTATTCCTGTTACTATGATGGCGGTTGGTATTTTTAATTTATTAATATCAATAGATTTGAGTCAACTAAAATCCAAAGCTTTGGTCCACTTGGCTGACTGGTCCTTTGGTATTTATCTTATTCATACTTATATAGTGGCTTTATTTACTGATTATTTAGGCTTTGATTTCAATAAACTTGGAATGAATGTTTATGTTTATAACATTTTGAATGTTTTGTTGGTGTTGGGAATAAGCACGATTATTACGTTCTTTTGGAAAAAGATTCCAAAGGTCAAGCTATTGATTGGCGGGTAATAATATGAAAAGTCGTTTTCTTAACTTAGATTTGACCAGAGTGATTGGTATGGTGATGGTTATTGTTCTGCATACAGCAGTCAACTTCACTCTAAGGACTGATTTTTTTGCAACCAAACTATGGTTTTTACTAGAACCCGTGGTGGCTATATCTAAAACAGCCGTACTTCTCTTTTTTATGATTTCTGGTTATTTATTAACTACCAAACAAAGGTCTATTAGAGAAAACTTAAACAAAACTATAACAAAATTAGTATTGCCCTTATCTTTTTTTACTGCCATTGACTCAATAATTAATTTCTCTAGGTTCGACATGGTAAAAAATACTTGGCTAGATTTCTTTATTCAAGAGCTTAATAGATTGATGAATGAAAAAAGTTCTCCTTTATGGTTTTTGATCGTTTTAGTTTTTCTTTATTTGTTGAATCCAATTTGGCAGAAAATATTTTCACATTCTGACGAAGGAAAATTGGCAAAATATATAACTGCCATGGCTTTTTTATTTTCCTTAATCATGGCTATCTTTGAATATCCTGCTCACAAAAATGGAATTTTCTTTACAGGCGCTACCTATTGGCTAGGCTATGTTTGTTTCTATTTATATGGTGGCTTGGTAAAAGCTAATTTTGTTTTTGTTAGAAAACGACTATTTAATTGGGGTTTATTGTTAAGTGGCTTGGTGCTAACGATGGTGGGAGATTTTCTAGCAGTTAGTTGGCAATTAAATGGAAAAGATTTTATCTGGAATACATATGCAGCTAATTATTTGAGTCTGCCGGTCATGATGACGGCAATTGGATTGTTTAATTTATTAGTTACCGTTGATTTAAAAAAAATACCATCAGTTGTCGCTTCTTTTATAGAAAAATTTGCCCAACTTTCTTTTGGCGTTTATCTGATTCACGGCTACTTTATTTTGCTTTCTAGGCAAGTGCTTGGCTTTAAGTTTGATTTGGTTGGGTTGAACGTTTATTTGTATAACACAATTGATGTGGGATCGATTTTGATTTTAAGTATGCTAACGACATGGATTTGGTTAAAAATACCAAAACTTAAATCTTTAGTAGGCGGTTAACACTTATGATGGTCAAGTTGGCTTAAATCTGATAATCTTGTCTTGTGTTGTTAAAAAAACTTCTCAACAATGGCTTTTTAAGATCTGGATTTTTTTATTCAGTAGTTAACTTTGGCGCCAGTTTCTTGGCTTACATCCTCAATTTAATTATTGCTCGTAGTTTTTCTTTATCAGATTATGGTGAGTACATGAGTGCTGTTGCCTATTTGACTCTCTTTAGTATTCCCTTGGGCGCACTGGGCATGATGGTCATAAAAAAAATTGGCAGTGTTGATCCTGATCAAAGGGTTGGTTTGGCTAGAATTATTGAAAAATGGTTGGCACGTGAATTAATGGCGCTTTTGCCACTCATCTCAGTTATTTCTCTCTTCTTAGGCGTAATTATGTTTTACAAAGGTCAAATGAGCTTGCCAGCTATTACCTTTGTACTTTTATCTTCAGTATTAGGAATCTTTTCCAATTTTTATGGTTCGGTTTTGCAGTCATATAAGGAATTTGCTGCAGTAGGTGCATTTTCAGTCGCCTCGGTGGTTATTAAAATGATCTTAGCTATTGCGATCATTTGGCTTTTCCCAACTTTGTGGTGGTTATTTGGTTCCTTCTTATTGGCCGGTGTTTTTGTTACGGGAGTTGGACACTGGATAATTGGGTTACCTTACAAAAAAAACCATCAAGAAAAAAAATCGACAACTGAAGTTCAATTCGGCAAAGTATTTTCTTACTTAAGTAGACAATCTGTGCTTATTCCTTTGGTGACTACCTTGGGAATTGTTGGTTTAGCCAACGTCGATGTAGTTTTGGTAAAAAAGTTTTTTAGTGGTGAAGAAGCTGGTCTTTACGGCTCGCTATCACTTCTTGGTAGAATCGTGCTCTATGTTGCTGCTCCTTTGTCAGCCGTTGCCTATACCTATTTTACGGGCAAAGATTCTAAACATCAGTCGCGTAAAGTTTTGCTCGTTGTCACTGCTATTATTTCCGCAATCGGTTTTGGAGCTGCATTGGGCTATGGTTTGTTTCCAAACTTAGTTGTGAAGATAATTTTTGGCGATAAATTCCTTGGTATTAGTCAGCTAGTGTGGTTGGCAGCCGTTTTTGGAGCATTATATTCACTCATGAATTTGTACGCTCAATATTTTGTGGCCAAGAGTAGCAAATTTGCCTATTTAGGGATCTTGGCTGTTGCAGTTCAAACCTTGGGTATTTATATTACACACAATACTCTGCAGCAGGTACTCTTAGTTAATATTGCAGTAAATGGAACTTTAGTTTTAATTTACATGCTGGAAGCTTTGCGCAGAGAGTTTTTCTATGTCAGGCGTTAACCCATTTTTAAGCCTTATTGTTCCCTGCTATAAACAAGAAAAAATCATTGTTGCTAATCTCAATCAATTGGTTCAAGCCTTAGATAAAACTCGCTATTCATACGAAATTATTGTGGTGATGGATGGAAATGTCGATCATAGTTTTGACAAAATTAAATCAGCCAAATTGCACAACGTTGTTGCTTATCAATATGAGGAAAATCGCGGCAAATCCTATGCAATTAGATTTGGCATGAGTAGAGCTAATGGCGATCACATCATGTTTATTGACTCAGGAATGGAAATTGATCCTGATGGTATTTCCATGTTGCTTGAGCATATGAAATGGTACAGCGCCGATATCATTGTAGGGTCAAAACGACATCCAGCATCTTTAGTTAAGTATACTTTCCAAAGAAAAATTTTAAGTTATGGCTATTACTACTTCGTCAAAACACTTTTTGGCGTGAAAGTCAGAGATACTCAGGCTGGTATAAAAGTTTTTAAAAAAGAAGTTTTGCAAAAAATCTTACCAAGATTGGTAGAAAAACGTTTCGCTGGCGACTTGGAAATGTTGGTGGTTTCTCGTCATGTTGGTTACAACAGAATTTTTGAAGCACCGATTAGATTGGATTATGAATTCGCCAAAGTCAGCACCGCCAGTGAATGGAGACAAATTTTGGGAATCTTCCTAGATACCTTAGCGATTTTTTATCGCAAACATTTTGTTAAATACTACGACTTCCCACGCAATAAATTTAGAGAGCCAGCCGAAAAGATTAAGAAGATATCCTTCAAATGAAAATATTAATTTTAAATTGGAGAGATCCAAAAAGTCCACTTGAAGGCGGTGCGGAGAGGTTTACTAAGAAGTATGCTGAGCATTGGGTAAGCTTAGGCCATCAAGTAACATGGATTACCAATAGTTTCGGCCATTCACCAAGTGAAGAAAATGATAGAGGCATAAAGTATCTTCGAATTTCTCCAGCCCTAGATGGTACTTTATTTAAGTATATTTTTTTCTACCCTATTTATTTATTTAGATCACTGCTTTTTATCAAAAGTTACATCAGTAGCCAAAAAATTGATATAGTTATCGATGAAATTCATGGTTTGC
This sequence comes from Patescibacteria group bacterium, assembly GCA_023382875.1. GTDB lineage: Bacteria > Patescibacteriota > Microgenomatia > UBA1400 > PJMF01 > JAHDXH01. The sequence continues at coordinate 6,823 of JAHDXH010000021.1, read as the reverse complement.
CATTCTTCACCCCCTTGTATTCCAATGCCCGAAATATTTTATTAACTTGTGAGGTGGCTGGACCGATTTGGGACAAAATGTTTCCTTTTCCAATTAATAAAATTGGCAAGACACTCGAAAAAATCATTTATCAAATTTATAAAAAAACCGAAATTTGGGCAATCTCTGATAATACAAAGAATAATATTTTAGAACTTTTACCTGGAAAGAAAATTAAAGTTATTGATCTTGGTGTGGATGAAAACTTGGAAATTCTGTCAAAAATAAAAAATGTTAAAAAGACTCCTTATCCAAGTGCAATTTTTTTAGCTAGACTGGTAAAAATGAAGGGCATTGAAACTGCAATCAAAGCCACAGCTGAAATCGTGAAACTTTTTCCTGATTTTAAATTGTTTGTAGTAGGAACTGGTTTAAATGATTATGAGAGGTATTTACAAAACCTTGTTATCGAATTGGGAATAGCAAAAAATGTTGAGTTTATTGGTTTTAAAGATGGTGAAGAAAAATATCAGCTATTGAAGAGAGCTCATTTCCTTTTTCACCCATCATACAAGGAGGGTTTTGGTTTGACTGTAATTGAGGCTGGTCTGGTTGGCACGCCATCACTAGTTAGGTCAGGATCTAGCCTAGATTCATTAGTTGAAAATGGGGTGAACGGTTATCGCTTTGATGGAGAAAATCAAATCAAGGATTTGGTAGCCAAGATGTGTAATAATAAAAATTATAGTAGACTTCAAAACGGCGCAGAACAAAAAGCTAACTACTATTTGTGGCACAACGTCTTAAAAAGATCGACTTCAATAACAAACATAAGCTAAAGAATATGAAAAAATATTTAATTACGGGTGGAGCTGGATTTATTGGAACCAACTTTGCTGAAAAATTATTACAAAGAAACGATCAAGTTATTCTTTTAGATAATTTGTCACGCAGAGGCACTGATACAAATAAGGATTATTTGATCAATAAATTTGGCCAAAATGTAGAATTTGTGAAGGCCGATATAACCAAAGATATTGCCAAGTTGGATGAATTGGTGACTAAAGTTGACGTTGTTTATCATTTGGCTGGTCAAGTCGCAGTAACTACTTCAGTGGTCGATCCCAGATCTGATTTTGAAGCTAATGCTTTGGGCACCTTTAACGTCTTGGAGGCAGTCAGATTGTCACAAAACAAGCCAATTACAGTTTTTGCCTCAACAAATAAGGTTTATGGTGGAATGGAAACCATCGAAATAGAAGAAGGTGATCGAAGATATGGTTACAAACACTTGCCAAAGGGCATTCCCGAGTCACAGCTATTAGATTTTCACTCACCTTATGGATGTTCAAAAGGCGCTGCAGATCAATATGTCAGAGATTATTCCAGAATTTATGGTTTAAGAACCGTTGTGATGCGACAGTCTTGTATTTATGGAACTAGACAATTTGGTATCGAAGATCAGGGCTGGATTGCTTGGTTTACCATCGCATCTGTCTTAGGTAGACCCATTACTATTTATGGCAACGGCAAACAGGTTAGAGACGCACTTTTTGTTGATGATTTATTCAATGCTTGGGATACCGTTACGCAAAAAATTGATATAACAGCTGGAAAAATTTATAACGTAGGTGGAGGTTCTAATTTCTCATTATCACTTTTAGAGTTGGTGGAAATTTTGGAAAAGAATCTAGGGAAAAAGATTGAGTTTAAAACCGGCGACTGGAGGCCAGGAGATCAGCCAGTTTATATTTCTGACATTCAAAAAATTGTATCTGAGACAGGTTGGTCACCAAAAATCAGCGTTGAGATGGGAGTGGAAAAACTCAGCTCATGGGTGATTGAAAATAAAGAAATGATAAACAAAGTATTGAACTTTTGATGAAAAAAGAACCTAAGATTTCTATCATCATTCCAGTCAAGAACTCTTCTCTTTATTTGGAAAATTGTTTAAAGTCTATATATTCCCAATCATATAAAAATGTTGAAGTCATTATCGTTGACTCTCATTCAAAGGATAAAACCAAGGACATTGCAAAAAAATATAAGTGCATGATTTTTGATTTTGAAGTTAATTTAAAAAAAGGAAAATTTGATGCCCCATATAAACGTAATTTTGGTGTTACTAAAGCTAAGGGAGAAATCGTTTATTATTTAGATGCCGATATGGAATTGCCAAAAGGCTTATTGGCAGAAATTGCTCAGCTAATTGGCAAAAATGGCTACGACGCTCTTGTTATTCCTGAGGATTCTTTTGGTATTGGTATTTGGGCAAAAGCGAAACAACTTGAGAGAAGATGTTATTGGGGAGATGATACAGTTGAGGCAGCTCGAGTTTTCAAAAAAAGTGTTTGGGATGAGCTTGGTGGCCTAGATACTTCTTTAGGCGGAGGTGGTGACGATTGGGATTTGCACCATCGATTAATTGAGGGCAAATATAAGTACCAAAGAACAGAATTAATCATTGGCCACAATGAAGGAAAATTATCTATCATCAATCTAATTAAAAAAAGATTTATGTATGGTAGAGACAGTGTTAAGTACTTAGTAAAAAAACCTAAGCAGGGTTTGGCTAGCTACTTCCCCATTCGAATGGCGTATATAAGAAATTGGAGAAGATTCTTAGCCAATCCACTGCTAACTCTAGCTTTCATTGTTATGAGGTTTTTTGAATATGCAGCTGGCTTTGCTGGTATTGTTTATTCTCAAGTTAAAAAATAAAGTATGATAAATAAAGATTTTTGGCTTAAGAGAAAAATATTAATCATCGGTTCAAATGGATTCGTTGGTACAGCATTGTTAAATTTTCTTAAAAAAATGAGTTGCAATGTGACCACTTTTTCGAGAGAAAAAGACGAATCACATTTAAATTATAAAAAGCTAAACATTGCCATGTCAGACACGGATATTGTCATAAATTGTGCTGCCTTGGATGGTAATAGTGAATTTAAGAAAAAAAACTCAGCCCTTATCTTGAGTGAAAATATTGACATTTCTTCTAACATTTTAAGGATTGCCCAAGCAAATAAAGTTGAAAAAATAGTTCTCTTTAGTTCGGCTGAAATATACTCTGATGCAGTTGCTGCACCATTTGCAGAAGGCGATGACTATAATAAATTTCCAGACTTAAATAGAGATGGATACGTTTTGTCAAAAATCTTCACAGAAATTTTGGCCAAAAAATACGAAGATGATTTTGGCATGAATATATTAATATTAAGACCAACCAATATTTTTGGTCCGAATGACAAAAAAAATGGAATAATTCCAACCATTTATAAAAAAATAAATGAAAATCAGGAATTACTGATATGGGGTGATGGCAGACAAAATAGAAACTTTATTTTTATTGAAGACTTGGTAAATGTTATTTATAAATTAATAGAAGTTGACGCCAAAGGGATATTTAATGTTGGCTCAGCAGAAGTATTAAATATTAATCAATTGATCGATTTGATGAAAAAAGTTCTTAAAAAGAATTGTTTAGTTAAATATGATAAATCAATCAATTCAAAAAATAGAAACATTAATACAGATAAATTATCAAAGTTTGTGAACTATAAATATACTCCAATAGAAACCGCTTTAAAGAGAATTTTTTATGAAAAAAGAACTTAAGATTACAATCTTGATGCCTGTCTACAATGGCAAGAAACTTGTTAAAGACGTTCTCGAATCAATTTTCAAACAAAATTACAAGAATTATGAAGTCATTATTTCAGATGACGCATCTAAAGATGACTTAGATATTTTTTTTGAAAAAAATAAATTTCCCAATGTAAAGTATTTTAAAAATAAAACTAATCTAGGCTATGGAAATAACATGGAAGTGTTGAGAAAACTTATTCCCAAAGATTCTGAGATTGTTTTTTTGATGGCGCAGGATGACATATTAGCCAAAGGCGCTTTGGAAAAAGTTAACACTATCTTTTTGGAAAACACCAATGTTGGTGCATTAATCAGACCTTTTTACATGTATGGACATAGTATTCATAAACCATTGAGGGATTTTGGTCCAATTGACCGAGAGAATGATGTCATAGTTAGTGTAAATGATGATGAATCAAAGTTAATTCCTGTTATCAACACAGTTTGCCAACTTTCTGGTCTCGCTTTTAGATCTAAGTTTTTAAAAACTCCTTTTCACGAACATGTGATGACATCTCACATTTATCCATTTATGGAGATCTTAAAAGATCATCCCGTCATGTTTATTAAAGACTACATAATTGCGGTAAGAACTTACACTAGTCAAACAAGACATGTGCCAAAGATTTACGAATTTTCACCTCAAGATGAGTGGGGATTAATGGTGAGAACAGTTTTTGCTGGCAAAAAATACAAAAAAATCAGAGACATCTACTTGAAGTACGTTTATGAAAACTTTGTATCACTTGTGCAGTTGAAGAATTTTTCAACTTGGAGCGTTCTTTTCAGAGAATACTGGGTTTTATTAAAGAACCGTCCAATAAACTTCTTTAATTTTAAATATTGGTTTTTTGTTATAGGTACGCTAGTCTTGCCAAGACAAATATTATTGCCTATGGTTGACTCATATAAAGAAATAGTCTTATCTAAGTTATTAAAAAGCAAGAAGCTTTCCTTCACAGGAGTGAAAAAATATGAATGACCCAATTAAAAATCTCGTCGTTTTTCTTAGAAATCAGAGCCTCTTTAAGAAGATATTTCATACAATGGAGTATTGTATTTGCAGTGAGTTAAGTGGATGTAAGACTGTTTTAGATATTGGCTGCGGTCCAGACTCACCAATACAAAAATGTAAGAACATCAAATACTCAGTTGGTGTTGAACCCTATTTGCCATACTTAAAAAAGTCACAACAAAGAAAAATTCATAATAAATACCTGAATAAAAAAATAGAGGATTTGAATTTTCCAGATAAAACTTTCGATGCAATCATTTTAATTGATGTCATTGAACATATGGATAAAAAATCAGGCGAAGCATTGTTAAATAAGATAAGTAAGTGGGCAAAAAAGAAAATTATAATCACTACACCCAATGGATATTTTTCAATGGGAGCAGTTGATGGCAATAGTTATCAAGCCCATCTGTCTGGTTGGACAGTTGATGATTTCGCAAAATTTGGATATGGCTGCCAGGGCCTAACGGGTGCCAAATTCATGTATGCAAGTGAAAATCAGGTTGAAGAATTTGCAGAAGGTAGTTTTAGCTTTGTTAATATGAGATATAAGCCAAAATCATTAAGCTTCATCCTCAATGCTTTCCTGCAGATTTTTGTTTATTACCTACCCAGACATGCATTTGAATTATTAGCTGTAAAAAAGATTTCCTAAAATGTACAAATTAATTGTCCTGCTTTCAAGATTTTATACATATTTTTTTCTGAATGGTTTTTATAGTATAGGAAAAAATGTAGTTATTAAACCAATTTTGAATTCAATGAATAGAAATCACATTCAAATTGGTGACAATGTTAATATTGGCACATTTTCCTGGATTTCTGTCAGCACTTCCTATGCTGGAATTACTTGCAAAAGTCAAAGAGAAGTTAGATTGAAGATTGGTAATAACGTTGACATAGGTAACAATGCATTTATTGTTGCCAACAATAATGTTGAAATTGGCGATAATGTAATTATGGGCCCTTATGTTTATATATCTGATCATATTCATGAATTTGAAAATATTGAAAAGAATTTAAAGGATCAGCCGCTATCTGACGGAGGGGAAACTATAATTGGTGACAATGTTTTTATTGGGATCAAAGCTTGTATTTTACCTAATGTCACCATTGGTGAACGCTCAGTCGTTGGAGCTGGTGCAGTTGTGACAAAAGATGTTCCTAGCTATAGCGTTGTAGTTGGAAATCCTGCCAAAGTCGTAAGAAAATATGACCATAAAAAGAAAATATGGGTAAAACCTTAGTCTCAGTTATTATTCCCACCTACAATGGCTTAGAACATCTAAAGAAGTGCTTAACTTCTTTATATAAACAAGAATATAAGCAAATTGAGGTTATTGTGGTTGATAATAATTCTAGCGATCAGTCAGTTTCCTATATTAAGAAAAATTTTCCTCAAGTAAAATTGGTTGAGAGTAAAGAGAATTTGGGATTTGCCGAATCAAACAATATCGGCTTTGACAAATCAATTGGTGAATACATCTTGCTGTTGAACAATGACACTTTGGTGACTGCAAAATTTTTAACCAACCTAGTCTCAACAATAAATAGTCAAGAAGATATTGGAGCTGTTCAACCAAAAATCTTTTTTATGGATAACCCAGAGCTTTTAGATAGCACTGGCTCATTTCTTACTGGCACTGGACTACTTTATCATGTGGGAATCAATAGAAAAAACTTTGATATCTATAACCATAAAAAGTTCATTTATTCTGCCAAGGGAGCCTGCCTGCTAATTAAAAGATCCGTCTTAAGAGCATCGCTATTAGACGGTAAGGTGTTTGATACAACATACTTTGCATATTTTGAAGAAACTGATCTTTGTCACAGAATTTGGTTGAGTGGTTATAAAGTGTTATATGAACCAAAATCGGTTATTTTCCATAAAATGGGTGCAACTAGCACAATGCTGCAAAATAGTTTTATTCAATTTCATTCATTTAAAAATAGAATCAATACATATTTAAAGAATTTATCGTATAGGAAAATGATATTAATTCTACTGATAAACATTTTAATATCAAATGTTTATGCCATTTTAGCGTTATTGAAATTAAACCTCTCTTTAGCTCTTTCAATTTATAAAGCGATTTGGTGGAATGTCGTTAACATTGGACAAACTATTAAAAAAAGAAAGTTTGTCCAACAAAAAATTCGAAAAGTTTCTGACGATAAAAT
>JAHDXH010000020.1 GCA_023382875.1 Patescibacteria group bacterium | reverse complement strand
GATTGGCAGATGGGGAAATTATTTTAATCAAGAACTGTATGGGTCACCAAGTAATTTGCCTTGGTCAATTTTGATTAATGGGCAAAAAGTTCACCCAATTTTTTTGTATGAATCGGTACTAATGTTACTACTAGGACTTATTTTGAACAAAAAAAATGAAGCAAAGAAAATTGGTACGGGTTGGTATTTTTTCGTCTATTTATTTGTCTATTTAATTTTCAGATTTCTTTTGGATTACTTGCGAGTTCAAAAAACTATGTTCAGTCAGTCTTTGGGGCTCAATCAGGTTATAATTTTGTTAGTACTGATGATAATGTCAGCGACTTGGTTTTATAAGCTAATTTATGGCAAGAAACACTAAGATTTTTATTTTTCTATTAATTTTGTTTTTACTGTTTTTGACAGGCAATCATTTTTTTAGAGAAAGTCGCGGTTTGAACAAAGAACAAAACCAAGCTTTAGCCCAAGCTCAGCCAACTTTGAAAAAGAGAACAATAAAAATTGGAGAACATACTTTGAATGCGGAGGTGGCTCAAAGCGTAACCGAATTAGCAGTGGGCTTAAGTTACAGACAGCAACTTGGTAGTGATGGAATGCTTTTTGTTTTGCCCAAAAGAGATAAGGCTGGTTTTTGGATGAAAGATATGAACTTTGATATCGATATTATTTGGATTAAAGATGGCAAAATTTCTCAAATTTCATCTGGAGTCGCTGCGGACAGTTATGAAAAGAATAGAACGGTTTTTTATCCCGATGAACCAATTGATTGGGTATTAGAGCTCGAGTCAGGTCGAGCTGCTATTCTAAATCTGCAGCCTGGGGACTTTGTGATTCTGGAGTAGCTTCATTTAAAAAACCTTCGCCTAGAACAGCTGTTAGTTCTTCCAAGAACTCTTTAATTAACTTTTTGGTTTCTTCTGGAAAATTTATGCTATCAGCAGTCGCCAACATATCATTCAAATTTGTTCTAATTAGATTTTTTGCTGCACTAGAATCTGGGACAGCTTTTCTCATCACTTCGAAGGCAGAAAAGTTTTGCCCCTCGGTATCTTCTTTGGCAAAAACAATGGAATCGATTAAATCATTGATTTGATAAGTTAAATTAACTAAAGAGTGAATTGATAGGTTGTGTTCTTTGAGGCCGATTAGGTCGCAAAGTATTTGTGAATAAACAACCGAATCAACTGATCTCATGCAAAGAGTTGTATTCACATCGTTGGCAGAGAAAATTTTGTCCTGACTTTTGGCTTTACTTACAATTCCAAAAAGAATATTTTCTTGAATTGGCAGAGTGCAAGCAAAAAGCTGTTCGATAGTTGATCTTAATTTGGTCGAAGTTCCAATAATTGTTTCAATTGATTGCAGAGTTGGTTCTACTGCTTCGAGTTCTTGATTGAGGTTTTTGACTTGACCAGATAATCTAATTTCAATTCTTTTATCGAGAAGTTCTCTAACCAGGGGAATCACTTGAATCATTTTTGTCGCAATTTCTTCCTTATTTGCTGATAAAGTCTCGATCAATATCAAGTAAAGAACTCTAATAGTATTGAGTGGATAATGATCTTTTTTTGGATCAACTTGGTATTTATTGGCGATTTCTTCAATACTGAACATAGTTAAAGACTAAAGGTTTTCCAGATTTTTGACAATCTCAGCTTGATTATTTTTTGGTTTATAACCAATGAAAATTAGTTTTGTGCCTGGAAGATCAAGTTTTTTTTCTGGTGATACTTCTTCGAAGTCTGTACGTTTAAAGACATGATTAACGACCCATGTCCTATTTTCGCTGGTAAAAAAACCTTTGACTCTAAAAATATTCTTGGGCAGTTGTTGTAAAAATTCTTTTAACTTATCTTTATTAACTTGTTTTTGATTCACATAAGTGAAGGCGGAAATTTCATCTTCTTGAGCATGATCAGAATGATTGTGATCCTCTTCGATACCTGGAATTAAATTACTGGAAATGCCAAAAATTAGGTCGCTGTTAACTTGGCCATTTTTAGCTTCAACAATAGGCGATTTTTCATTGATCTCTCTTACGTAGCCAACTACTTGTTTTTTTCGACTGTCATCAGCCAGCTCGACTTTATTAAAAACAATCAAATCTGTAAACTCAGTTTGTCTTTTGGTAACTTGATTGATTTTTTCATAGCCATTGAAATTGACTACATCAATAATCGAGATGACGCCGTCTCTTTTTAAATTAGGGTGATTGTCGACCATCAGCGCCAAGCTAGCTGGATCAGCGCTGCCCGCAGATTCTATGATGATCCTATCTGGATGATAGGTGGAAATTAGTTCATTGATAGAAGCTAAAAATGGTCCAACTAAGGTGCAGCAAATACAGCCATTTAATAGTTCTTTGGCTACAATATTTTTACCTCTCATTAATTGAGCATCAAGGTCAGTTTCGCCTATTTCATTTTTGACGTAAACGACTTTTTCGTTTTTCGCTATCAATTGATCAATAAGGTGAGAAATAATGGTGGTTTTGCCTGAGCCTAAAAAGCCATTTACAACGGTAGTTGGTAAAACTTTTGTCTGATTCGTCATTTATAAAATTGAACTGTCTTGTTCGTCCATAGACAAAGCATCTTTATCAACAAGATATAAATCTTGGCCGTAGTTGTTAAGACCTACAAACTCTGCTTCACCTCTAATTACTGTCTCGAGTGGCTTGCAGGCATAGCAGCCTTTTTCACCATTGGGACACTTAAACTGCTCTAATTTTCTGGCTAATTTAATCCTCTTAGCAATATTGAGCAGTTTTTCATGAGATTCTTCTAAGTTTGGAAGTGGTTTTTCTACCAGATCGCTTCCTTCAGCTAAGTACCAATATTTGGCAGAAACGGCTTGACGCTTTTGACAATTGTGAACAAGCAAAGAATAAATTGGTAACTGCAAAGAGCCGTCATCTTCTTTGTTTTTGCCTGTTTTAAAGTCGATGATACTGACAGTATTGGTGTCTGGAAAATATTCCAACCAGTCAATTTTGCCGCACAAAATAATATTCTCCTCTGGAGAAAGCCAAAAATGAGGTAAGTCTTGATTGATTTTGACCGAAAGACGAGCTAGTGGACCGGGGTTTTTGGCGACATTTTTGATCATTTCTTCACCACGATTACGATATTCACTCTCTTGATCAAGGGAAGTGAAACCACCTTTTTTGCCAGTAAATTTTTTCCATGCTTGAGCAAATTTTTCGATCAATGGCTCTTTAAAACGAACTGGAGTTGGGATATTGGACAAACTTTCTAAAACATCATGAACTGCTGATCCAAGCGACATGGCTGGGCTAGTAATGGAGATTTTGTGACCAGTTTTTGGATCTTTATAGACATTATTGAGGTAGTAAGCTCGGGGACACTTTAAAAAATCGTTAATTGAAGAATGAGAAACCCAGGTGGCAGTATATTTATCGATCGGCATGAAGGTAGTGTAACAGGAGCAAGATTTATTGGCTAGAGATGTGATGTCTTAGTAGTTTTGCTTAATTTTTATATCTGGGGTATAATATATCTCTTGATCAATTAGATCAGCACATGCGGGATAGTGTACGGTGCACGTGGGGCTCATAATCCCACAGGCTGGGTTCGACTCCCAGTCCCGCGACATAAGTTTGTTTGAGTTAATTTTCAATTTCAATTTAATCTTTAATTATGACGATGCAATTTTTTGGACCCAATGAAATTAATTTAATTATTGATTTGTTCCTTGGTTTGGTAGCAGGTTTTATTATTGGAGTTGAGCGCGAATCCAGAGGTAAGGACGCTGGCATTAGCACGCACATTATGGTGATTGTTGGAGCTATGCTTTTTACTTATATGTCGTCTTTAGTTGATCCTGCATCCAAATCTAGAATCGCAGCACAAATTGTTTCCGGCATCGGTTTCTTAGGCGCCGGTTTGATTGTTAAAGATGGAGCAAATGTTAAAAACCTCACAACAGCCGCAAGTATTTGGGTTGCTGGAGCCATAGGTATGGCGTTTGGTTTCAACTTTCATCTTATAGGAATTATTGTGACAATCGTGATTGCTTTAGTACCAAGAATTCCTCACCTGAACACTAAAAGCCCCGAGTCTTTGTTTGAAAATAAAAAAACTTAAAAAATCAAACTCAACCACTGTTGTAGGTTAGATTGGTTTGGTTGTTCTTTTTCTTCTCTGATTTCAACTGGTGGAGCGGGGATTTTAACTACATACTCACCCTCTTTTTTCATCAAAAATTCATCTCTGATCATTTGCTCAGGATTATTACTCGATAATTTTTCCTCTAGGACGGTGTTTTTTTCTACGAGTTCTTGATTTTCTTCGGCAATACTTTTGATTTGCAAAGCGGTAGTTTCGTTTTTTTGCTGAGTTTTAGATAGAGATATATAGAAAATAGCAGTAAAAACTAAGGCTGAAAAAAGAAAGATAGGATTTTTTAAAAGCTTAAGCATTGATAATTATCATCAAATGTGATATTATAAGTCGTTTAGATAGCTAAAAATATTAGTCTTTACTACAAGTAAATTGTAGCAAAGAACCAAGATAAAAACTGAACATATGACACTAACTGACGCCCACGGCAAATTTATTGATAGTCTACGCAATAGCGGCAAGGCTAGTGCAACTGTGATTGCTTATGGTAAAGATATTGAACAATTAGTTGATTTTGTCAGCAAAAAAGGCAAGCTTCAAGTTGAAGAAGTCTCGGCTGAAGATATTAACGAATTCAAAGAAGTTTTATCTAAGCAAAGATACACAGGCAAATCAATTTCCAGAAAGATTAACTCCATCAAAGCTTTCTTCAGATTTTTAATTTCTGAAGGCGTTTTGACTCAAAATCCTGCTGAAATTGTTGCTCATCCTAAGTTTGATCAAGCTCCACCTAGAATTTTATCTCGAATTGAGTACCGCGCTTTGCGCGATGCTTGTCGTGGCGATGCTAGAGTGGCTGCAATTGTGGAAATCCTTCTCCAAACTGGTATGCGTATCAGTGAGTTGGCCAATTTGAGTTTGAACGATGTTGATTTTGACCGAAATATTATTTTCATCAAAGCTCAAGATTCAAGACAAGCTCGTAAAGTGCCAATGAACAAGTCAGCTAAAACTGCTTTGACTTCTTACATCCAAGTTAGACCACGCGCTCGTGAAAAAGTAGTTTTCTTGACCAAAACCTGTAGACCATTCTTAGTTAGAAACATTCGTACTGCCATCGATAGATACTTCAGATTGGCTGGTATCAAGGGTGCTAAAGTCAATGACTTGAGACATACTTTCATTGTTGAACAATTAAAAGCTGGTACACCTCTAGTTTATGTTTCTCAATTGGTTGGCCACAAAAGAATTACTACTACTGAAAAATACTTAAAATTGATCGATGCTCCAGAAACTGAAGCTAGTGTTCAGATTGAAGAGCTTTAATTTTCAGAAAAGTAGCCTAAAATATAAGCAATGACACAATTACAACTTACTACCAAAGCTTGGTGGAACTCTCTAATCTAAGGGAGTTGTTGTGTTGGTTTTAATAGCAAGAGCTCCCGTCAGGGAGTTTTTTGTTATTAAAAAGTAAAAAGAAAGAAAAAACCAAAACTCCCTAAAGCTTGTTAGAATAACGAAAGAAAAATTATGCAAAATGAATTAAAACAAACTAAAAAAAGAGTTTTCTCAGGAACAAGAGCCACGGGTCGTCTTCACTTGGGAAACTATTTGGGTGCAGTGAAGGGCTATATCGAACTTCAAAATCGTGAAGATTTGGAGTGTATTTATATGGCTGTAGATCTGCACACTATTACTACACCATATGATCAAAAAACATTAAAGCAAGCTACTCGCGATATCATTATGGACTATTTGGCTGCTGGACTTGATCCTGAAAAGTCGATTATTACTGTGCAGTCTTTGGTGCCAGAACATGTTTATTTGGCCTATCTATTTTCGAGTGTGGTTTCGGTGGCACAAATGAGTCACCTACCAACGTTTAAAGACAAGGTTAAACAGCATCCAGATAATGTCACTATGGCTTTGCTCAATTATCCTGTTTTGATGGCGGCTGATATTTTGCTTTACAACACTAATTTAGTACCAGCCGGTTTGGATCAAGAGCCACATCTGGAAATTGCTAGAGAAATTGCTCGAAAATTCAATACGCGTTTTGGAACAAATTTCCCTTTGCCTAAGCGCTTTGAAACAAAAGGTACTTATGTTCCTTCATTAACCGGTGAAGGCAAGATGAGCAAAAGTGTTTCTGGAAGCTCGATTGAATTGATGGATGATTTGGACACAATTAAGAAAAAATTAGCCAAGGTACCAACCGATGGTGGACGTGGTGAAAAAGTACCAGCAACTGGTGGTGTAGCTAATTTGCTTAAAATGGTTGAGCTTTTCCAAGGTGAGGCTAAGCGCCAAGAAGCAGAAACGGCATATGTGAACAATGGTTTGCGTTATGGTGATCTGAAAGCAAGTTTGGCTGAGGCAATTTTTGCTGAATTACAACCAATCCAAGCTAGAAGAAAAGAGCTCGAAAAAAACCCTGATTATGTTGAAAGAGTCATCACTGACGGCGCAAGAAAAGCCAGAGAAATTGCTAAAGCAACTTTGACAGAAATAATGGAGAAAGTTGGCCTTTCTTCATGATGGAGCAATAATTAATTCCTCAATTAATTATTGAAAAAACTAGAATAGCATGTAAACAAATGGGCTGATTGGCGACGTCGATGAAAAGACTACTAATAATCCAAAAATGATAAAGATAATAATTGGCGGGATAAGCCACCATTTTTTATTTTTTAACAAATACTCTGCGAGGTCTTTAATCATAAATTTATTATGTCTTACTGACGATAAAGTTATCAATAACTAGATAGTCAATGTCAGTGTGAAGGAAACAATTAATTGAGTCTGTGGGCGTGCAAACAATTGGTTCACCTTTGACGTTGAAAGAAGTGTTGATAATAATTGGTACGCCAGTTAATTTATAAAATTCGTTAACAAGATCGTAATATCTGGGATTGTCGTTTCTAGCCAAAGTTTCCAGACGGCCACTATTATCAACGTGGACAACTGCGGGAACATTTTTATGGCCAATTTTTTTGAAAGGGTAGACAGTTAACATCCACTTAACACTTGGCGAAAGGTATTTGTCTGTAACAAAATACTCATTGGTTTTTTCTTCCAAAATCACAGGCGCAAAAGGTCTAAACATTTCTCTTTTTTTGACTTTGGCATTAATGGTGTCACGCATTTCCGTTGTGGCAGCCGATGCTAGGATGCTTCGATTGCCCAATGCCCTTGGCCCCCATTCCATTTTTCCTTGGTGCCAACCAATGACTTTTTCATCAACTAACGCTTTGGCCACTTTTTTAAGCATTTTTTTGGTGTCTTTGAAATATTCATATTTAAGCCCAAACTTATCAAGTGCTTTTTTGACTTCATGCCATGAATAATCGGGTCCTAAATAGGGGTTAAAACTCTTAGTATCAATAGGTTTTTTTGACAATTGAACATGGGTATATAAAGCAGCACCCATGGCAGCACCAGCATCACTTGGATCTGGTGGAATAAAGAATTTTTCGTAAGGAGTGTTACTTAAGATTTTGCCGTTCAAAACTGAATTTAAAGCGACACCACCAGCAAAACAGATGTTTTTAGAACCATATTGTTTATATGCAGTGTTCATCAAATTAAAAACTGCTTCTTCAGTCACTTGTTGTAAGGCTGCAGCAATGTTTTCATGATAAGAATGAACTTCATCATCTCTTTTTCTGGCTGGATGACCAAAAAGTTTTTCCATTTCTGGTGAATACATGTGACCTGCCCAATCAAAGTCAAAATATTTCATGTTGAGTTTGAAACTACCATCTGGGAAAAACTTAATGACTTTGTCGAAGTGTTTTCTAAAAGGTTTAGGATTTCCATAAGCGGCAAGGCCCATGACTTTATATTCACTTTCATTGGCTTCAAAGCCCAAGAAAGTAGTCATGGCACTATAAAGTAAACCAATGGAATGAGGGAAATGAATTTCTTTGTCGATTTTAATGTCTTTGCCTTTGGCAAAGCCGATGGTGGTGGTTGACCACTCTCCGACACCATCAACGCTTAAGATTACTGAGTCTGCAAACTCTGATAAATAATAACCGCTGGCTGCATGAGATAAGTGGTGATCAACATATACTACTTTGCCAAAGTAGTGAAATTTTTCTTGTAATGTATCTTTAATTTTTAAGCGTGTGTTAAACCATGGTCCGATTCTTTTGATAAATTGAGAGTAGCTTTTGGGGAAGTTTTCTAAGTGTTGAGACATTAAACGCTCAAATTTAATCAGTGGTTTTTCATAAAAAGCAACTATATCGACCTCATTGGCAGATATTTTGAGGCTATTGAGACAAAATTCAATTGCTTTGATTGGAAAGTGATTATCATGCTTGATGCGCGTGAATCTTTCTTCGGCTGCGGCGGCAACAATTTTTCCGTCTTTAATAATACAGGCGGCTGAATCATGGAAATAACAAGAAATGCCAAGAACTATCATAAGTTAAAACATCTTATTAATATTTTTGCTAATTTTGTATTTTTTCCAGCTAGTTTGGGTGTGTTCTTTGATCAGAAATTTGTTGCCAACAATTTTTGCAACGATTGCGGTCAAGCCAACGCCAACAAAGTAAATAAAGTGGAGAGCGATTTTTTCTATCAGCTTATCAATGCGTTTTTTGATCTGGTTTTTAATTTCATTAATCTGGTTGAATAGTGACATGCTTTCATAATAACATGGCTTTGTTGCTTTGCTATCCAGTTAGTAGCAGAGTGAGATGGGGTTTGTTTCGTGTTATAATGGGCAAGTTAAAAAATGGGGAAGATCTAAGTTTTATCATTTAAGTTCTACTAGCCTGCCTAAGCGAAGGACTTAAACATTAAGATTTAGATTCCCCCTCAAGACAAAAGAAAGGTAACCCGAAAAGGGTTTCATATGTCATATCCAAAATATCCAAACACTTACAAAAAAGTGTTTACTATTGGTGGCAAAGAAGTCACCGTCGAAATTGGTAAGTATTCAGAACAAGTCAGCGCTGCTGTCTTAGTTACTTGTGGTGAAACAGTTGTTCACACCACCGTAGCATTGGGTCGCAAAGTTGATTTGGGCTACTTCCCTCTGTCTGTTGAATTTGCCGAAAAACTATTCGCAGCCGGTATTATTAAAGGTTCTCGCTGGGTAAAGCGTGATGGCCGTCCTTTGGATGAAGTCGTTTTGAAAGCTCGCGTCATTGACCGTAGTTTGCGCCCAATGTTCCCAGATGGTTTGACCAACGAAGTGCAAATTATCAACACCGTTTTCTCTTTTGATGGAGAAAATGATCCAGATATGCTTGGCATGCTTGGTTCGGCAATCGGCTTGGCTGTTTCAGAAATCCCATTTGATGGTCCAATTGCTGGCTTAAGACTTGGTTTGGACAAAGTCAGCGGTGAGTTCATTTTGAACCCAACTTACACTCAGCGCGACAATTCTTCTCTCGACTTAATCGTTTCTGGCAACGCTAACACCATTGTGATGGTTGAGGCTGGAGCTGACGAAGTTGATGAAGCTAAGATGGTCGATGCTTTAATTCTTGCCCAACAAGAATGCGGCAAAATCTGTGAAGTTATTAATGAAATTGCTAAAGAAGTTGGCAAAGAAAAAGTTGAGTTAGTCACCGATGAAGACAGAGCTAAAGAAGTGAAAATTGCTGAATTAGCAAAGAGAGTTTATCAAGGCAGAGAAGCACAAATTCGCACAATCGTTGAAAAAGAAGGTCGCTTGGAAGAAGCTGGCTTAAGTGAATTTAAAGAAGCTGTTTTAGCTGAATTAAACGAAGGTGTTGAAGATGAGGCTTTATTGGTCAGTGCTGGCGATTTGAGTGCAGCTGTTTCTGCTTTACTCAAACAAGAAGCTAGAAGTATGATCATCAACGAAAAAGTTCGTCCAGATGGTCGCAAGACTGACGAGATTCGTCCAATTTGGGTGGAGACTGATGTTTTCCCACGCACTCATGGTTCAGCTATGTTTAAGCGCGGTGCAACTCAAGCTGTTTCTATTGTTACTCTTGGTGATTCCACAAGATCCCAACTGATTGAAGGTATTCAAGGTGAAAACACCATGAGTTACATTCATCACTACTCAATGCCTCCATATGCTTCTGGTGAAGCTGGTCGTTTTGGCGCTCCTAAACGCCGCGAAATTGGTCATGGTGCTTTAGCTGAAAGAGCTTTGTTGCCAATGATCCCATCACAAGAAGAATTCCCATACACAATTCATGTAGTTTCAGAAATCATGAGTTCCAATGGTTCTACCTCACAAGCAAGTGTTTGTGGTTCCACTTTATCTTTGATGGCTGCTGGTGTACCAATCAAACGTCCAGTGGCTGGTATCGCTATGGGCTTGATGAGTGACGGTGAAAAATATGTCGTTCTTTCTGACATTCAAGGTTTGGAAGATCACGTTGGCGACATGGACTTCAAAGTTGCTGGTACCGAAGTTGGTATTACTGCTATCCAAATGGACATCAAATTAAAAGGTGTGCCTAGAACTGTTTTGGAAGAGGCTTTGGAGCAAGCTCGTGTCGGTAGAATGCACATTATGGGCAAGATGTTGGCTGTAATTGCTGAACCAAGAAAAACTATTTCCAAATACGCACCAAAAGTTGCTCAATTAACTATTCCTGCTGATCGTATTGGCGAGTTGATTGGTCCAGGTGGAAAAATGATCAAGAGTATCATTGAATCTACTGGAGCAGAAATCAATGTTGACGAAAACGATGACAAGACCTTAGGTGTAGTCAACATTTCTTCACCTGATCAAGAAAAAATCGACGCTGCTGTTAACTACATCAGTAACATGATGAGAACCGTAGAAGTTGGTGAAGAATTTGATGGTCAAGTTACTAGAATTGAGCCATTTGGCGCTTTCGTTGAGTACTTGCCAGGCAAAGAAGGTTTGGTCCACGTTTCTAGAATGTCTACTGAATTTGTTCAAGACGCCAGTTCCATGGTTAACATGGGTGACACTGTTCACGTTAGAATTAGCGAAATCAAAGATGACGGCAAAATTGGTCTTTCAATGTTGACCAAAGAACAAGAAGAAGCCAGTGAAGCTAACCGTGGTAATCGCGGTGGCGACAGAGGTGGCGACCGTGGTGGTAGACCTCAATTTAGAGGTGGAAGAGATTCCGGCCGTGGTGGCTTTGGTGACCGAGGTAGAGGTGGTGATCGCGGTGGATTCAGAGGTGGCTCCAGTCAGGGCGGCTTCAGAAAACGCGGTGGTGACCAAGATCGAGATCGCTAACCTTTAATCTAAGTTATGCAAGAAAAACCCCTCCTGTTTGGAGGGGTTTTTGGTTATCACTTCTTACCATGTAGTTCATTTCTTCAAACTCTAGTACACTAATTCTATGAAGATTTCTTCTTTGCGGGCTGAGACCGGATTGTTTAATCTGGTTGAGTTTGATGATGAAGCTAAGTTTATTGACGCTTTGGGCTTGGATTTGCATGACCAAAATAGTCGAGAAATGGTTGATGAGATTTTGCAGTCACTTTTTTCTGTTTATTCAGCCAAAGAAGATAATGTTTTTTCTGGGATGAGTGGTTTTATTTTGGATCCAATTTTTAGTTTGAATGCTTTTTTGTCACAAAATGAAAAGCAAATTGGTTTAGGTTTGTCGTTGGATGAGCCTCAGGCTGAACGAGACCCACTGGCATTGCCAAAATTAATCAATGATTGGGGAGTAGAACAAATTCGCAACAACTATGCCGTTGCTTATTTGACCATGTATTACCATCCCGATGAGGATGCCGCACTCAAAAAAAAGCAATTTCTAGCAGAGATTTATGACTATTGCCACTACGAAGGAATTGAGTTGGTGCTGAAATTGGTAATTTATACACCTGGTGATCAGCGTTTTGAATGGGATAGTTTTAGAAAAGATCAATTACAAGCTTTGGAAGAATTAAGAAACTTAGCTCATATGTTTGTCTTGCAGTACCCTAATGATCCTTTGGCCTGTGCCACTTTGACTACCCAATTAGATGTGCCATGGTTGGTCAGCGATTCCAATCTCGAGTATGAAGTCTTCAAAGAACATTTGCGTGATTCATTGGAAAATGGCGCTAGTGGTTTTATGGTGGGGGAAAGTTTATTTAAAGAAATCGAAGGCATGCGCAAAAAAGACCATTCGCCTGACCTCGATGCAATTTTAAAGTTTATTAAAACGAGAGTTAGAGACCGAGCTATCGAGCTAGTTAGAATAAGCAGCGAGTTTAGTCAATTGTTGAAAGAGACCTGAAGATTTGTTATTTTTTTCCTAGATTTTTGGATTTTAACTATGCAATTAATTCTCGATGTAGAAACTAAAAAAACTTTTGATGATGTCGGTGGTTTTTTTCCTGACCGTTTGGGCATTTCTTTTGTTGGTGTCTGTAAGAGAGATAACCCTTATGACAAAGGTGAAATGCTGAGTTTTTTTGAGCAAGATTTGCCTAATTTGTTTCCTTTGTTAGAGCAAGCAGATGTGGTGATTGGTTTTAATATTGATGGGTTTGATATGCCCACTTTTTTACCTTACTACAATGGTGATATTTCTAAAATTCCAACCTTGGATGTTTTGACCAGAATTAAAGATAGTGCGGGTCATAGAATTAAGCTTGATTCTGTGGCTGTAGAAACGCTAGGAGTGGGTAAGAGTGGCGATGGTTTGGACGCGATTAAGTATTACAAAAACCAGCAATGGGAGGAATTGAAAAAGTATTGTATTCAGGATGTGGCCGTGACGAGGGATGTCTATGACTATGGTTTGTCAAAAGGCCATGTTAAATTTAGAAACAAGTGGAACCGCCTAATTGAATGCCCTGTCGACTTTAACTTCAAAGGAAGTCGCGACGCAGGCATTCAAATGAGTTTGATTTAAGCATATTTTTCGCTGACGTATTCGCTGATGACTTCTCTGTCGAGATTGCGGTTGTAACTGTCACCTTCTAAGCAGCGCATCATAAATCTATCTCTTAATTCTACTGGCCAATTGCTTTCTGGCTTGATCAATTCTTGATAAGCCTCGAGCTGCTCAGCAGAAAATTTATTTGTTATATCCATTAATTTCACCCCCTTTCTTTTGTTAATTATTATTGCGAATAATATACGATAACCGTCTATTACTTTTCAAGTGGTATGAGTTTGTGAGCGTGATAAAATTTGGCATATGAATTCAGCTGCAAAAGTATTAAAACCAAGTTTTTGCCAAACGGCCTCTGCTTTTTTGGTTGTTGATGGCAAAATTTTGCTGATTAAACACAAAAAGCTTGGTGCTTGGCTTTCTCCTGGTGGACACATTGATGCTGGCGAGTTGCCTCACGAAGCTGCTGAAAGAGAGTTCTTTGAAGAGACTAGTATTAGGGTTAGATCTGTTGGCACTACTGCTGATCAAAATGTTTTGCCTGTGCCATTTAAAAGTGGCTTGCACTGGGTGTGTGAGGAAAATTATCAAAGACGTGATCAAAATCTTCCGCCTTTAGAAAAATGGTCTCGAGG
Source organism: Patescibacteria group bacterium (assembly GCA_023382875.1). Classification (GTDB taxonomy): domain Bacteria; phylum Patescibacteriota; class Microgenomatia; order UBA1400; family PJMF01; genus JAHDXH01. The sequence goes on along the minus strand of JAHDXH010000020.1, from coordinate 885 downwards.
TTGTGAACAACATTTTGATTTGGCGTATGTTGTGGAGCCCGTTGGTGATTTGGAATTTAAAAAAAACGATGAAGAAACAGACGGTATTGCTTGGTTTACTCTTGAAGAAATAGAAAATCTTGATACATTTGAGGATGTCAAACGATCAATTAAAATGGCTTTTTCCTATGCAAAAACTCATCGTTAAAAATCTCCATGTGGAAATAGACGGTAAGCCAATTCTCAATGGTTTGGATTTGGAAATAAATCGTGGAGAAATTCACGCTATCATGGGTCCTAATGGTGCTGGAAAAAGTACCTTGGCTAAAGTATTGATGGGTGATCCTGCGTATGAAGTTATTGAGGCAGAAGATCAGAAAATTGAAATGAATGGGCATGATTTGTTGGCGCTTGAACCAAATGAGAGAGCGGAGCTTGGATTATTTTTATCATTTCAAAACCCAGTGGAGATTTCAGGAGTAAGAGTGGAAACATTTCTTCGTGAAGCTTATCATGCACGTTTCAAAGACGATCCCAAAAAAATCGTCAAAGCTTTAGAATTTCGTCGTTATTTAGAAGCTTTGGCAGAGGATTTGGAAGTAAAACCAGAACTTCTTAAAAGAGGTCTTAATGAAAACTTTAGTGGTGGAGAAAAAAAGCGTTTAGAAATTTTGCAAATGGCATTGCTTAAGCCAGACTTTGCAATTTTAGATGAAACAGATTCAGGTCTAGATATTGATGCTTTGAAAGCTGTGGCTCGGGGAGTTAAAAAAGTTATTGAACAAAATAAGACTGGTATTTTAATTATTACTCACTACCAAAGAATTCTAGATTATCTTAAGCCAGATATGGTTCACGTTATGGTCGGAGGTAAAATTGCCAAAAGTTCTGGAACTGAGCTGGTAA
>JAHDXH010000019.1 GCA_023382875.1 Patescibacteria group bacterium | reverse complement strand
AGAGGCCATGCCTCCTAAGTTTTGCAGTGGTTGAACAATGGCATTAAGTTTCATTTGGGTGGCGTCGAGCGTATCGTTAAACTTTTTCAAAGTTCTTTTCACTTCGATTAAAACTAAAATAATCTGAACGCCGACTACAGATAATACTATGGCTAAGACTACTAAAACGACGGAGAAAACGATTGGTAAAAGTTCCATATATTTTGTTTATAGTTTATTTGCCTCATTCTAGCAAGATCATGAAGATTTAAGAAGAGAATTGTTTTATCTTCGTTGAGCTAGGATTCGTAAAAATACCTCTTTGGGAGACTTTTTGATTTCTGCAAATAATTCCAGGACAAATTTTTTTCTATCAATTATCGATTGTGCTTTGGCAATTTCGTTTTCTGTGGGTTTATTTGGGTTTCTGGCTAAAATTCCAATTACTTCGTCTAGAGTAAGCTTTTCAAGTTTAGCTTCAATTTCAGCAAATTCGGGAGTGGCTGCTCCTGCGATTTGATGCGCAAGCATTTCTTCACTTCTCGGTATGAAGAAATCGGATAGACTAGCTTCGAATGAGAGTTGAGAGTCACTGTTGTATAAATTTATTACACCTAAGTCTGATAAATATACATTGCCATCAGGATCTTGAAGAAATTGCCCACCGTCAACTGTTTTAAGTAATAGTCTTAATAAAGCTCCAGCTGCAAGTGCAGTTTCTTGCTCTTTTCTTTTTGTTAAGTCTTCGCTTATTTTCACCCCAACTCCCATTGATGTGTCTTTAATACCCTCAATATATTCGTAGGCAATGAATGGCATTTCATCAATAATAACTAACTGAGCATCGGGCATTTTAATTCCAAGTCTTTTGGCAAGGCGCGCTGCTTGTTCTTCAGCAAATAGATTTTCTAAATTTGCTTCGTATTCACTTTCAAAGGTTGGGCTATATCTGGTGTCAGTAAAGGAATCAACAAACGCTCTGAGATTATCTAGGCTTAATTTTGCTATGCTGTTTTTTTCGTCATCATCTTTGAAAGCAATTGAGGTTTTAAGTAATATTTTTTCGCCAAAATCATTAGTCGCCATTCGCATCGGGTTTGAACCCTCATGACTGCTTTCGTAAAAGCGTGCAGTAGCTTCTAAATCTATCTTAAGATTGTTAAACCTTGAGTGTTGTGTTTCTTGTGGCGCTGTCATATTAATCAATTTATCATATTGATCAATATTTAACTCGTACAGTCTTTTGAATCAAATTTGTTTTTCCTCTTTTATCTGAAGCTTCAATAGTGATGGTATTACTACCCTCTCTGGGAATTAAAATTTCTGTATTAAAGCTACCGTCTGGCTGGAGGGCAACAGGTTGCGAGTTCACAACCAATAATGCTTCGGGGCTGGTGCGACCAGTTACTTTTACTTGTGATGAAACTTCTTGGTTGTCCGCAGGTGATGAGATTTCGATGAATGGTGGTTTATTAAAAACATACCATTTATAAATCACGAACATAACAAGTGTTAAAAAAACTCCGCCAATTATCATGGCTGAGGCAGTAATGGGGTTCCAAGTTGCGCGTTCTCTAATAACGGGTTTGAGAAAATCACGCGGTACGAGCTGACCTTTGTTGCCTTCTTTGTAATCACGGCGCAAAACAGCAATAATAGGCTTATATTCAAAGCCAAATATTCTGGCATAAGTCTTGATGTAGCCTTTAATAAAAGGAGAGGCAGGTAATTTATCGAATTGATTGTTTTCTAAATACTCCAAGTATTCAGATTTAATCTTGGTTTTTTTGGCTAAAAATTCTAGGGTGACGTTGTGCGAAAGTCGCTCCTCTTTGAGGAGTTCACCGACGCTCTTAATTTTCATACCACTTAGGATAACAGTTTTCTCACCATTTGGGAGATGCGTCCGCCATCAGCTTTGCCTTCGGTTTTGGCAACCACTTGGCCGATGATTTTACCCATGTTCTTATCTTCACTTGATTCGATGGTAGATTTAACAATCTCTTCTAATTCGGCATCAGATAATTGTGCGGGCATGTAGGTTTCCAAAATTGCAATTTTAGAATCGTTTTCTTTGGCTAAGTCTTCACGGCCAGCGTTAATGAATTCAGTGTTAGCATCCTTCATTGACTTAATTTGTCTGGCAACAATTTTAAGGACACCTGCATCGTCTTGATCACCATGGTCGATTTCGATGTTTTTGATTTCACTTCTTAAAAAGCGAATCACATCTAATTTAGCACTATCGCGTGAGCGCATAGCGTTTTTCATATCTTCCATCAATTGATCTTTGAGCGACATAGGTGTCCTTTTTCGGATTACTTGTTAAGACGGGCGGTCATTCTTTCGATGACATCCATACTAATGTTCTTAGTATGTTTGAGGACTCTAATTTTTCTTTGAAGTCTATTTTTAGCGATTTTTTTGACAGCCTTAACTTGAGAAGGTTTTTGGAAATAGCGACGATCACGCACTTTCTGAACAATGTCAGTGACTGCGGTAACCTTTTTGAATTCTCGAATTAAACTATTGTTGTTATCTTTTGATTTAGCTTTAATAATAATTGGCAAGTGACAACACCTCCTTTCAAGGTTCGTAATTATATCTTATTTAATTTTGGTTTTCACCTAGTAACTTTTGTCTTAAATTATCGCTCAAAACCGTCTTTATAAACCACCATGTTTGACGGGGATGAGTTAAACAATAAGTAATTTCTTTTTTGCAATTTGGGGCGAAGTAAATATTTTGAGAAGGTAATGTCAAATCGTCGAGTTGCAGTTGTAAATTTATTTTGGCAGGGCTATTGTGGGTGACATCGATCAGTTGATATTCACGACTAGCGTTTTGACTTTCAATTTTAATTTTGTCTACTTGTGGTGTCGATAAAACCTGAGTTTCATTTCTGGTGCTGGTAGGAAAACCATTTTTATCCTGAGGAGAAACAACAATTCTCACCGGATTTCTGCCAGCTATAGCGTAGCGGTTATGAACGTAAACAACAGTTTTTTCTAAGTCCAATGGTCTGGCAATTTTTTCTGGAAAAATGAATGGGTATTGGGTTTCAATCATTTTTCCAAAGAGCTCGGGATTGAGATCAAATTCAAAATGACATAGGCTTTCTTTGCATTCCCACGAAGCAGTGAGAGATTTTTTATCTTCAACTTTCCAAAAAAGTTCGCCATTATTATTGTTTTGATTGGCTGAAATTGGGTACTTGGTAAAACTAGGCAAATTTAGTTTTAACTCATTGCTTTCAATCTGCTTAATATCAAAAGTGCTTTGATTGAAATCTAAGGTAATGATTTTGTTTTCACTTTGATAAGAAATAGTATTAAGTGAAGGTTGTTTGATAGTTGAAATGTCTGTGACAGGTGGCAACTCTAAGTAATTATTGGCTGTAGGCATGTCTTTGGTGGGCACAGCAGAGAAAGTGTTTAGAGTTGGTATGTTAAGCAAATTTTGGATGATGGTGGGTTTACTTGCGGATGGAAAATTCAGACCAGCGTTAATCAAATAAGGCATAATGAGGTAGCCTTTATTTTGGGCTTTGTTTTCCATATATGGATCGACTAAATCTGGATGGTAAATTCTTAGGTCGGTAATCTGGGTTTTGTCTTCGTTGAATCTCAATCTTAATCTATATTTGGGCGTGGTAATCCAAAAAACTTTGGCTGGAATGTCGGTAAGTAAATTTTTTCCTTCATGAATAGTAATTGGTTGGGACGAAAAAGTAGTTTTAATTTTATCTATATCACCTGTAACTTCTAATTTATTTTGCTCAGAAAATTCTTTAATTTTTAAGATTTGTTTTTGATACTCTTTTTGGAATATTTCGGACATGGAATTTTCTAGTCCGAGATTGAGATATCCTGGCTGTTGAGTTTGTTTTATTGTTTGATCGAGAAGTTTTTCAAAGTAACCAAAATCTTTTTTATCGATGGCATAATCGTTGGGTTGTGAAGTAAAAGCACTGGTGTGATCGCCGTAAGAATATAGTGGGTCGTCAATAGTATGCCTGACGATTAATAAATTGTTTTTGTTCTCAAAATCTGGGACAAAAAACCATTTTTTACTAGCTAAGTATGGATAATGTGGAGGACCTCCATCTAGGGTATAGCTATCCAGTCCCCACTGTTCTCGAGCCAATTGATGCATTTTTAAGCCGTATGTCTCTTTAAGATAATTCAAAGAAAATGTATCTACTTGCCAGGCCGTAGAAAATTCTGGATTTGTCTTAAAAAGACTCTGGTATTTTTTGAGTAAGGTATCAAGAATCGCTTGCCTATCTTCCCTACTATAGCCAATCAAAAAAGCTTGTTGAGCTTGATACCAATGCTCGGCTTCGCCCTCGTATTGTACAAAACTGTCTTCAGCCAACTGAGGAGTAATTTCCAACATCACTCCAAATTTAAATAATTTGTTGGCTTTGTACTGGTTAATAACTTTTTGGAAATTAGGATCAATTAGAGCATCGTAGCGTAGGGCGAAAAACGCAGGTAAGTTTTGCTGTTTGAAAAAATCTAATTGGTTTTTGAATGTTTGTAAGCTACCCGTATCGCAGCATTCATCTCCGCGCACATGATTTATAAAAACTGTTATGGGTAGTTGTGAGGCACTGACAAACTTGGTTGAGTTAAGAAAAATAAAAGCAACTAATAGCAAAGCATTTTTTAGTTTTTTAGACACAGAAGTTTTTCGATTTTACTAAGCATAGCTTGATTTTTAATCACGCTGGTTAGCTCGGCAAATAATTTGCTTCGACCAATAATGACAAAAGAGATGATGTAAACACTCATGGTGATAAACATACCTGCGAGCATCATTGAAACTGAGTTCGACCAAATTCTAAGTCCTAGTCCTCCAACAATTGCCATTGTCGTAGCCGCAAACGCTTGTCGCCAAATTTGACCAAAGAAATCGATCGGCACAATTTTTTTGACGTAAAAAGCAGGTAGGAAAGAAGTTAAACCTATTGCCAACCCGGCCAAAGCTACGCCATTGAAGCCAAACCAAACTAAGAATAGCGGCGTTAAAACCCAAGTTAAAACTGTCCACATAATCATTAGTTTTAATGTGGTATTAATTTGGCCAATTGCATTGAGGGTATTGGTTAAGGGAGTTGATACGGCACTGAGAGCAATACTCAAACTGAATAAAACAAAACTAATAATGGCTGGTTGCCACTTGGCAAATTTTGGTACGACTTCAGTTAGTGGTGTAATAAAAAGACACATTCCTACGATCATAGGAAAAATAGCGAGTGTTATAAAAAAGAGCGATTTTTCAATTGCTTTTTTGAGAGCACTGGGATTATGTTGTAAGCGAGAAAAAGTTGGGAAGGTAATTGCCATAACGTTGTTGACGGTGAGATTGTATGGGTACATTGACCAAGTTTTACCCCATGACATGAAACCATATTCGGCAGGTGTCATAAATCTAAAGAGCAAAATTTGGAATAAGCTGTCTTTGATTCTGGCCAACAAATCGTTGATTTGGAATTTCCCGCCAAAATTAATTAATTTTTTAAGCACATTCAAATTAAGTTCAAAGCCAACTGACCAAGGTTTGATAATAAACATGGCTACTGAGCCCACGATAGCTCTAGCCAAAATGGCATAAGCATAGGACAAAACGCCAAAGCCTTTGAAGGCTAAGGCAATTAATAAACCATTAAAAACAACTTGCTCTACGAGCTGAGGCATAACCAGTTTGGAAAAATCGAGCTTTCTTTCTAGTTGGATGGCTGAAATGGTTTTGAGACTGGCGAGAGGGAAAGATATACCTAGCGCCAATAAAATCCACACTGCTTGGCCTGTGACTAAGTCAGATTTGGCAATAGCCAGCGTGGCCAAAAAAATTAGCCAAGATAAAATTTGCTGAACTGTGAAAGTGGTGCGGTAGTCGGTAAGGGATGGAGTTTCTTTTTTTTGAATTAAAGAGGCGGCTAAGCCAATATCAGAGAAAAAGGTCAAAATGCCAATGAATTGAATGACGTAGCCATAAATACCAAAATCTTCTGGTGACAAATACCAAGATAAAACCACACTAGCGGCTAAGCCAATGATATTGAGTAAAATTGTTCTGGCAAAATAAGTGGCTGCTCCAGAAACCGATTTGGTTTTGATTTCAGCCAGTTCAATTTCATCAAGTGAACCTACTTCTTGGGCTTCGTCGGTAATATCAGCAACTGTTTGATTGGCCATATTAAGTCATTCTACTCGATGAGTTAGTGTCTTGTCATGGGGAAAAGAAAACGACCATCAGTGGTGCTGACGGTCGTTTTTGTGGTGCTAATTAACGGGTTCAATCCATGCTTCACCGGTAACTGTGTCGCCTTCGACTGTCCAGCCGATGATGCGACCAGTGCCGTTGGCTCTGGGGTAGCTAATTTTCCACCACCAGAAACCATCGCTGCAAACCGGTCCATCGAGAACGCGAAAGGCAACTCCGGGGCGAGCAGTGCCGATTTGTTCACTGTCCAAATCGGCTTCGGCGCGAATGCGGTTTCCAAGACCCGGTGTAACCCGAGCCCGATCGCCGATTTCCACAGCATGGTCAATTGTTGGACAGCTTTCTGTATTGACGGGGATGAGGTTGTATAAACCCTCTGGTCCCACTTCGCCAACCCAGCCGACTTTATTGTTATAGCTGACTTTCCAAAAACCCCAGCCATCATTGCAACGCGGGCCATCAATAATCAACAGCTCAGTCCTAATGGGGATTTGAGCCAGAACAGTTGATGACGAACGCGCAAAACGGTGCAGAGCCAATGGCAGGCTGTCGGCATCAGAGACTGAAGCAGTGTCACCTATGCCAATACGACTTGGGGCATCGGGACACTCAGACCAGTTTTGTGCCTGTGCGGGAAGAGCGATAACGAACAGCGACGCTGTAATGATTAGCGCCAGAATGCTACTGAGCCTTTTCACGATTATCTCCTTCGTGACTATGTGGCAAATCGAATATGGATTTACTTGTTAAACAGCCTTTATATATTATAGGACAAAACAGGTAAAAAGTCAAGTAATTACTTGAGGTAATTACTTAAAAGAGTTGACTTGATGAGTAGGCCAAGATAGGCGCTAAATAGTAGATAGCCAATTCTAGTTGCAACCATAAAAGGACTAAATTCGATGACAGTTCTAGACAAAAATCCGACTAAGGTAAGAATCGCAGTCATAAACAAGAAGAAGCGAGTATTTTTGAGTAAATATTGTCCAGCTGTTTTGAGTGAACGAAGAACTGGTTGGCCATCTACAACTAAGATAACCATACTTTGAACAAACCAAAGTGACAAAATTGTAGTTAAAACATCGATTATAGATGTGAAGGCAAAAAAGCCCATGTTGTTGCCCGCGATGGCTTGTAACTTGTCACTTCCATAGGTTAGATACAAATTGATCAAAATTGGAAACGCAAAAATTAGTAAGGCTAAACCAATTACGATTAAAGGCCAAGTTTTTTTAAGATAAGTGAAAATTTTCTTGAGCAATTCATTCCATTTGATTTTTTTATTTTGCTGAGCTTGAAAGAGCAAATCCAATTCGACATATCCCCAACCAAACAAAATCAGCGAAGTGACTAAAGACAGAATTGGCCAATCAGTCATTCTTCCTAGTAAGCTGACCATACTCATGGTCAAAGAAGCTAAAATTATCTTGGGATGCTGATGAACGAGATTGAAAGTGCTGGTTAAAAAAGATTGAAGCTGGTTAGTGTTATTTTTCATTTTTTAAATCGGAAAAGATTTTATAAAATAAATGTATCACTTTTTGGGCTGGATTATTTTGTAAAAAGTAAGCAAAGGCAGGCGAAGAGTTAATTTCAATTAACCAAAGCCCATCATGTTCATCAATAATGATGTCAAAGCCAGCATATTTTAATTTGATTTCGGAAAATATTGGTTGGATGAATTGCTCTATTTTTTCTTTAGTTTCTGAATCAGTGATTTCAACTGCTTGTGCACCAGAAAAATGAAGCGGACTAAGATTGCCAGTAAAAGTACTTTGAGCATTGTCTTTTAGATATAAAATTTCCAATTGATCTTTATAAAAGATAGCACGGTACTCTGCTTTTGGCTTGATGTATTGTTGAGCTAACAAAACATAATCATATTCCCAGTTTTGATGACTAAAGATTGTATTGACGGCGTTTTTTATTTCTTCAAACGTTTGGCAAAGAAAAACACCTCGTCCTTCTGAGCCTTGGTTCATTTTGACTATGACTGGTAGTGAAAAATTATTTTTAATATCTTCTGCAATTTCGCTTAAGGTTGATATTTTAGCCATTTGACCATATTTTGATTGCGGATCTAAATAGCTTGTGGTTTTGGGAAAATTAACCGCGTTTTTCAAAAGCTCAATTTGATAAGACTTATCTTTGCAAATATAGGTAACGCTGCTATCAACTAAACCTAAGTTAAAATTAACGACTAAGTGATCTTTTTTGGGCAGGTGAATTTTGATAACCACTCCGTCTTTGGAGGCGGGACTGTACTTTATGCCCGCCATCTCGCAAGCTGAGGTAATTAATTGAGGAGCAACTATTTTTTCTGCCATTCAGCTTTGGTGAGAATAGGTGCAAATGCATCATCTTCTAAATTAATATTCAACCGAGCTAATTCTTCTGAAGTTGGTTCGTGATCCAAAAATTCAATTTGTGAGATGTCACTTACAACAGCGATAGGTTGTTGCTCGGCACCCTCCCCCATTTCTAAAACTGCAGCATCAGTGAGTGAATGCATGACATTAGTTTGTTCCATCGCCATAGGACGTCCAAAAAGATCAGGTTTGCCGATGTAACTTTTAAGCGGGTTAAAGCCACAATAAGCAATGGCTCGACCAACCACTCCCCAGTTCAGCATAAAACTAGCGCTGTCGGACATGGTGACTCCGACTTCTTTAATTCCATAGTGTTGGCGTAGAAATCGCCAAATTTTATTGACTGATTCCTGAGGGTTGCTTGGCCAAAGTAAAAATTGATTATCAGCGTTAGACTCATCAATGCCTGCATTAACAAACAACATATTGTGTTTAATTGTCATCATCAGATTATATTTAGATGAGTGAGGTTGGGTATAAAAATCGGCTTCAGCTTTAATTAGTTCAAACTTTTGATTTGGATTGCCAGTTTTTTCTATAAATCTACCTTCGCAGGTAGAGAAAGCTTTAGAAGCAATCACAACAACACTGCGTTCTTTAATTTCAGGTAGTACATTTTTAATAATTTCTTCCAAATTATCGTTGGCTTTGATCAGTGGGGTTTTAATAGCGGTCACTTGCATGTGGCGTTATTTTAACTTACGAAACAAGAGATAGCTGAGCAAACTCAAAAGCGAGATGGCACTGATGGTGTCGGCAATATTTCTTACAGGGCTATTGGCAAAATTAAGACTGACTGTGTGTTTGCCAGAGGGAATATTGGCTGCGAGCAAACCAATTGAGTTGGTCAAACTGGCAGTTTTTTTACCATCAACCTCAATCGTCCAGTTGGGGAAATTGGCAATCGGAAAACTGACAAGCTGATCTGATGTCAAGCTAAGTGAATAAATTTTTTGGTGAGTACGATTTAAAATAGTAGTTGTGTCTTGCGGGAATTGAAATTGATTGTACTGCGTTCTTAAAATATTACCTTCATAGTTCATTTGCACCGGAATATAATCTTTGAGGACGCCACTCATTTCAGCTCTAATTTTGGCTTCATTTCCATAATAAAGATCGCTTGGATTATCCATCATTTTTTCGGGTCTAAAATAGTAAAAATTCCCTAAAATGATGGCTAAATAAATTGCAACAAAATAAACAGTTCTGAGTAGTACAGAATTTAAGAGTTTTAAGACAATCGCGGCAATAATTGCTAAAAATAAAATTGCAGTGGCCAAAAATCTCCATGGAAATTGAATGTAATTCAGAAGTGGTAAATTATCCCAAGCCCATTTGCTTTTTAGCAAAGTCATAAAAAGACTAAAGATTAAGACGGTTACAACTAAGGCTAAGTGTAGGAATTCCTGTCTATGACTTCCAGTTTTTTCTTTGATAACTTTTTTGATTAAAAATAAGCTAATTAATCCTGCTATCGCTAGTGAAATTAATTGACCAAAGCCAAGAAAAAAAGAAATGCCATCATTTGGTCCCCAGCCTGAGCCGCCATATCCCCAGTTTTCCACTAAGAATTGTCTAATATAAAGAAAATGATTTGAATAGTGGAAGTAACCACCAATAATGGTGTCTATTTGAGTGAGTTTCTTTTCAATGAAGGCAGGCAATAAGTAAAAACTAGATAAACCTATTGCTAACATATAGCCCAGTGAGACGTGACCAATTTTTTTGAGTAGATCAACGTTCTTTTTTTGAAATATAAAAATGTAACCCACTGCATAAATAAAACTGAGTGGGACAAACATTAAGGTGGTGAGGTTATGACTAAGCATCAAAACTACTAAGCTTAGGGTTAAAGTTAAGAAGCTCTTTTTGGAGGGGTTTTTGATCGTTTGAATAATGCCCGCAGCTATCCATGGCAAGGCCATGATTCCCCATGCTTCGCTGATTGATCCTCTGACAAAAAGGTTAACGGCTCGGTATGGTGCCAAGGTAAAGGCTGCAGAGAGTAAAATTCCACCCCGATAGCCAGAAAGCTCCTTGCCTAATAAGTAGGCACCAATTAGCGATCCGAGGTTGGCGATGATGAATAAAAGCTTGACTGACAAAATCAGATCAACTCCAGCTAAGTAAAAAACAGAACCAACGTAAAATGGCAATGGAGCATAAAACTCGAAGAGTGGCATGCCAAAGCCATAGCCAAAGTTTTGACTCCAGCGTACGGGAAAGTGACCATCAGTGATGGCTTTAGACATTTCGGCAATTCTTGCTCCATGAACATAGTCATGAGCTCTAAAAAAACCAGGTTGAAAAAGGGCCCAAGATGAACCTAAGAAAATTACGGCCAAAAAAGAAAAGCTAAAGTAGTTTTTGGCAAATTTAATTATGTTGATAAATTTTGTCATGTTATTTCCAAGATTTTATTGCAAAGTAGATCGGCTTAAATATTTTCTCAGGAACTGGGATGCCTGTCCAATTCGGATAAAACAAAGCGAAATTTAAACCACAGGCTATCAATACTACGGCAATAAGGATTTTGCCTAGCGGAATTTTTTTGAGGTTATAGCCACTAACCCTATTAAGCCAATAAGCTAGAATGATGGCTAAAAGTGGCACTGCCGGCGTGTAGTGGTAAAAGAACATGATTCTTGGTGAAATTTGCCAAGGAAGCCAAACAACAAAGTAGGCAAAAATTAAAAATGAAAAGTGTTTGGGCAAACTGAACTTACTTAGTTGTTTGAGTTGAGCAATAATTTTTTTATTGATTTGAAGGTTGAGTTTTTTGATCAAACTTAACAGTAATTTTGTTGTTAGTTTAACTGCTAAGACAATCATCGAAATAAAAATAGCTAAGTCGCCAATCCAAAACAGCATAGTGTTGCCTTGAGAATAAATATTGGTGAGATAGTCTTTTTGATATTCGACGTGGAACCAAACTGGCCTAAGGTTGAAGAACCATTGGTACGGGCGCGACTGATAACCATGAGTGGCAGTTAAATTGGTTTGATACCACCAAATTTGTCGATGAAGTTCGGCAAAATGAGAAATATAACCTTCAAAAGTATGAGATCCGATTTTTAGTTTTTCCCTATAACAAACATTTTCTATGGCATGATCTTCAAAACAAAAAAGTGATTTGCCTTGCAAAAACATGTGAGTGTAGCTAGCAATATAAACGACGGTGGGTAATACGATAAAACTGAGAAGATAGAGGCCTAGTTGCTTCTTTGTTAGTGACCATTTTTTGTTTTTGATTAGGTTTTTGAAGAAATATGTGACTTCAAAAAAGATAATGGTAATTAATGAAAATAGACCAGACCATTTGGTGCCCATGGCTAAACCAGCACAAAAACCAGAAAGAAGTAGGAGGTGTGGATTAAGATTTTTCCGATAACGAAGGTAGATAAGGAAAGTTAGAAGAATAAAAAATGTCACATGAATATCATTCATGGCTACTCTAGATTGCACTAAAAGTAGACCGTCAAGGCTAGCTAAAAAGGTTGCTAGAAGGCTAAGGTTTCTGTTGCCAAAAAGTTCAAAGGAAAGTTTGTAAACCATCACAATCACCAATACTCCAAAAATGACGGAAGAAATTCTCCAACCAAAAGTGTTTTCTCCAAACATCAAAATAAAAAATGCTTGAGTATATTTGGCATATGGTGGATGAAGCCAATCTACAGCAGTATTTTGTTCTACCGGTGGGTTCCACCATTCGTAAGCCCATGGATCATTTCTAGCAATGAGTTTGGCTGTTAGGGCGTGATAAACCTCATCAAAAACATAATTTTCTGGCAAGTGAATTTTGTAAGCACGAGACAAAAAAGCAAAGGCAATAATTAAAACAAGAATAAAATAGTGGTACTTTGCGAAAAACTTTTTCACTTAAGATTGGTTCAATATTTGTTGGTAAACTTTGGCAGTTTCGGTGGCTGTTTTCGACCAAGAGAAAGTTTGGCTCCATTGGTATGCTGAGCGAGTTCTTTCTAGCCTCTTGGTTTTGGACCAAGACAAAACTTCTTCAGCACCCTTGGCAATTTCTTCAGCACTGGTGCCGGTAAAAACTGATTCCAGACCTCCAACTTCGATTAGCGAAGTTGTATTAGTACAAACAACAGGGGTACGACATTGCATAGCTTCTAAAACAGGCAATCCAAAGCCCTCAGCTAAACTTGGTTGAATGTAGGCAATAGCTCCAGAATAAATAGCAGATAAATCATCAAGGTTTTCTCCGGAAATATCAGGTAAAAATTTGATTCTTTTGGCTACGTCGCTCAGGGCAATTTGTGTTTCTATCCATTGCCACTCAGGAATATTTTGCGGTTTGAAATTTCTGCCGACTAAGACGAGTTTGGTTTCTCTAGTTAAATAGCGAAGGGATTTGATCAATTGAGGAATGTTTTTGTTGTAATTAATGTCACCAACGTACAAGAAATAATTTTTAGGTAACTTAAATTTGCGCTTAACTCTTTTGATAGATGTGTCATCGGCTGCCTGAAGCTGTGGATTGGCGGCCAAATAAACGACATGGACTTTTTCTTCACTAACACCAAGATGGTTGATGATATCAGTTTTACTAGCTTGTGAGTCTGTAATGATGGCTTGAGTTTGAGATAAAGCAACCTTTTGCTTAATAAACCTCATCGAACCTTTTAGTCCTGGGTCATAAAAGTCGGGAAATTTTAATGGAATTACATCATGAATAGTAACAACTGCCTTGGCGGGGTGTTTTAAAGGCAAAGTGGAAAAAAACAAGTCAAAGTACGGGTAATGAACTATCTGCGGTTTGAACTCTGGTGGAATTGGCAATGTAGATCTTTGAACATTAAGATCTTCAATTTTTTCTAAGTTTTCTGTCAAAAACTTAGTGTACATACCAATACCGCGGTGGGCATTGGCATTTCCAAGTGGACTAGTTTCAATCAAAACATTAATTTTTTCGCTCATGAATCTCCCACAATTTGAGATAGCTAATTTGCCAATAAACACCGCTCATGACAGCAAAAACAAAGCCAGCTAAGCCATCTGCAAAGCCCTTATGTCTTAAAAAAAGTGAGCCAAAAGTTAAAAGTGGCTTATACACACCATACTCCACCAATGAAACAAAATTTACTGGAACTTTGGCATCTTTGAGCTGCTCAGCTTTAAATGATGTGTAGGTGTTAAATTTTCTCAAGTAATCAGAAAAAGTTGGATTTGAGTAATGAAGTAAGTGGCCGGTGGCCATACCTACTTCCCCATCAACCCACATTTGCTCGTGGACGTCGCGTTGAGGCAATTTAGCAAAGCCATTAATATAAAGTCTGATGACGGGATCTGGATATTGGCCGCCTTTGGTTAAAAACTTGCCTAAGAAGTAATTTTTTCTTTTAAGATTCCATGCTTTGGGTTGAAATTTCAACAATTCTTCTTCGGTCTGATTTTTAATTTCCAAGGTGGTTTTTTTGATAAAGTTTGCTAGATGGTCATCGACAACTTCGTCCGCATCAAGTTGCAAAACTAGTAAGCCTTTAGCTTCATCCATGGCCATTTGCTTATTAATGTGAAAATTAGCCTTGTTGGTTGTTTTAATAACTTTGGCATTGAACTGATGGGCAATGGCTATGGTTTGATCAATTGACTCACCATCGACAATGATGATTTCATCAGCAAATGAAGCGACAGAATCAAGGCATTTTTTTAAATTTGCCTCTTCATTATGAGTAGCTAAAACAACGCTAATTAATGGATTTGCCATAGGTTATCATTCCATTCTAACAGAACTGCCTCAGTTGAGTCACGATCTGTGTTCTTGGCAATAAAGTGATATCTGCCAACTTGTTGACCATATTTAAAGCCAATTTTATTTGGCAATTGTTTGATAACAGTATCAAAAAAATAATCAGGCTCAAGTTTTAAATACCAGGCAGTCAAAATGTATTGATAGCCACTTTCATCCACGACTGCAACTTTGTCGTTGTTATGTTTAGCTCTTTCTTCAACCTCATTAATTGTTTGAGGAAAACCACTCATGAGTGATTGCGGTTGATTTTTGGGGAAAAGGAAAAAATATTGATAGCCATAAAGCATGGCAAAAATAATTTGTGAAGCAACAAAGGCATAGGTAATGATTTTTTCAGTTTTAGAGGGTAATTT
>JAHDXH010000018.1 GCA_023382875.1 Patescibacteria group bacterium | reverse complement strand
AGTCACTAATAAATGGCTGAGAATCGGTATTGGTTTAGTCGGTATCGGTTTATTGTTGGCTATCGGTTTTGGTGTGATTAGAGTTACCGCCAATAACCAAGTTAAGGCTGCTACTTTGGCAGTAGCAGAGTCGATGGCCACTTTTGTAGCAGCTAAGCAACAAATGGAATCCAATCCAATTGAGGCGCGAGAAAAAATTACCACCGTCATTGCCAACTTACAGGCTCAAGAAAAATCATTTTCCAAACAGCCTTCTGGTCAAAAATACATTCAAAGTAAGCTCAAAGAAGTAACTACTTTTTATGACTCAGTATCAGGAAAGCAAGTTTTTAATGAGTTGCCAGTTTTCTATGATTTCCAGCTTATTCAATCTAATTTCGTGGCAAATCAATCGGTAAATTATGAACAATTCGGTTACTTTTTTGATCAAGAAAACAAAAAAATTGTCAAATTGGATTTAGAGAGCAAAAAGGCTGAGACGATTGATTTGGCTAGTTTGGGCGCTGTTGATGATATCGATGCGACAAAAGATAGCTTGTTTATTTTGGGTGATGGCATTTTTGAACGGCCCAATATTATTGAGGGTGAGGCTAAGGAAGTAGTGGCCAAAGGTAAATCCAACGAAGAAGCCCATTTAATTTCTGTTTTTAACAATAATTTATATGTACTTAATCAAGCTCAGCGCAATGTTTTCAAATATTCATATAGCGATGCAGACAAAAAATTTGGTGAACCAATTCGCTGGATAAAATCTGCCAAAGACTTAGACTACGACAACATTGTTTCTTTTGTGGTGGATGGCGAGGTTTGGTTTTCTATGAAAGACGGCAAAGTGTTTCGTTTGACCGCAGGTGAAGGTGCGATCTTTGATATCGCCGGTTTGACTGAGCCATTCAACTCTCCTGTTTATTTATCGACAACTGAAGAATCAAAAAACCTTTATTTGCTAGAGCCTGCTCAATCTCGCTTAGTAGTTGTTTCTAAAGAAGGCGAGTTCATCAAGGAAGTAAAAAGTGTCTCTTTGGCTGCTGGCAATGCACTTATTCCTCTAGAAAACCAAAATAAAGTATTGGTCATGAGCGGAACATTAATCTTCGAAGTGGCGCTCTAGAAGTCGGGTTATAATAGAGGCCATGAAGTTGATCATCAATAAAAAAGCTAGCTTTGATTACGCCATCGCCAAAACTTTTCAGGCAGGGGTGGTTTTAACCGGCCCTGAAGTTAAAAGTTTGCGTAATCAGTCTGGTAGTTTGACTGGAGCTTACGTTAAACCAGTCGGTGGTGAAATATTTTTACTTGGTGCACAAATTACTCCCTATAAATTTGCTCAAAATCAAGATTACGATCCCAAACGAACCAGAAAACTTTTACTAAGAAAGAAAGAAATTGCTGGATTGATTGGTGATTTGGAACAAAAAGGTTTCACTTTGGTGCCTCTTAGTTTTGAATTGGTCAAAAACCAGATTAAATTGAATATTGGTTTGGGCAAAGGTAAGCGCGAATTCGAGAAAAGAGCAGAGCTCAAAAGAAAAGCTGTGCAAAAAGATATAGACAGACACATTAAAGATAGGTTATATATAAAGTAGTATGTTAAATGACCTATCACTCACCCAACTTAAAACTATTCTCGACCAAGCTCACACCGCAATCGTTTTATTAGGACCTGCTCCCACTTATGATCAAGTTGCTAGCGCGACGGCTTTTTACTTAGCTCTCAAAGATCTAAAATCAGATGTAAGTTTTTGTGCCCCAAACGAAGTTTCTTTTCCAGATTTGTTGGGTTTGGAAGAAATTAAGCAAAAACTAGGCAACAAAGATTTATCGATCAGCTTTGATTACTCAGAAACCGCTGTTGATAAGGTGAGTTATCATATCGATGAAGAGGCAGGTAAATTTTATTTGGTGGTTAAACCTCAAAAAGGTCATAAGCCTCTCGATCCTGATTCAGTCAGTTTTGATTTGATCGGTGCGCAGGCTGATGTGATTTTTTTGTTTGGTATTCACGCATACGATGTTTTGGAACACTTATATGAGCATCATGCTGAAGTTTATGAAAATGCCACAGTAGTTACTGTGCACAGTTTTGAACCTGAAATTGGTGATTTGAAACTTGATATTTCTGGTAAATCTTGCTGGTCTGAAGCAACTTTGACTTTGATTGAGAAACTAGGCTTAGAATTGACTGGCGAGGGTGCGAGTAATTTATTGATGGCGATTGATCAGGCCACCGATTGGTTGACTTCTTTCACCGCTACAGCCGATACTTTTGAGGCTGTGGCCACTTTATTAAGAGCTGGTGGTAAAAGACTGCGCAAGCCTGTAGCCAACATTCCCGCTGTGACTGCGATGGGCGGCTTTGTTCCTGCTAGTGAGGTGATCATGGAGAGAACGACTAGAACGCCATTTGAAGCAGCCTTGGAAAAAGCAAGAGAAAAAAAGCTTCAAGAAGGTGATCAAGCCAACGTTTCCTTACAAGAAATAAAGAATAATTCTCTAAGCAAAGAAGAGAGGTTGCTTTCTGGACAAACTTCAAATATTAAGTCAAAGAAAAAACAAAAACAACATTCTTCAAATTCTAATCAATCAAGTCAGCCCAATCCCATTAAAGATAAAATGAGGGACAAAAATTATGTTCCGGAAAATCTGAGTGGACATAGATCTTAAGTTTTCTAGGCTTGTTAAGCTTAAAAATTGAAGTTTTTAGAACTGACCTAATTGTTCGTAAATACTCTTTAATCTGCCGGCAAAACCGCGGTTGCGACAAAATAGAACTTCATCAGATGGTTCCCAATATCTCCAGGTTAAATCTGGATCACGAGCATATAAATATTCGCCAGAATATTGAAGTAAGAAGCGTGGGTAGGCATAGTTGCGGTTACTGTTGATTGTTCCTAAGAATAAACCAAGTTGTTGTTGAATGGTGCCACTTTGTCGAGAGCTTGGAGCGCTAATTGCGCCAAAGTCAGCGCCACCTGTTTCAGTTGAGTAGGCACTCGCACCTGTTTCTTCTAGCCAAATAGCCAAAGCTAAGCGTGGAGAAACGTTTTGTTCGCTAGCTTTATCCTGAACATAGTCACAAGCTGTTTTATTGCCATCTGGAGTAAATCTTCCTCGCTCATCAACTTTGTGAGCAATTAAGGCAGGTTTAAGAGAATTTCTTGGATTGAAGCTACAAGCAATGAAAGAGAAAAGTTCTGGTGAACAATCAACCCGGTCAGTTCCATCTAACCACTGACTGACTCCATGAGTAGAGTCGGTGTATTTGGTCGCACAGTTTTGATCAAGATCAGGGTCGTTTGGATCGCAATTATCAGTTCCGGTATTGGTATTAATAGAGTCATTTAAGGTACAGGCAACATCAACTTTGGGTAATTCATATTGATTGGCACTATTTACAATTCTATTGCCGCTGTTACAAACAGCGACTTCTTGATTCATGTAATCACTTTCCAAGTCATCATCAGTTTCTTGTTCGCCATCATTAGTTACCAAGCCACTACATCGACCAAGTAAGAAGTCTTCAGTTGGTTTTTCACTTTCCAAACATGAAGTAAGGTAATCCCAAGACGATGAACCAATATTGCGTAGTGATTGTTGAACTTTGATAGTAATAGCGCCAAATCTAGCACCCAAAATACGTGGTTCTAAATCTACTTGTTGATCTCCTTTGATAGTTGCTTCCGGTTTTTTCTTGCAATTTGTTTCTTTGTAAGAGTCATAACTCATGACCGGATCTGGAGGAGTAACTCCCGCTACATAACTATTGTAGGCATTTTGACACTCAACTTCGGTGACAAACATGTAACGATTAACATGAGAAACAGCTTTGCCCACAAAGGATTGAACAACGCCCTTGAGCTTGAAGAAGATATCACGATCTTCTTTGTTAAAGTCATCGATTTGTTCTGGCGTTAAAAAGGCGTTGAGTAAAGTGTTCTCAATGGAAGCAAGTTCATAGCCTTGTGGATAAACTAAGTAGCCATAGATTGTGGCCTTAGTGTCCTGATCTCTTTGGGGCTCTGTATCTCGATAAATTGGGTCAGCACCATCGTAGAAAGATGAAAAACCATAGTGAGACAAGAATTTAAACTCATAAACTTTGCGACGTTCATCAGTAATTGGCGGCAAACTAGTGTCTTGTGAGTTAGGAATAACGTTGGCAGTTTTTTGGGTATAAAGACCATCGTCCAACATGTGAACATTTTGACCATTATAGAGATGGAAGAGAGCTGCATCAGATCTTTGCATACCAGCGTCATCATAAAGAGTATCGTTTTTCTCCCATTCCACCACGTCTTGATGGCAAGCTTCTGGATTTTCTACTCTACGATTGATGAAGGTAGTAAGTGCCATTTCGAGTGGTTTTTCACAACGATATTTGGCGGGAGCTGGCTTACCGTCAAATCGTAAACACTCAATCAACTTTTTATTTTCATCATCTGGATCAAACAAACTTTGTACTTCTGGGAAGGTGACTAGAGATTTTTTCTCAGACCATTCTGTCTCTTGTGCGGCTAATTGCTCAGGAGTCATTAGTGCGTTTCTGGCGATTTTGGCAGCATCAGCATAATTATTAGCTGGAGCCTTATAGCTAGCAGTATGTAATCTAGGTGTGGTGGCTCCAGTGCCAGGGAAATTTTTCTCTGGTGGTGGTGTGTACATGAAATCAACATTGTCGATATTGGTAGCAAAATCAGGAACCAAAAAGGCCAAAATTCTAATTTCGCTTCTAGGTTTGCCTTCTTGGTTGGTTGACGGAACCACGCTTGGGTCAAAACGTAAAAAGTCAAAACCAGGTTTATGAGTAGTGTTGGTCCACAATGCTCCTAATTCTGAAGGAATGCGTGGCTCTCTTAATTCAGCTGAGTAAACAGCAAAAGCAAAGCGATAGGCAGTCGGCATGGCGTAAGGCATGCTCAGTAAACTGTTTTTGATCTTGAGATCAACAGCGCTTAAGTTATCTTCATCTTGCGTCATTTTGTCACAAGTAAAGCCTTGAGCTTTAATGGTTTTATAAAGTTCCCAAAAGGCAAAGCTATCTGGATGGTAAGAAATATCTAAGGCACAGGTTTCTGGATTTTGTAGAGTGTTACATTTTTTATCTATAGCGTTGAGGATTTTTCTTTTTTCTACACACTGCGACTCTGGGCTGGCAATAACGAAAGCGGGCGAATAGTTCAAAGGAACTAAGCCAATTCTTTCTACTTCACTTTTATGACTCCAAAAAGCCTCAAGTGAGTTCTTGCTGTTTAAAACATAGACACCTTTTTTACGCCAGTTTGGCGTTTGTGCGTCCATATAGTTAAAAAATTGTTTGTAGTCATCAAGATTAACAGTAATTCTATTGCCAGTTACTTGCTCATCTCCGGCGTTTGCTCCTTGATCGCCAATACCCATAATATCTTCAAGCATGAGTCGGTTGGTGTTATCTGAGGCTATGTAGTTAATGTTGGGGACAGAACAATAAGCTTGGTATCCTTGAGCCACTAAATCTTCATAAATTTTGTCCATAGTAGCGTGACCTGGATCTTGGAAGTCGTTAAGGGCATAGTCAAACATGCCATTGATTGGTTCAACATAATAAGGGTCTCTTTTGATGTTGGATGAAGTAGCAGCTCCTTCTAAATTACAAACGTCTGTTGATTCATCCCAGTCGGTTGGTGGATATTCGCTGAAGTCAACACTGCCATACCAAGCGCAAAGACCATAGCCCTTGCAATAAACCATCACTTCACCAGCGCCAGCACCGCCGATATTAGCTGTAACAATCACATCTGCTGGATCTAGTGAATTACAAACAGCTGTCCCTTGGAAAATTAATTGAACTGAGTTGGTGGTCATGATCGGAGCGCCAATTTCATACTGACCAGGAACAGGACATTCTCTTAGTTGGGCATCGTAATCAGATTCAACAATATCTTGTTTTTCATAAGCCTTGATGTAGCCTGAGCTGGTGTAAACCTCACCACAACTCATGGTGTCTCTTAAGATGGCGCGACCCCAGTTACCACTTTGATCAAAAACACGGTACATAGCACGAGCGCCATTGTCGGCACAATAAAAAAGTGCATCATTAGCACTACCCCAAATAGTGTCTTGCATGAATTTAATTAATCCGCCGCTGTCTTGATAGAGGAAATGAACGTCATTGGAATGTTGCTTAAAAACATCACCCTCAACCCACTCAATACTGTTATTAACATTGCCTACATGAGCAAAACCCTCTCCGATTGATGAGGCTCCGATACTTGGACAGCTGCCACTACATCTTGGAGCAACGTATTCAGCAACATTAATACCGCTTTGTTGTGAACATTTGGTAGGAATACCTGAAGCTTGAGCAAAAACTGGGCTAGACGAAACAAAAGGACTTAAGGTCAATAAAAACAAAGCTAGTAGCAGTTTGACGAGCCTTTTCACTGTTATTATTATAGCCTTAGGACTATATAATTACAGTATGACCTTTAAGTTGCCTAATTTTCTCAATCCTAATGCTTTGTGGCTAGAAAAGCAACAAACATCAATCCTTTCTGCAGCAACAATTATGACTGCAGCTAGCATGCTTTCGGCTGTGGCCGGCTTGATCATTAAGCGTTTGCTCAATTTCTATTTTATTGAGCATAGTAAGGAAGCTTTGGAAGCATTTTGGCTGGCATTTCAAATCCCAGACATGATGTTTCAACTGATTATTTTGGGTGCATTGTCGGCAGCCTTTATCCCAATTTTTACTTCGTATAAAAATAAAAACACTGAAGAAGCTTTCAAAATGAGTTCAATCATGATGAATTTGCTTTTGCTTGTATTTTTGGTGATTGGTGTTTTTGTTTTTGTGTTTGCCAAAGAAATTACACTGCTTAGAACTGGTGATGAAATTAGCCCAAATCAGATTGAAATTGTTGTCAACTTGACCAGATTAATGATTTTCGCTCAATTTTTCTTTGCTGTTTCCAATTTCATGACTGGAATTTTGCAGTCTTATCAGCGCTTTATTATTCCGGCGTTTTCACCAATTGTTTATAATTTGGGCATTATTCTAGGAGTAGTCTTTTTCTCTTCAACTCTTGGTATTTATTCTGCGGGCGTTGGTGTGGTGATTGGTTCTTTCCTACATTTATTAATTCAAGTGCCCACGGTTTATAAGTTGGGCTTTAAGTATCGCTTTTCTTTGAATTTCCGTTATCCGGGTATTAAGCAATTTTTCAAAATTATGCCACCCCGTGTTTTTGCCATTGGCGCTAGCGAAATTCGCAAGTTGGCGTTGGGTTTTTTCACGACCTCACTTGGTTCATTAAGTTATTTGACGATGTTTTATGCTTTATCGTTAATGACTGTGCCGATTAGACTTTTTGGCGTGCCAATTGGCCAAGCATCTTTGCCGTTTTTGTCAGAAAAGTCTGGTGATGAGGAAAGATCTAAATTTTCTGGCTTAGTTGTTCAATCGCTTAACCAAATTTCTTTTTTGACTTTCCCAGCTTCTGTTTTGCTTTTGATTCTTAGAATTCCAGCAATTCGTTTGGTCTTTGGTACAAGGGAATTTCCTTGGGCAACTACAGTTTTGATGGGTAAATTGGTAGCGGTTTTGGCTATCTCCATTACTGTTCAAGCTTTGACTCATTTAATCACTCGAGCGTTTTATGCGCTCAAAGATACCAAGACTCCACTTTATATTGCTATTTTTGATCTGATTTTTTACTTTGTTTTGAGTTTCGTCTTTGTTTTTTACACCGATTGGGGAGTGATGGGTTTGGCATCTGCGACAGTTATCACCGCGTTTATTGAGCTTTTTGCTTTGCTTTTGCTTCTACATGTTAAAGTCAAAGGTTTGCTCAATAAAAAATTCTGGATTTCACAGTTTAAAATGCTAGTGGCAGCATTTTTTATGGCAGTTTCACTTTATTTGCCTTTTAGAGTTTTGGACGAATTGGTCTTTAATACCACCAAAACAATTGAGTTGATTGCTTTGTCTGTTACTACCGGCACGATTGGTATGTTGTCTTATCTTTACTTTGCCGCCTTGTTTGATGTTAGGGAACTCAAGATTGTCATTGATTTGATTAACCACTTTGGTCCGTGGCGCAAAATTCTTTCCAAATCAGAAGAGGTGCTTCTGGAAACTGGCGTTGATGGGGATGAGGTTTAGCTTGTAGAATGATTTTAAGAGCCCTGTCCCATGAAAAAGAAAGCTGTTTCTTTTGATATCAATCTTATTCCCAAAGATCCATTCTTCGCTACGCCAGCGGGGCAAATTTTGAAGTGGGCTTTAACAGTGGGTCGTTACATTGTGATTTTTACCGAAATGGTGGTGATCATGAGTTTTGTGACGCGTTTTAGTCTTGATAGACAAGTCACTGATCTTAATGAAGCGATTGCTCAGAAAAAAACTATTATTCAGTCTTATGGTGATTTGGAAGAATCAGTTCGTCAGGTTCAAGCAACTTTAGAAGAATATGCATTGCTTAAAGGTCAGGTTAATATTACTGAAGTGTTTCCCGAGCTAACTAAAATTTTCCCTCGTGATACACAGTTGACAGAGTTAGTTATTAGACCAGATCAAATCTCTTTTTCTGGTAAAACCTTGACCCAAGCTTCGCTCAATAACTTAATTAATAATGTCCAGCTTTCTAATAAATTTTCCAATGTGGTTGTCGATAAAATTGAATCAAACTCTACTGAAGATGGTGGTGGCTTTGATTTTGTGATTCGGGCTAACACTAAAGTTACTGAAGTTAAGGAGGCTGCACCACGAGCAGTAGAAGAGACTAATATTTTAGATAGAAACCAAGGAATTGATAATTTGTAATGCCAACTCAAAGAGAAAAAATAACCAGAACACTTAATGACTTTTATCAGAGGCCTGTAGCTAAGGTTTCTTTGGAGTTATTCCTTAGCGTTTTTGCGGTGATCTTCTTTGCTGTATTTGCAATAAGACCTACATTGGTAACAATGTCTGATTTGGTCAAAGAAATTGAAGACAAAAAAGATTTGGATCAAAAACTCACCCAAAAAATTGCTTCACTTTCTACAGCCCAAACTAGCTATCTTGACGTTCAAGAGCGACTTTACCTGTTAGTACAAACACTACCTTCAACTCCTGATCTTATTCATTCGGTGAAGATCATCGAAAAACTCGCTGTGGATCGAGGTGTATTGATTGATAGTTTGACAGTTTCTGAGGTGCCGAAGGAAATATCGCCAGATATTCAATTTAGTAAATTAAAGAAAAATTCATTCCCTGTGAGTATGTCTTTATCTGGTGAATATGAAGATATTCGTGACTTTGTTCAAGATTTAATTAGTTATCGACGCCTCTTCGTGACCGATACTGTTATTTTTTCTACTAGCGAGGAAAGAGGTCAGAAAAAACTTAGGGTAAACATCAGTTTGAGTATTCCGTATTTTGGAGATAAAAAATGAAAGCTGAGAAAAAATTAACTGGTTTGAGGTTTAAACAACAGGCTCTTTATCTGATGATTTTTTCATTTGTGACGGTGGTGGTTTGGATTGGGGGAAGTTTATTTAGCTCGCAAAAAAGAACAGGCGTTTCTCCTGAACTGTTAGAACTAGCTAAGCCGTTAAATCCAACAATTAATACCGCTTTGCTAGAAGAAATTGAAGCAAGAAAAAGTTATACCGACGAAGAATTGAAGTATTTCCAAGTTTATAAAATCATCAAAAGTAAGGATGGCAGAATTCAGCAAGTTGTTCCTATCGAAAGCCAATTAGAAGAAATTCCTGATAGCGAAGTTAACTTGAAAACGGTGCAAAACCAGCTTAATTTGCTTTCACCTTCTACCAATTTAGATCAGCAGTTGGAAACAGGTTCTGGCACTTTTAGTCAAAATGCACAAGATTTTGCTTCACCCTCGCCCTCACCTTCGTTGACACCAGAGCAGCAATTGCAGAATAGACCCACTCCACCACCTGGTTCAGGAGCTATCCTTGATTAACCTTTTCCTGACGCTTCGCCAATTATTCGCGTTGCATAGTGTTGCAATTTTCTCTAATCTTATATACAGAAGGGAAATTCCCTTTTAGTTTTGCTATGCAACCAACCGTCGATAAAAGTAAATTGATGAAAAAAAGAATTCCTACCATAGTTGGTTTGGGAATTTTAGTTGTCGGCTTGGTAGTTGGGGTAATCTTTTTGGGCACTGGCCCTGGTGTTTTTGCTCCACGTGCTACTCCAGAAACCACTCCATCTCAAATCAAATTAACGAATGTTACTGATAGTGGTTTCACCGTTTCTTTTTTTACTGCTGAATCTACTCCAGGATTTGTTAAATACGGAACAGAAGTAAACGCAATTAAATCTCAAACTGGTGATGACCGCGATCAACTATCTGGAACTGTAGGTAGTTATCAACTTCATCACATTACTGTTCGTGGTTTGAAACCCAGTACCAATTACTACTATTTAATTGGTACTGGTACAAATGCTTCTTTTGATAATAATGGCGCTCCATTCACAGTAAAGACTACTGAAAAAGGCGGAGCTCCATCCGCTGCCAAAACAGCTTACGGAAATATTTTAAGTGCAGCTGGAAATCCAGTGAATGGCGCAATTGTTTACGTTAGCATGCCAGAAGTGGGTGAAATGTCATCTTTGACTAAAGCTTCTGGTGGTTGGGCTATTCCTTTATCTAACGCTCGAAAAGCCGATGGTAGCGGCTATGCAGTAATTACTGAATCTGACATGTTAACTATCTTAGCTCAGGGTCTAAAAGCTAATGAAACTTCAAATGTAACTGTGAGCGTAGCAGAAAGTCAGCCAGTTGCTGATATTACCCTTGGTCAAAATCAAGTAGCTGAAAAAGCCCCAGTGGCAAGTGATTCAGCAGACACGACATTGCCAGAATCAACGGAAAGCGGCAGTTTGGAAAATACTGTTGCTCAATTTAGAGATACTTTGGCAGACGCAAGTTCTAGTGCTAATACCTTTGAGTTGGCTGATAACTTGGGTGTGACTAAGGTCAGTGGCGGTCTTGATAGTTTGGGTGTTTTGGAAAGTAGTGGCAGTTCCTCAGTTGCTGAAGCGAGCGAGGAGGCGACTGTTGTCTTGGATTTGCAAGGTACAAGTGGCCAAGTGGTTAATACACAAACCCCAACAATTGCTGGTAAAGCTGTGCCTAATGTGGTGGTTTCAATTGAAGTTCACTCTGATACCCAAATTACCCAACAATTAAAGGCTGATGAAAATGGTTATTTCTCTCTTGATATTGAAGCTTTAAAGCAAAATCTTGAGCCAGGTGAGCACACAGCCACTTATTCCTATGTTGATCCAACTACTGGCCAAACAGTGACCAAAACAGTGACTTTCACTGTTGAACCAAAAACAACAACTACTGGCACCGGTGGAACTACTCAATTCACTCCTTATGGCAGTGGTAATCCGTACTCTTTAGACTCTACAAAATCTGCTACCTCAACTTCATCTGCTACTTCTACTGCTTCTGCTACTACCAGCACCAGTACTAGAAGCGCGCAAGTTGGAACTAAGAGTGCTATTCCAGTTTCTGGCTCGGTTGGTACAACCATGGCTTTAGTGCTTGGTGGTATGTTCTTCATCATGGCTGGCGGTTGGAGTTACTATCTGGCTACTCAGATTGACAGCAAAGAGATATAATCAATTTCTCTGATGTCTGTGGCTATTCATCCTTATTACTCATCACCAACTAAAGAAGTCTTTGATCGACTTCTGGCTGTGGTTTTAATTTTCCTATCTTGGCCGGTTTTGTTGATCATTAGTTTGGTTATACTTTTGAGTGTTGGTCGACCAATTTTTTATGTGCAAAGTAGAGTGGGTAAAGATGGGGAAAAGTTTAGGATGTACAAATTTAGAACGATGCGCCCAGGTGCTCACAAAGAGCAAGCCGCTCTGCAGAAACTAAACCAAGCACCTGGTCCGATGTTCAAAATTTTTGATGATCCTCGTTTTATTGGAGCAGGTAAGTGGCTTTCTAAGTCTGGTTTGGATGAATTACCTCAACTTTTTAATGTTTTATTTGGTCAAATGAGTTTTGTTGGACCTAGGCCTTTGCCAGTGGCAGAAGTCAAGAAACTTGGATCAGATTGGGATTTTCGTCATTTGGTGAAGCCTGGAGTTTTTTCTGAATGGACTATTACTGAGAATCGTCACCGCTCTCTGGCAGATTGGCAAAAGTTAGATAAGTTAACTCTATGCCAAGGTGGGTGGAGTTATGATTTGAAAATTATTGCCAAAACGTTGCTAAAAAGTCTAGCTTTTATTTTTTAATTGCTTGAGGTTGCTTACAAGCATTGGAACGTCAAAAAACCCGGGGATTAGCCCGGGCTTTTTATTTGCTTTTGTTATCTAATATGGGATTAGATTGGACATGCCCCTGTGTCACATTTGAGGTGGTCAAGGTCGATGTCTTCCATGACGTCGTTTTCATCTTCAGCGATCTCACGAACCACATTCATGAATTCAACGGTGGTCATTGGTTGCTCTGGTTGGTATTCATAAGCAGTTTCATCGATCTTAGGCATGACAGAGCAGGTTTTGATCAAAGGTTGGTATTTTTTGACCATGGCGGTGAATTTCTTGAAAGAGACTTTGCTTGGGTCATATTTCAAAGTGTATGAAACCTGGTTGCCAATATCTTCGAGTGGTTGACCATTTTCATCGACACCAACAATCCAGTATTTTTCAAGCAACATTAACCATTTGTATTGTTCTTCTGGGGTTGCTTCACTAGCAGTCACTAATTCGCCATTCATGCCGAGTTTACAAATCTCTGGTTGAGTGGGGAAGCCGACCGCAGTGGTGCCATGATAGCTCTTGAGCTCTTTAATTGGGTAACCTTTTTTCTCGTACTTTTTGACCATTGGATCATCACTTCTGAATTGCACCCAGCGCAGGTATTCGCGCATAGCAGGCAAGTGAGCACCCTCACTCAAAGAGAAGAGTTTAGAAACGGTTCCCGATGGTTTGATGGTGGTGTTGGTATGAGGAACATTGACGCCTAATTTAACGGCATAAGTTCTAGCCTCATCATCCACAGCTCTCTTGAAGCGAGCAATAGCATTCCAGAAATCTTGAGATTTTTTCTCATTAATTAAATCTCTGAAACCATAGCCAAAAGCATTCCAAGCGTACTCGTGAATGCCGGTCATACCAATACCAATTCTATTGGTACGCTTGACTTCTCTAGTGTAAAGACAGTCCATGGTGTTAACGCGCATCAAAGCTCTAACAGCAACTCTGAAAGCTTCCTCAGCATCGTCGATATTTGGAGCAAAGTAAGGAACAACGTCGGCAATCACACAGTAGCCGCCCAACATATTAAGGGTGATTTCACCACAGGGGTTGGGGATTTGAGTGTAATATTTAGCGTTGGCTTTTTTGGCAATGGTCGAAAGCATCGCTTCAGTTTTTTTGGCTGGTTTATAGCGTTCTGACTCAGCATATTTGCCATCCAAGTAACCATCGAAGCCTTCATCATTCTGAACAAGTTTGTGTTGATTAACAAAGCCTGGTTCGCCAGTTCTATCATAGTAACTAGCGTGTAAAACCGCATCCAAAACTTTTTGAGAGTGTTTGGTTTTTTGTTTCCAGAATTTTTCATCGACAGCGACGGAGTTATTGGCTGACCATAAGAAACCACCTTTTTTGATGGAAATGAAGTCAAAGATGCCAGCATCAGTCCAAGTTTTGGTAGCGATACGAGCAGCTCTTCTGGCACCACCAACCAACACACATTCAGACAAGTAGTGATCAACAAACATAGTTTGTTTCCATGGTTCGAGACCAGCATTTTTGACGGTAGCGAGTTTTTGGATAGATTTGATCAAAGGTCGAGGACCAGAAGCTGGTCTATTTTGCATGCCATGAATAGGTGAACCTTTGGCACGAACTTTAGAAAAGTCGATGATCAAAATATCATTAGCATATTTCTTTTCGAAGGCCATGGTTTCGATTTTTTCGATTGCTTCAGCCCAACCTTCTCTGGTATCTGGAACTTCATACCAGTATGATTTGGCGTATTTGTGACGAGCGTCATTGACACTTTCGTCATCTCCCCAGATAAAATCAGGATGTTTGTCATCCAAGACACAGCGGATGATAGGCATATTGTCCCAATCAACCACCATCA
The DNA here is from genome assembly GCA_023382875.1 of Patescibacteria group bacterium. Classification (GTDB taxonomy): domain Bacteria; phylum Patescibacteriota; class Microgenomatia; order UBA1400; family PJMF01; genus JAHDXH01. The sequence goes on along the minus strand of JAHDXH010000018.1, from coordinate 648 downwards.
AATCATCATCATAAGAACGACCAACGCCTGAACCGTTCAAAAGGAGGTAAAAGAGTAAGAAAGAACTGGAAGCGGTCGAACAGTTGGTAAAGACTTCCATGTTTCTTTTTGGCTGAGTAGCGTCGCCATGTTGAAGGTGGCGGCCAGACATGAGCAGAGAAGCATTAGCAATGTGTTTGCGCATCAACTCATATTCACTATCTTTATCTTTGGCTAATTTTTTTGGTAATAAACTGACATTGCCCAAAGCAACTCTTTTCGCCACATCACTCCATGGCTCTAAATTGCCGTTTTCATCGGTTCTAAGGTAGGTTCGCTTTGCCACAGCTTCGCCAAGTCCCTTGGTGAGACGTCTTTCGGTGAATTTCATTTTTCTTTTAGGCAAGCCTGTGGTTGCGGCAGTCATATGTTCCTTATGTTTTACTTACTATTAATTTTTTAATTTCTATTTGGTTAAACGATCAATTTCTTCTTTAAAATCTTTGATGCTATCGAAGTCTCGGTAGACGCTAGCAAAAAGCAGGTAGCTTAATTTATCGATTTTCTTGAGTCTATTGATGGCTAAGTTGCCAATCTCCCAAGATTTGACCTCAGTGGTTCTTTTTTGACGCAATTTGCGTTCAACGTTCTCCAACAAATCTTCGAGGT
>JAHDXH010000017.1 GCA_023382875.1 Patescibacteria group bacterium | reverse complement strand
TAGAATTAGAGTTATGTTGTACGATACCCAAAAAAGAGTGCTCGATCTACTCGTCGCTATTTGTTTGTCTATTATTTTTCTGCCTTTTTGGATCATCATTCCAATTTTGATTTATCTGGAATCCGGCCATCCCGTCATTTTCAAACATCGACGGGTGGGCAAAGATGGCAAAGAGTTCGATATCTACAAATTCAGAAGCATGGTCCCAAATGCCGATGAATTTTTACATTCTGGTCAAGACAAAGAGTTATTAGCCAAATTTAAAGCTGGTGATTGGAAATTGGAAAATGATCCACGTATTACCAAACTGGGCAAAGTTTTACGCTCCTTGACTATCGACGAATTCCCTCAATTGTTTAATGTTTTGAAGGGGGAGATGAGCATGGTCGGTCCTAGAGCTTATGTCAAAAAGGAATTAGTTGAACAAACTAGCAAATACCCAGAAACCAAAGCTTTAGTCAAAGATATTTTGTCCATTAAACCAGGAATTACCGGACCATGGCAAACCAGTGGTCGCAATGAAGTACCATTTCGCCAACGTGCAGAAATGGATGCTAAATATGCACGCAGACGTTCAATCATCAATGACCTCAAGATTATGGTTAGGACCCCTAGAGCCATGATTTCTAAGTGGTGATTTAAGTAAAAAACTTTAGTATACTGTTAACCTATGAGTCAAGTTGATCGGTTATTTGCCCACGAGCCAACTAAGAATGAAGATCCAGAGATGGAGAAATTCTTTCCAAATAAAGAGATGAAAGATTGCTGTGAATTAGGTGGATTTGGAGAAGATCATCACCACGACCACAAGCAAAATAAATTCAGTCTTAGAAATTTAACCAAAAAACAAAAAGTGGTTTTAACTAGTGTTTTTGGTATTTTCTTATTCTTTACTATTGTTTTTGGTGCCTTAGGTTTTTATACCTACCAAGTAGCCATGGAATTAAAAACCCAAGGTGAAACAGCCAAGGTGACAGCAATGAATGCCTACACCAATTTCAAAAACCAAAATCTCCCAGGTACAGAATCCGAAATCAACAACCTCAAAGAACAACTCAAGAATATTAAAGCAACTTATCAAAAGCTGGCTCTTTATAAAGCTATTCCTATTGCCAATAACTACTTCAGAGATGGCGAGCATGCTTTGGCCGCTGGTGAAGCTGGGCTAAACGCTGGTGGTAAAACAGTAGCTGCTATTGCTCCATATGCTGACGTTTTAGGCTTTTCTGGAGAAGGCACCTTTGAAGGTGGTTCAGCCGAAAATCGCATCAAACTAATCTTAGAAACCTTGTCCAAAGTCACCCCGATTCTTGATGATATTCAATCTGATTTGAACATTGTGAACAATGAGCTGGCTCAAATTGACGCTAACCGCTATCCTGAATCCATCAAGGACGTCCAAGTCAGATCAATGATTGTTGGTGCCAAAAATGGAGCTCAGCAAGCCAACACCCTACTTTCAGAGTACCGACCGATTATTGAATTGATTCCTGAGATTGCCGGCGCCACTGGTGAAAGAAAAAAATACTTAGTTTTATTCCAAAATGATAATGAGCTTAGACCAACTGGTGGCTTCTTAACCGCCTATTCTGTCATTTATATTGAAGATGGCAAGGTTACCCCAGAGAAATCTGATGACATTTATGAGCTAGATAAAAAATTCAAAAAGAGATTACCAATTCCAGAAGCTTTAGGCAGATACTTAACCACTGAAAAGTATTGGAACCTTCGAGACATGAATATTTCTCCAGACTTCAAAGAATCCATGGATCAATTCTTTGCCAATTATAGTGGCTTAAGTGGCGAGCCAGATCACATCGACGGCATCATAGCTGTAGACACTCACTTACTAACTGACTTAATTGAAGCAGTTGGACCTGTTGAAATCGCTGGTTATGGCACCTTTAGTGCCCAAACCGAACCTCGCTGTGATTGTCCACAAATCATCTATGCTTTGTCTGAGATTATTACCAGACCAACTCCATATTTGAGACAAGATAGAAAAGGTATCTTAGGGCCATTGATGTCATCCATTTTGACCAAAATTTACTCTTCACCACGTACCTATATGTCTGATCTATTTAGAATTGCCTTGGAAGACTTAGAAGGTCGCCATATTCAAATGTACTTCCTCAACGAAAAACACCAGCAAGCTGTGGAAACTATTAATGCTGCTGGCCGCCTCGTAGGCAGTGATAAAGCCCAAGACTTCTTAGCTATTGTTAACGCCAACCTTGGCGGTGCCAAATCCAACTTATTTATTGATTACAAAGTCAACCAGGTTGTCTCTGCACCAGAAAACGGTCGCATTACCAAAACAGTCGAGATTACTTATGAAAATAGACACAAAGCTGATAACTGTAACCTTGAAGCCGGCTTACTTTGTCTAAATAGTACTCTAAGAGACTGGACTAGACTTTATATTCCTGCTGGGAGTGAACTAGTTGAAGCTCAGGGCTTTAATGGCGATGCCAAAGTTTACGAGGAAAATGGTTTCGCAGTAATTGACGGCTTTTTCACTCTAGAACCACTAGCTCAAGCTAAATTGAAAATTACCTACACTGTCCCTTACACAGCTGAAACTTATAAAGTCAAACTTTGGAAACAAGGTGGAATCAGTCCAATCCCAACTGTCATGGACGTCACTGGTGGCCAAGAAGAAATTCTGGTCAACAAGGACATGATCTATGAAGCAGAGTTCTAAAAGTTCCATTGCCAACGCTCTAATTATCAAAAGATCTAGCACTGGTGAAGCTGATCGAGTCATTACCATTTTGACTAGCGAAAGAGGCAGAATCGTCACCATTGCCAAAGGTGTCCGCAAGCTAACTTCTTCTAGAGGGGCTTTTTTAGAGCCAGGTAACTTAGTTAAAATTCAATTGATAGAGACCAAATCGATGCCAATTTTAACTCAGGCTACCTTAATCGATGACACAGCTAAAATCAGAACGAGCTTGGCCCAAATTCGCCAGCTAAGCCAACTCTTAGAAATCATCGATAAATTATTTGTGGAGGAAGAACTCGAACCACATATTTTCAATCAAATCCTAAAGATCAGACAAAAGATAGTCTTGGGTAGTAAATTCGATTTGAAAAAAGATATTATTCAACTTGTTGAATGGCTTGGTTATCAAAATTTAGCCGATACCGAATTTGATAGTATTCTTGATTACGTTGCTCAATTGACAGGCAAAAAGATGAGAAGTTTTGAGTGGTTGAAGCCGAAATAACCCTATCAAGATAAGCCCATAATAGTTTGTGTTATAATCTCCTCGCAACTTTAACTCAACCGTTCAATTAGTGAAAGTGAGATGAAAGATGGGTTTCAAAGTTGAAGTGCTGGATAAGCAAGGCTATCCAAAGAAAGGCGTGAGCGTCAAGGTCATCTATACAGATGGTCAAGACAATGGCTCTACCGACAACAACGGTATCTTCGATACGGGTGGCAGTGGCGGCAATGTCACCTCTGTTCAGGTATCGGGGTCTTCCGTTTACAGTTCGGGCGGGCGCAAAGTCGGCTATAACGACACCCTTTCTGTGACTGCCTAACCAACAGCACACACCACACAAAACAGCGTCTGCCATCACGGAGACGCTGTTTTTACATAGTGCTAAAATACAACCATGACAGAATCATCTACCCCCAAGAATTCTAAATTCAAGATTGGCGACAGAATTACCTATGAAGGCAAAACTTGGACCATTGATGGCTATTGTTTAACCAACGGCATTGATTCCTATGAAATCAGTACCAAAAATGGTCAAGGTCTTTATATCAAAGGCGTGCCAATCACCAGAGGTGATGAGTATTTTTCTTGGGCTTAGTTTATTAAAGCACTAGACAATTTTTTCCCAAGTAAACCAAGGTCTACCAAAGTGACCATAGCTTGCCGTTTCCAAAAATTGTGACTTCCTCAAATCCAACTTTTCAATAATTTCTACCACTGATGTATCAATTAGCTGATTGGCAAAATCCTTGATTTTCTTTTGTGAAGTGGTTGCAGTATCGAAGGTTTCTATTTCCTGCATCAAAGATTTTTTAGCTCCAATTGAATAAGCCAGCCTAACTTCGGCTTTCTTAGCCAAACCATGTGCCACTATATTTTTAGCAATAAAACGAGCCGCATAAGCTCCGGAACGATCGACTTTTGTGGCATCTTTACCAGAGAAAGCTCCACCGCCAACTCTAGCAAAACCTCCATAGGTATCGACAACGATCTTTCTTCCAGTTACACCAGTATCGCTGGCTGGACCGCCCAAGTGCCAAACTCCAGTGCCATTAACAATCAAATCTTTAGCGCCAATAGAAAATCCATATTTATCTAAGACAAAGCTCACTACCTTTGACATCAAATCAACCTTCACATCATGAAGAGCCACATCCTCGCGGTGGGGAACAGCGATCACAACTTTGGTCACTGCCACTGGCTTGCCATTTCGGTATTGGACACTGACTTGGGTTTTACCATCTGGACGAAGATAAGGGAGAATATTTTTTTCTCTTACTTCATCTAGGCGCATAGCTAACTGGTGAGCGAGCTCGATAGGCAGAGGCATGTAGTTGCTGGTTTCGTCACAAGCAAAACCAAACATCATACCCTGATCACCAGCACCAAGCTCATCAACTCCCTGAGCGATTTCTTTGGATTGCTCATGAATATTTAAAGCTAAGGGAGACAAATCGGTAAAACCAAATTTAGGATCGGTATAACCCAATCTTTTTATTTCCCTACGAGCGATTTTTTCATAGTCTATGGGCTTAGCTGAAGTGACTTCTCCGGCCATAAAAATTTGATCTTTTCCCACCATGGTTTCTACGGCCACTCGGCCAAATGGGTCAACTCTTAACACCTCATCCACCACCGCATCAGAAATTTGGTCACAAATCTTATCAGGATGACCAGCGCAAACTGATTCAGAAGTGAAAATAAATGAATTTGGCATAAAAAAACTCCTCTCAACTTAAGAGGAGGTAATTTTTATTTTTTTTGCTTTGATTCCGTTGAATAAAGCCACATCGTTCGCCTCTTAAGTGAATGGGCACCGTGTCCTTGCCAAAGGCTCGGTTGCCGGATGAGTCACAAAGACTCATCTCTCTTGATGTATGGAGGTATTTTATCAAGAAAACCCCGGTAACTCAACCAACTTTCAATCGTTGACACTTTCGGGTTTTTTTTGATCAAATTAATTTATGTACCAAACAATAGGCGAAGAAATTCTAGTTGCGGGTAGCTATAAAGAACATCGCTTTCATCCCTTTAAATTTTTATGGAGAAATAAAACTTATAAAATTGACCAAATTACGTTGGTTTCTGATATCAAGGACGGCGGTGTAAAAAAACGCTGGTACTCAGTTTTAGTGGGCAGGGAAGTTTACCGGATTTTATTCAACCGAGAAACAGAAACTTGGACTTTGGAGGAGTTATGGGTCGAATAAATTGGAACAATTTAATTCTGCACATCGATATTAATTCCTATTTTGCCACCTTGCTTCAGCAAGAAAATCCTCATTTAAGAAATAAACCCTTAGGAGTTATCAAAGACTTTGGTCGCACTTGTATTATCGCTTCCAGCAAAGAAGCTAAAAAAGTCGGTATTAAAACTGGAGCCAATGCTCGCGAAGCTAAGCTCCAAGCCCCCAACCTTATTTTGCTTCCAGCCCAATTTGATCGCTATCTTGATGCCACCAAAAGGTTGAGAAAACTCTTTTTAGATCTTAGTCCCGATGTTTATATTTACTCTCTAGACGAAGCCTTCATCAACCTTAATCACTGCCAAAAATACCTTTACCAAAACCCGCTAGAGTTTGCTCAAAACTTGCAAAACCAAGTTAAACAAGAATTGGGAGAATGGGTAACCTGCAATATTGGTATTGCTCCCAACTACCTTTTGGCCAAATTGGCTTCCAATATGGCCAAGACAGAAGGCATTATGGAGATTAATAAAGAAAATCTCGATGGTATTTTGGCTTCGGCTAAATTCGGCGATGTCTGTGGAATAGGCTTTAGGTTGGAAGAAAAACTTCGGCTCATTGGCGTTGAAAATCCCTATCAAATTCGTTTTTACTCTCAAGCTGACTTAGAAAAAACTTTCGGTCCTTTTTGGAGTCGAGAATTGCTAAAAATTGCCTATGGCGAAGAAACCAATCATTTCCAGCTCCTAGAAAAACCCGCCACTCAAATGAAGAGTGCAGGTCGATCTATCACTGGCTATCATCTTTATGACAAAGAAGAAGAAATTAGAGCCATTATCTACAACCTGATTAGTGAAACAATTGCTAAAGTTAGGAAGATGAAGCTAGCAGGTCGAGAGGTAGGAATCTTTTTGACCGGTGAGGGCAAATCTTGGTACGACCATATCACTGTCAAAAGACCAATTAACCATGAATCAGAAATGTTCGAGCTTCTTTACTACAAGCTTTATAAAAGCTGGCATAGAAATTTCAAAATTATTCGTTTTGCGGTGAGAATTTCTTTACTTGAGCCAATGGGTCAAAATTCACTTTTGCCCAACTGGCAACGACGAGAGAAACTCCATCAAGCTTTGGACAAAGTTAATGAAAAATACGGCTTGTTTACAGCTCGTTCTGGAGCTCTTTTAAACCAGCCCATCATTAGACCAGAAGTCACAGGCTTTCTGGGCGATCGAATTTATCAGTTGGGGGAGTAAACTATTCAATCACCACCCGACCATCCAAAACCAAGGCTTTGTCAGAAAGAGCTAAGAGAGGATTGATGTCCAGCTCCACAATTTCTGGGAAGTCGACTACTAATTGAGAGAGACGACCCACGCATTCAATCAGTTTTTCTTTATCAACTGGAAGTTGGCCACGAGCGCCATCAAGCAACTTGCTGGATTTAAGGTTGGTTAGCATTCTTACAGCATCGCTTCTGGTCAAAGGGGCAAAGGCAAAATTAACATCTTTGAGAATTTCTACATAAATACCACCCAAGCCAACCATAATCATGGTTCCTAAGCCCGGTGCTTTATTAACACCCAAGATCATTTCCAAACCTCCTGCTGGAGCCATTTCGACCAAGAGAACACCTTGCAAATTGGCTTCTGGTTTTTTACTAGCCACAGTTGTCATCATTTCTGAATATTTTTGTTCCACATCGGCCGCAGTCACGTTCAGCATCACGCCACCCACATCACTTTTGTGAAGAATTTCTGGAGAGACGATCTTCATGGCAAAGCGAGTCGAGGCACCCAAACGTTCACAAACTTCTTTGGCTTCGGCTGGAGAATGAGCAAGCGCAGAGGCTAAAATAGGCAAACGATAAGCTTCAAAGATAGCCAAAGCCTCAGCCTCAGGGAAAGATGTTTGGCCGTTTTTCTTGGCTTCTGCCAAAATTGTTTCAACTTTATCTCGATCGACATCATTATATGTAAGTTTTGCTTCCACTGGAATTTTGCTCCAAGCAGTAAATCTGCTCAAAGCAGCCAAACTAGCAGCTGCTGGCTCAGGGAAGGTGGTAGTCATAATGTCAGCAGCTTGTAACATTCTGACACCATCATTAACAGTTTTTTCTCCCATGAAACTGACCACGATTGGTTTTTTGCGTCCAGTTTCTTGTTTATAAGCAGCCATCACATCAATCACGGCTTGAGCAGTCTCTTTAATCTCAGTCATCGATTGAGGAGTCAAAAGCACAATCAAAGCTTCAACGCCAGGATCTCGAACAACCAACTCCAAAGCTTGTCTATAGCGATCAGAAATAGCATCTCCCAAAACATCAATTGGATTATGAGTACTAGCCGCTGGAGGCAAAACCGCCTTAAGTTTGGCAACCGTATCCTCACTCAAATCAGCCATCTTGAAACCATTATTAATAATGCCATCAGCAGTCAAAACACCGGGACCACCAGCATTGGTAATCACAGCAATTTTTTCAAAACTGGCTTGTTCATTTTTACAAAAAACCTGAGCAAAATTAAATAAATCTTCAATTGTATTGGCTCTAATAATGCCAGCTTGAGCAAAAAGTGCTTCATAAGCATTGTCGCCGCCACTTAAGGAACCTGTGTGAGAAGCAATAGCGCCGGCGCCGGCTTCAGTGCGACCAGATTTTAGAATTACGACTGGCTTAGGGTTATCGCCTTTGTTAAGTTCTACCAATGTTTCAATAATTTCTGGAGCATTGCTAAGTTGCTCAACGTATAAAGCCACCACTTTGGTTTGTGGATCAGTGTGGAGATAGCGAATCAAGTCCACTTCATCAACGTCAGCTTTATTACCAATGGAAACAAACTTGGAAAAACCAATCGACATTTTTTCGGCATAATCAAGAACAGCCGTACACAATGCGCCACTTTGAGACATAAAAGCGATGTTGCCCACTTGTGGCATCAAAGCAGCAAAGGAAGCATTCATTTTGTTTTGAGCATTAATCACACCCAAACAGTTAGGACCAATCAAAGCCACGTGATTTTGCCTACAAACATTACGAAGCTCTTCTTCCAAAGCCAAATTACCAATCTCCTTGAAACCTGCGGAAATAACCACAGCTGATTGTGCACCTTTGGCGGCTGCTTGTTTAATGATCTCAGGCACCATAGTCGCAGGAATAGCTACCACCACCAAATCAATGTTTTCTGGAATTTCAGTCAAATCGTGGTAAACCTTAATACCATAAAGTTCGTCAATTTTAGGATTAATAGGGAAAATTTTTCCTTCAAAACCTTGGGTAACCAAGTTTTTAACTATATCGTTACCAACAGTTTTTTCCCGTGACGAGGCACCGACAACTGCTATAGATTTGGCATTAAACAAAGCATCGAGATTCATATCGATTCATTCTAACTAATTTTTTACTTGACGACTACTTTCGAAAAATATTGACTTAAAATTTTTCTGGCGTTCTCCACGTTTTTAGGTGTAGGTGGATTTATATCTTTGAGTTGATAATCCATTCCCAACTCCTCAAATTTATAAACCCCCAAAGTATGATAGGGAAGCAACTCAACTTGAGTCACCGTTTTATAATTTTTAAAAGTTTCTCCCCAGCGATGTAAATACTCATCTTGATCATTCCAAGTCGGCACCAAAACATAGCGTAAAATCATTGGTTTGCCGCTTTTTTCTCTGTACTCAGCATTTTTAAGCACATTTTTTCTCGAAGCTCCAATTAATTTTTGATGTTTTTCTTCATCAATATGTTTGACATCCAAAATTACCAGATCAGTCAAATCATACAATTTATTAACTGTTGGCGAAAATACACCACCATTGGTATCTAGTGCCGTATTGAAGCCATGATCTCGACACGCTTCAAACAGTTCAACCAAGGCAGCTGCTTGCAGAGTCGGCTCACCGCCAGAAACAGTCAAGCCACCACCATTTTTGAAATAAGGTTTTTGCTTTTCAAGTAGTTTTAAAATGTCATCGACCGACATTTCAATTTCTGCCTTTGAGCAAAGCGGCTGAGTGTCAACATTTTGGCAATAGAGACAACGGAAGTTACAGCCTTGCAAAAATACAACCAACCTAATGCCAGGTCCGTCCTGCGTGCCAAAAGACTCCAGTGAATGAACTTTGAGCTTATTCATAATTACCTACATACTTTGATGGAAAGTGCGGGCAATTACCTCAAGTTGCTTTTCCTTGTCCAACTTCACAAAATTCACTGCATATCCAGAGACGCGGATAGTAAGTTGAGGATATCGTTCGGGATGATCGATGGCATCAAGCAATGTTTCTCGATTGAGAACATTAACATTGAGATGATGACCACCTTTTGCAAAATATCCATCCAACATTGCCACCAAATTATTTACTTGATCTTCCTGAGTCGCACCAAGGGACTTTGGCACAATTGAGAAAGTATTGGAAACACCATCACGAGCATCTTTGTAATCAATCTTAGCTACTGAGTTTAATGAAGCAATCGCACCTGATTTATCACGGCCATGCATCGGGTTAGCACCAGGCGCAAATGGTTCGCCTTTTTGTCGACCATCTGGAGTGGCGCCGGTTTTTTTGCCATAGACCACATTCGAAGTGATGGTTAAGACTGACAAAGTTGGAGTGGCGTCGCGATAAATATGATGCTTGTGCAACTCTTTGTTGAAAGCACTGACAAAAGATTTGGCCATTTCATCCACTCGGTCATCATCATTGCCATATTTTGGATAATCACCTTCAACTTTGAAATCAATGGTCAAGCCATCGGCATTACGAATTGGCGTAACTTGAGCAAATTTAATGGCTGACATTGAATCTGCCACCACACTCAATCCTGCAATACCAAAGGCCATATTGCGATGGATTTTACTATCCATCATGGCAAACATTGCTTTTTCGTAGTAATACTTGTCATGCATGTAGTGAATTACATTCATGGTATTTACATAGGAGTAAGCCAAGTGAGCCATTGTCTGCTTGAAACGGGCTTCAACTTCTTTGAAATCAAGTCGGCCAGCTGGGAGTGGTTTAATTCCTGGCACAATTTCTACACCAGAAACTTCGTCCTTACCCTCGTTTAAGGCCATTAGCATTGCTTTGGCCAAGTTGCAACGAGCTCCAAAAAATTGCATTTCTTTGCCGGTTTCCATCATGGAAACACAACAAGCGATAGAGTAGTCATCACACTTGCCTAAGCTCTTCATCAAAGCATCATTTTCATACTGAATAGATGAGGTGTCAGCAGAAACTTTGGCACAGAATTTTTTGAAACTCTCTGGCAATCGTTCATCCCAGAAAACTGTTAAGTTTGGCTCTGGAGCTGGGCCAAGGTTATATAAAGTCTGAAGGAATCTGTAGGAAGTCTTAGTCACCTTGTGTTGACCATTTTGCCAAACACCAGCCAAAGACTCAGTCACCCAAGTGGGATCACCAGCAAAAAGGTCATTATATTCACCCATTCGAAGATGACGAACCATGCGCAACTTCATCACAAATTGGTCAACTAGTTCTTGAGCTTCATCTTCAGTAATTGCACCTGATTTCAAGTCTTTTTCTAGGTAAATATCAAAGAATCCAGAAACGTTACCCAAAGACATAGCAGCACCATCTTGTTCTTTAACTGCAGCCAAGTAAGCAAAGTAAGTCCATTGAATAGCCTCACGAGCGTTTGTGGCAGGCTTACTGACATCATAACCATAAGCAGCAGCCATTTCTTTAATCTCAAATAAAGCCTTAATCTGTTCACTAATTTCTTCGCGGTCACGAATCAATTCATCTGTCATATCGCCGAGCATTTGATCACGATCAGCTTCCTTGGCTTTGACCAATTCATCAATTCCATACAAAGCTAAGCGACGATAGTCACCAATAATTCTGCCACGACCATAATTGTCTGGTAAACCAGTAAGAATACCGGAGCGACGTAAATTTCTCATTTCTTCAGTGTAAGCTGAAAAAACACCGTCGTTATGGGTCTTTCGATATTTTTGACAAAGTTCAATGACTTGAGGATCGAGTTTGTAGCCATTTTGCTCACAGGCTTCCTCGACAATTCTATAGCCACCAAATGGCTTGATTGATCTTTTGAGTGGAGCATCAGTTTGAAAACCAACGATCAACTCTAATTCTTTATCAAGGTATCCAGGTCCATGTGAGGTGATGGTAGAAATTGTTTTGGTATCAATATCCAAAACACCACCCTTTTTTCTTTCCTCATTCAACAGTTTTTTCGCTTCTTCCCATAATTTAGTGGTCTTTTCAGTCGGCCCTTTTAAAAATTTCTCATCGCCATCATAAGGTGTGAGGTTTGCAAAGATAAAATCTCTAACGTTAATTTGAGACATCTTTCCTCCTTAAATTGTTATTTTTTTAATCCAACAAAAACCCCTGACATTATGCCAAGGTTGGAATCAGTATATCACCAAGGAAAAAAATTTCTCATTGGTGAATTTGTATCTGGAGAAGAGTATAATTATTAGCTTTAAAAAAGCCGCCCGCCTATTGTTCCAAAAAACTTTCAAAAGCTTCGATCGCGCCGTGCAATTCTGGCTGGGCAATCACCACTGACAACTCAGTATAAGTAGAAACAATTTCCAAAACATTAATTTTTTTAATGGCTAAAGCTCTAATCAAGGTATAAATAACGTTAGGAGTGGGGATGTATTGTTCAGAAAAACTGACGCTGACACAAACCAAATCATTAATTAATGCTTTTGGCTTAATGACAAAGTGATTTAGGATTTCGTCGCGACGGCTTGCTGGCACAATCATAGTAATTTCTGTCGAGCCCTGTGTAATAGTTAAAAAATCTCGACCTTGTTCCAATTTTTTTCTCAAAGAACTAAGTTTTTCTAAAGTTTCGTTATTTTTTTCAAAAGTAATATCAGTTAATGGAGATTTAATAATGACATCATTAAGTTTTATTTTAGGAATAAGCGCAGCTTCAGCCTGAATTTTTGGCAACATACGAGCCAATGCCGTAACAATCGTAGTTTTTTTGACCAATTTAAAAGTTTTATCTTCCACAAAGTCATGAATTTGCTCAGCATAAGCACTCAAATTCAAAAACCCAGATCTCATGGCTTCAAATGCGACGGGGTCATTTCTTAATATTTGCTGGACAACTTCGGCAACAGAAATCATATTTTTAGTTTATTAAGTGTAATAAATATTACATTATGTTTAATATTTGTATTATATCATAGTTTTTTTTACATTTTAGAACTTTAGATTTAAAGTACCAATACGTAATAACTGTGTAAAGGAAAAATGAGCACAACAAAAGAAATAACCAGCAATGGTCCAGGAGCCAATAATCCTGAAGGACAAATACTATTCAGAAATGAAGGTCGAGCTTATTGGAGCTACGAAACCAGAATCGATGATTTTTCAGATCTTGATCAAGCTTATCGAGATTGGCTGACCACAGCCAAAGAAAATGGTCGTCGTCGCACCGTTTTGAGAGCTCGCTGTTCTCAGGAAGTCGTTGATCAACTTTTGGAAAGTAATTTGCCAAGAGAAGTCATTATTCCATTGAATACTATCTGGCCCGAAAGTACGGACTACTTAGTCGTGCTGGGTGAAAACGTTCACGCTTCCGATATTCCAGAGTGGTCAGAAGTTTATAACTACTGGCAACATCCTAATGGCAGTCACAAAAGACCGATCGATCGAGTTACTAATGCCACTCAAAACGAAGGCTTTGTCATTACCAACGAACTGAGCTTGGAAGATGTTCCTCAATTACAAGAAATCTGGAGACCATTCGGTTGGAGTAGACAAGCTGTAATTGATTTTGTAAATACCTACCGGGATAACCCAAAATTATGGTTTTCTGGCGTTCGCGATCCTCAAACAGGTCGACTTGTGTCCGCTTGTGAAGCTGAGCTCGCCAATTTGGCTGGAATAAGTTTAGTGGAAGGTACTGAATATGGAACGTTACCTGGATATGAGGGAATGGGACTTTGTACTGCCGCCGTTACTGCTCTTCATGCTCAAGTTTTGAGAGATACATATTATCAGACCGGCACAGCACCACTAATCATGGCTGAGTTCAATATGACCTCACGTTCTGACGTGGTGGGAAGACACGCCGGCATCAGCATTCCCTTGGTAGAGAATACTTCTGGGCTAGATACTACTCCCATTCAAGTGTTGCGCATGAATGTGCCTGTACTGGATAGATTAACTCCCAATACTATTAATTACAGGGATTTGGGCAACCAAAGAACTCATTACCGAGATGCCTATCGTCACACTTATCACCGCTATTGGAGAAACTTTATTGTCGGAACTTTACCCTTAAGCTCCATTGAGGCTAATTATGGTCCACAACAAGTGGAAACAATTTTATCAATTATCAATCAAGAAAACGTCTAATGCGAGTTATTATCACCCCCAACCATCAAGAACATCAGTCTCCATATGAGATTTGGAATGGCGAGCAAACACCGCATCAGGAAATACCTGCCAGAGTGGAAAATATTATTGCTGCTTTAAAAAACACCCATCATGAGCTAGTTGAGTTGGAACAAAAAGTACCAATGAGAATTTTGCGAGCCATTCATTCATCAAGGTATTTAAGTTTTTTGAGTGATTTTTGCCCAACTCTGAGTGATGGTGAGTATAAATATCCATCGGTTTTTGCTTTGCACGCTCAAACTGAAGACCGCTACAAATATCCTCTAACTAGACTAGGTTTTTATAGTTTTGACATGTACACACCTCTTTCTAATGCGACTTTTAGAGTGGCGTTGGACTCAGCTAGCGCTGCTTATCAAGCAGCTTTTGAAGTCAAAAATAGAGCTCAAAAAGTAGCCTTTGCTTTGTGCAGACCGCCGGGTCACCATGCCGAACCAAATCAAATGGGCGGCTATTGTTACCTTAATAATGCTGCAGTCGCAGCGCAATTTTTCAGTCAATTTGGCAAAGTTGCAACTCTAGATGTTGATTTCCACCATGGCAATGGCACTCAGCACATTTTCTATGAAAGAGAAGATGTATTGACCGTATCGCTACATGCTGATCCAGACTGGAAATTCCCACACTTTTCTGGTTATGCTGACGAAAAAGGAGCTGGAGATGGAGATGGTTTCAATTTGAACATACCATTACAACAAGGCACAACCAATTCACAATACCAGCGTTCGCTAGTTAAAGCTTTGACCAGAATTAAAGAATTTGGCGCGGAGTATTTGGTTGTAAGCTTTGGTGCAGATACCCATGCTGATGATCCAATTGGCGGCTTCGCTCTCACAACAAAATATTTCACCAAAATGGCAAAAACTATTGCTGAGTTGGAACTACCCACTGTCATAGTAATGGAGGGCGGCTATAACACGAGCAAACTTGGAGACAATGTCGTGTCGTTTTTGTCTGGTTTTTAAAAAAAATGACCTATGCCAATAATTAACCAAAATCTACTGAAAAAAATAATTGCGATTCGATCTGATAAAAACGAAACTGAAGTTGGCGATATTCTACGCAATGAACTTGAGTTAGCTGGATTTTTGGTGCAAGAAACCGAGGTGGAACTAGGGAGAAAAAACCTACTGGCGACCAAAAATTATAAAAAAGGTAAAAAATCTATTTTATTTTATGGGCATCTGGACACAGTTTCACCACTAAGTGGTTGGAACCCGTTTGAACCAACAATCAAAGGCGACAAAATGTTTGGCCTAGGTGCTTATGACATGAAAGGTGGCATCATTGCTTTTCTTGAAGCAAGTAAAAATAGTAGCGCCTATATAAAAATATTTTTAGCTGTTGATGAAGAAAATATTTCCAAAGGTGTCTGGACATCTTTGGAAAAAGATAGAGATTTCTTTAGCGATGTTGAACTAGTAATCTCAGCTGAGCCCAATTTTGACTTAGGACTCAACGGCATTACGAGAGGTAGAACTGGTCGCGCCATCTTTCAAGTTGATTTTACGGGCAAAGCGGCTCACGTTGCCAAATATAAAGATGGGATAGACGCTATTGAGTTAGCAACTAATTGGGTTAACAAATTATATTCTGTTAGAAATAACATATTTAATTCAAAAGAAACTGTCGCTTTAGTCAGAAAATTTAATGGTGAGGCTATTGGCATGAGTGTTTGTGCCTCTGCTTCGATTGAAGTTGAAGTTCTTTCTGGACACAGAGATTCTCTAGCTAATATCAAAGGTGCTTTGGAAAAAATAAGCAACGAAGTGAGTGAAGAAATTAAAATTGAACTCAAAAAAAGAGAAACTCCTTATTTGGAGGGTTATTATTTTGAATCGTTTCCATATCAAAAAGAAATTGGCGGCATCATCAAAGAAACCACAGATAAAAATATGACCCTTCATGAAAGAACTTCAGTTGGAGACGATAATGCTTTGGCAAGCTTGGGAATTCCTGTTATAACTTGGGGACCAAATGGAGGAAACGCACACAATGTTAATGAATGGGTAAGTTTATCTAGTTTAGATTTGCTTTGTACAATGTACAAAAAACTACTTAGCAATCGCTGATTTTAGATCTCCGACCACTTCTGGAATAAACACTTCAAAAGTCAGAGGTTGATCCAGATCTAAGTCGGGAAGGGGATCGCCATTGTGAATAACACCTTCTCTAGCAACTGTAATCACTTCGATTAAAGTATCACTATAGTGATCACCCATAATCTCTTTGAGACCCACTAAAGCAGCTTTTATAGTAGCACCGCTACTATAAACGTCGTCGATAATGGCAATTTGTTGGCCACTTCTGATAGTTTTTAAGATCTGCTGCTGAGCGTATGAGTCAAAAGCCATAAACTTTGGCTGAGCTTGTGAAGTAACAGGGTAATAGCCATAAACTTTTCCAGCCACTCCCGCTTGTTCTTTTAATGCGGCTTCATCTTTACCACCTCTAAGTGTAAGCAGTGGCAACTTTACTTCGCGACAAGCTTCCTCAATCATTGGTCCTGATTTTGAAGAATAAGGTGTAATGGCTAAACCAAGATGACCCATATCATCAAGCATTTGAATAAGTGCCTCAGTACCTGCCTTTTGGATTTGAGTTTCACGAGGGTCAAACCAAGCAATCCAGATGGGCTGCTTTTCTGAGCCTACATTTTTTAACATTAACTCCAAGGCCATCTGGCCCAAAATTATAGAAAGATATGGATTTCCATCTCTAAATTTTATGTCTTCTGGTCGATAAATTTTGGGGACGTGTTCAAAAAGTTGATTTGTCATTTAAAAAAATCTTACCACTTTTTTGATACGACGTAATTACACCCTAGGTTGAAATCTGTTTATCAAGAATTTGGCGAAGCGATTCCGCCTTACTAGTCTTGTACTGAGATGACACCCATTCTAAATAGCGATCGAGGTTTTTAGGCAGAGTTAAGGAGATTTTGATAAATCGATTTTCCTGGGCGCGCAGCTTTTTTTCATACAAATTCATCTCTAACTCCATATCCCCGCTATTTAGCAGTAAATCAACCTCGCTAGGTGACAAGTATCCCATACCTGCCGATGACAAGAGCTGATTGGCTTCATAAATGTTTTTTATCGCTTGGTGAGAAATGAAAATCTTAATTAAAATTAAGAAAACACCGCGATCTCTTGGTAAACGCGAGTCTTTTTGCCAGCGTGAAATAAGACTTTCGCTATAAATCAATCCTTCATCCGTTAGGGCATCGACCAGTTGTTTCAATGTTTTGAAACCAGCTAACTGTCTGTATTTTTTCAATAAACTGCCAAATGTAGGTTCTTGCATTTATTTTAATTATCTCAATGCAAGCAATGTATAAGGTTTATACAAAGGGAAGTCGTTACAAATACCTATCCTCAATTTTCATCTCATTGAGAATTAGGTTTCTAATTATCTCAGCTTTAGATTTTCCTCTTCTTTCAGAGATAGAGTCAAGAAAAGCAACAATATCGTTTGATAAGATTAAATTAAATCTTTGGTCTTTATTTTCTGTAATAAATTCCATTGCATCACTTACCACCTTCTTCAAAGTTGCTCTTCTATAGGGAAGGACAATCAGCTTTTCTGTCTTAATATCTGTTAAGACGTGTGGATTCGTGTTTTCGTTGTGAAGTGCAATAACATACTTGTTATGAAGTAACGCCATACTTATCTCCTGACCAATTCCAATTGACGGATTAGTGATTTCAACAATAATCACATCTGCTTCTTTTTTTTGTTTTGATATTCTTTGCTGCTCTTCAAAGTTTTTTTGTTCTGTTCTGTTTAAGTAGTAGTTTTTGTCATTAAACCTTCTCTCAAACAAAGATAAGTGCCCAAGTTCATCGATGTGGTCACAAATACTGTTGCAGTCTTTTCTCAACTCATCTGTCATTTTGCTAATAGAAGCAGAAAAGTAGACTTTCATTGGTTATTACTTTTTTGCATTAATTTTCTTATTTGTGTTCTGAGAATTTCAGCCTTAGCTAACCCTTGTTTTTTAGACATCTCATTTAAAAATGACAACATTTTGGGTGGCAACATTAAATTAAACCTTTTATCCTTGTTCCCAGCAAAATAATCAAAAGCGTCATCAACAACCAACTTAATTTCATTTGTTGAATATTCAGAAATTATTAAATTTGAATCAATAATTCCAGATAGGAAAAATGGTGCCCTGCCTTTTGAATGCAAACAAAGTGTTGGTTTAGATAATTCCAATGATTTATTAATTAAATAACCCATTGACATGCTTTGCATAGAAACCTCAGCAACAACGACATCTGCATTCTTTAAGTTATCAATAGTTTTTTGATAATGTTTGACAACGCCATCATAACTCAAGCTGTAAAACTCATCTGGATTTGCATCTATTACCAAACGAGATAGATTTTCACCATAATCACTTAACGAGGAAAAAATTTCAATTAAATCATTTTTATACTTAGGAAATTTCAATGCCCTGGGAGAGCCGGTGAAAAAGATTTTCATAGATTAAATTTAACCAGCAAAAAATCTCTCAACGGTTGATTCAAGTAAATTTTCATACTTGAGAAGGTATTCTATCACAAAAAAGAATTGACTAATCACCCATTCCTCTTCATTAAAATGGTGATAAAATACTGAGAATTTGGTATAAAATGATATGTATCGAATAAATATTAAAGGAAATCGATGAAAATCTTTCTGGCCGCATCTATCTATGGAAAACAAAACCTAGAAGACAGTTGCAAGAAGATTGTCGATTTAGTTAATAAGTCAGGCCATACAATCATGGCTGACCACATCCTCAACACAACTAACGAGCAAATGGCTCAATGGAAAAAATCTCAAGATTTCGATTATCACCTACATGTGATGGATGGAATTAAAAACGCTGATGCCTTATTCGCAGAAATTTCTCATTCAAGCACTAGTGTAGGTTACCTAATTTCACTAGCTGCTCAAGCAGGTAAGCCGGTTGTTTGTTTTTATAACGGCAATCAAAAACCACACCTTTTTTCTACACTAGAAGAGGCAAACGATAAGTTTGTGGTAGCTGAATATAAATCATTAAATGATTTAGACAAACTTGTTTCAGAAATGATTGACTTTGTTCATGAAGGACAAGATACAAGATTTAACTTCTTCGTTACTCCAAAGCACATTAACTACCTAAACTGGATCTCTAAGAGTCGCCGCATTCCTAGATCAGTTTTCTTGAGAAGGCTGATTGAGAAAGAGATGAGAGATAACACTGATTTTAGCAATTTATAAGATCAATAATGACAATTTTTCATTTCTCCTATGAGGAACTATCAGACATGCTTCAAAACAAGAAGAAGTATGTCAATACTAATGTATATAAATCAATGAAAGAACATGTCAATGAATGTAATGCGTGCTGGAACATGTGGAATAGGGTTAGATGGGATGCTGCGTCTAGATCAAAAGATTTTTCAGATTTAAAAGAATATTTTGGTCAATGCTATATTCCCTACTTTGATTCATCTTGGGCTTTAGCCAACCAATGGTATAGTCAGAATCCATCCAATGAAGATGAAGTTGCAAACTTTTACAGAACAACCCCATATTATATTTATAATTCTTTTATTTTTAGCAGAAGTGGAGACAAAATTTCTCAAATAAAATCATTAAGCAAGATTTTTAAGGAATACAAAATAAAATCTGTGCTAGATTATGGCTGCGGCATTGGCCTAGATGGAGAAGAGTTTTTAGAGCACGGGTTTGAAGTTCATTTTGCAGATTTTGAATCACCCTCAACGAATTTTTTAAGGTGGCGCTTAAGAAAAAACAAATTAAAAGAAAAAGCATTTGTACACAATATTGAAACTATAAAGGAAAAAAATATAAATGTTGATTTAATCTGGTCTGTTGATGTAATTGAGCATATGCTAAATCCAAATAAAATTTTCGATGTTTTCACTGAAAAAACTAGGCTTTTTATTTATTATATTGATAGTGCTGATAAAAATGGAGGAAGGCATCCTTTTCATTTTGATGTAAATTACAATAAAGTAGAAAAAAAACTAATTGAACTTGGTTTCGTTAAAGTAAATCACGAAATTTTTCAAATTTGGGGAAAAAATAATTAAATCTTAAAAATGAAAATATATTTTACAGCCTCTTCCAGAGGAACAGAAAAATTTAACAAATACTATAAAAGTATTTTTAATTTAATTTCAGATCAAGGTCATTCACATACAAGTGATTATTCTAAAGAAAGTGATCCAAGTGAAATTTATAAATCAGACGATGAAGCACACGCTGAACTTTACAAAAGAGCAGTTAACCAATTAAAAAAGGCAGATATCGTAATACTAGAGGTATCAAAGCA
>JAHDXH010000016.1 GCA_023382875.1 Patescibacteria group bacterium | reverse complement strand
AGAACACCGTGTTTCACCGCACGGGGCAAATTCGCTCGGTATCTCGAATGACTTGCTCAAGGGCAAGAAAATCAGCGAGATTGAAGCGATGGTGAAAGGTGAATGGCGTTTGGTTCGGGTGGGGTTGGTTAAGATTTGGTTTGAGAAAATCGAATCCAATTAACCTTTACCTACCAAAACAACGCCACAGTACAAAAGAGGCACGCTTTCAGGGCGTGCCTCTTCTTGAATTTCAATCAAATTTTATTTGACGTACTTATCAACAATTGCTTTGAGAGCATCAATGCCGACGGCACCTGGAACGAGTTCCTGTGGTTTGCCATCAACAACGACTAATGTTCCTGGAGTGCCAGTAATGCCGGCAGTGCCACCTGTAGTCATTTGTTCTTTGACCTTGTTAGCCATTTCGCCAGAATCTAAACAACTTTTGAAAGCTGTAGCATCAACGCCAGCGGTTTGAGCTGCTTCTAAAATTGCCTCTGGGGAAAGTTTGCCATTAGCAGTGTTAACAGCTACTAAAGCATCACCATATTTCCAGAAAGCGTTTTCGCCGCCCAGTTTAGTTACACACTCTGATCCTTCAGCTGCTTTTTGAGCATTTGGGTGGAAGGAAAGTGGGTAGTGTCTGTATACCCAAGCAATTTTGTCTCCATAGTCTTTGAGAGCTTGCTGCATAGTTGGGTGGAAGCGAGCACAGAATGGACACTCAAAATCTGAGTATTCAACCAAAACAACCTTGGCTTTTTTATTACCTTGCCAGTGATCAGTATCGGTTAATTTTGGCATTTTACCCATGGTTTCGACAGTTGGGCCGGTTGGGGCAGCGGCTGATGGAACGTTATTGGCAACAGTACCACCATTACTTGGAACGCCATTTTTGGCGTAACCTTCTGCTCTTTGCCATTGGTAGCCACCAAAAAGAGCGAGTAGAACAATGACAATCACAGTGAAGTTTCTGTTGATTAGCTTCATGGTTGTCTGTAAGTCTGAATCTGGCATAATGAAATCTAGATTATACTTAATAATGAAGTGCTACATTTTACATAGTAAAAGTATTCACTACTAATATACTAAAAAAATAGCTTATGCAAAGAGGGATAATAAATCTAACGAGAACTGAAGCACAATTGGCACAGTTATTAGCGGAAAATTCTTCTTTGGATTTAACCAGTTTTAGAGCTAAGGCACGGCTGGCTGTTGCTTCAGTTGAAGAATCAAATAAACTTGAAGTTAATCGTGATGAGGTGGAAGCTTTGCTCGACTGTCTGCCAGCACCTGCTATAGGTCAGGATCAAAGCTATCAACAATTGAGAGAGAAATTGCAAAGTTTTTTAGTAACAAAATATGAATAGAGAGTTAAGCGATAAACAAAGATTAAATCTTTTATTAAATCAAAGTCCATTTTTGATGGAGCAACGTATTAATAGAATCGAAAGTGTGTGTGGCGAAGCTTTTTCTAAACTCTTGGCAGAAAAATTAGGTGAAAGAGCAAAAAGATTTAGTAAACCCCGCGCCATCTAAAAAGATCGTCTTAAGTTTGGTTTGCTATTGTGTGACTCTCGATAAGAGATCCACTATACTATGTCAAAAAGCTTGCAACACAAAGGAAAAAAAGCGCAAACCCATTACACCTTTAGTGGAGAAAAAGGGAGGTTTACGACAGACCTCAGTCACTTCATATTGGGTTCACTCATAGGTGCAATATTCTTTTTCGGTATTTATGGTTACTCCCGTGTTATACCTTGGAACGACGGTTGGCTTATGGCAGGCGGGGATCTTTCGCAACATTATTTGGGTTGGAGGGCGTATCGAGCTTCGCCTTGGACCTTTCCATTTTGTCTGACGGACAGATTGTCATATCCGGTTACAACTTCAATAATGTTTACCGACTCAATCCCGTTATTGGCTGTCTTCTTCAAGATATTGTCTCCAATTTTGCCAAATACGTTCCAATATTTTGGCTTATTTGGATTCTTTACTTATGTTTTACAAGGTGGGTTTGGAGCACTTTTACTTCGAAAGTTAAAATGCTCTACATTTGTTTCTTTGATGGGTTCCGCAATTATTAGTTTTATGCCAACCATCATGCAAAGAATGTTTGATCACACTTCACTTGCAAGCCAATGGACAATACTGGCCGCGTTATGTTTGTTTTTCTCTGGTAGTGCTCATTCTAAGCAGATGTATAAAAAAATCATACTTTGGTGCTTGTTAGCATTTATTACGACTGGTTTACACTTATATTTAACGGTCATGATGTTCGTGATATTGTTCGGTTATTGTTTTTCACTTTTACTAATAATTGGGCGAGCAAAACTAAAAACCGTTGTTGCAACATTTCTTTTTCCTTTGCTAACTGCGTTATTTTCAATTTTTATTTTTGGTGGCTTTGTTGGAAAAAACACCTTGAGTGGAAGCTTGCCAGATCGATTTACCTCTGATGTTATGGCACTCTTTAATAGTGATGGTTGGTCAAGATTTGGTTGGCGTGGTTTTACTTTTGCTTCTGATGGGCAATATGAGGGTTTTGCTTATCTAGGTATCGGTGTAATCGGACTTGTTTTTTTATTTTTATTTACTTTTGTTTTTAGTGCTGCTCCTAGATTAGTTGTTAAATTAAAAGCAAAGAGGTCAAATGCTAAAACTTTTAATTTGCGGAAGTTTATTATTGAACATCCAAAAACGTTTTCGATAATAATTGTTATTTTTATCAGTTTGTTGCTTGGCTGGGGTAGCACAATTAGTTTGTCAGAAAAAACGATATTTATATACCCTATACCTGAAAAATTGTTAGGTATTTGGGGAATATTTAGGGCCACTGGCCGATTCACTTGGATAGCTGTTTATTCGATTACAGCTCTTGTAATTGCTTTTACAGCTAGACACTATAAAAGAGCTGGTAAATATTTAATAATTGTAGCTTTGGTTTTGCAATTTATGGATTTGCAACCATTTTCACGCAGTTCACATAGGACAACCGAATATACAACTCCTCTTCGGAGTTTAGTGTGGAGTCAACTATCTGGATATAAGCATGTTTATTTTCAGCCCGATATTTATACTGAAGTAAACCGCGCCTATGTGGTTACAAAATATGCTTTTGACAAAAATATGACGATTAACAAGGGTTACTTCGCTAGACCTCTAAAAGATACGACTTATCCACCAACACCATCTTCAGATACGCTTTATTTTTTTAATTCAGAGTGGGAGGCTATGAACATGCCGCTTGCGTATGAAATTGACGGCAATGTTGTATCTGCAACCGCTGACACGGTGGGCAATCTTCATCAAATTATGGCTACACACCCAGAGTTTCTTCTCGATGGTATAGTCCAAATCAGACCACAAACCAAAGATATGGTAATAAGAAATGCTGAGTTGTCAGAGAATGGAGACTTATTGACTAATGGGTTTGATGATCTCGTATTATTTGGGCCGTATTGGGATGTAAAATCTGGTCTATTTGACTTTACATTGAATTATGAGGTAGTTGAGAATGTAAATTCTGCTGAAACGGTAGGTGTTTTTGACGTATGTACGAGTTGCGGCGCAAATGTTATTAAATCTGTCGATATGCCAGCAAACAACACAAGCGTTGCAATTAAGGAAATATCTTTTCCAGATTTTGCTGATACATTTGAAAACAGGGTTCATAATCGCAATGGAGCTAAGCTCAGGATTATCTCTGTAGATATAAGAAGGAGTAGATAGATGAAATGGAAAGTACTTATTATTAATCAATAATAAGTTAGTAAAATAAAAAGACCGTCATGGGAGGCGCGGAGAATAAATTCTCAACAACGACCACCTAGCAAGCTAGAATCCCAACGACGGCCTAATCAAATATTAGCAAAACGCTAAAAAAAATCTATAGGAATTTGTTATAGTCAGTTAAATGAAGCAACAGTTTGTCCATCTCCACGTTCACACAGAATATTCCATGCTTGATGGATTGAATATTATTAATCCTAAAAATAAGCATCACGCTTTGATTGATAAGGCTTTAGAAATGGGTCAAACAGCCTTGGCCGTGACTGACCATGGTGGCATGTATGGCTGTTTGCATTTTTATAACGGCTGTATTAAGGCCGGCATTAAGCCAATTATTGGTTTGGAAGCCTATGTTTCAGCTACCGATCGAAGAGAAAAACAAACCAAAATGGGTGCTGACCAGTATCATTTAACTTTGTTAGCCAAAAACGAACAGGGATATAAGAATTTGATGAAGTTGACCTCATTGGCTAACCTTGAGGGTTTTTCTTATAAGCCCAGAATAGACTTCGACTTACTTTTCGAGAATAGCGAAGGCATTATTGTTTTAAGTGGTTGTCCATCTAGCTATTTCAATCGTTTACTTCGTAAAGACAAAGATGAGCAAGCAATTGCGATGTTTAAAAAATTTAAAGATCATTTTAAAGATGATTTTTATGTTGAAATCCAACGACATCCTGATATTGATTTTTTGCCTGAATTAAATAAAAAGCTGATTAAAATTAGTCGTGATTTGGATATTAAGTTAGTAGCTACTTCTGATGTTCACTACCTAACTGCCGATGATGCGCCAGCTCATGATGCGCTTTTGTGTGTTGGCACCCGCAAATTGGTTGCAGATGAAAAAAGAATGCGCATGAGTGGCGCTGATTACTATTTAAAGTCCACCGAGGAGATGGTGGAGTTATTCCACGATTTGCCTGAAGCAATTGAAAATACTGTCGAAATCGCAGAGAAGTGTAATCTTAAAATTAAAACTGGCCAATTGATCTTCCCTAAGTTTGATATTCCTGAGGGTGAAACTATCGATTCTTATTTTGAAAAATTTTCTCATCAAAAACTTAGAGAAAAATTTGACAATCCAAGTCAAGAAAAAATTGATCGTCTTAATTATGAAATTAAGATTATTCAGAACAAAGGCTACTCAGCCTACTTTTTGATTACTCAAGATTTTGTGAACTGGGCCAAAGCTCAGGGCATTGCTGTAGGTCCGGGTCGTGGTAGCGCGGCGGGATCGTTGGTTTCTTATTGTCTTGGCATTACCACGATTAATCCTTTGCAACATAATTTGCCATTTGAAAGATTCCTTAATCCTGAGCGTCCAACACCACCTGATATTGATTTGGACTTTGCTGACGTTCGTCGTGACGAAGTGATTAAGTATTGTGCTGATAAGTATGGGGCAGAGCAGGTTGCACACGTGATTACTTTTGGAAGAATGGAGGCTCGTGTTTCGGTGCGTGATATTGGTCGCGTCTTAGGCATGCCTTATGAAGAGCCAGATAAAATTGCCAAATTGATTCCCGCTGATCCAGGTAAAAAAACTTCACTTGATCAAGCTATCAACACTGTTCCTGAATTAGGCGAGTACTATAAGCAGCCTAAGTTCAAAAAATTACTTGATTTGTGCAAAAGAGTCGAAGGTGTGGTTCGTCATTCATCAATGCATGCAGCGGCTGTGATTATTGCTGACCAAGCCTTGCATAACTACACGCCAATTCAGCGTGATAGTAAATCTGGTCAAATGATTACTCAATACGACATGTATGCCTTGGACTGTAATGTCGATGACTCGGCGATTGGTTTGCTGAAGTTTGACTTTTTGGGCTTGAGAAATTTGACTACTATTCAACACGCCTTGGAATTAATTAGACAAACTAAAAATATTAAAGTTGACCTTGATAATCTACCTTTGGATGATCAAAAAACCTACGATTTATTGGCTCAAGGTGAGACTATGGGTGTTTTTCAACTAGAATCTGCGGGTATGCGTCGCGTGGCTAAAAGTTTGAAGCCAACACAGTTTTCTGACGTTTCAGCTTTGTTGGCCCTTTATCGCCCTGGCCCAATGGAGCTTATTCCTCAATTTATTGAAGGCAAGCATGCTCCTGACAAAATTGAGTACCTACATCCCAAATTAAAACCAGTCTTTGAAGAAACTTATGGCGTGATGGTTTATCAAGAGCAAGTGATGGAAATTTTCTCGGTCATGGCTGGTTATTCACTGGGAGAAGCTGACATGATTCGTCGGGCGATGGGAAAAAAGAAAATTTCTATTCTTGATGAGAATAAAAAAAGATTCGTTTTAGAGTCTGGCAAAAGAGGTTACACCAAGGAAGTCGCTGATAAAGTTTGGCAATACATCATGGCTTTTGCTAATTATGGCTTCAATAAGGCTCACGCTGCTAGTTACGCGATGATTTCATACCAGACCGCCTATCTAAAGGCTAATTATCCTGTTGAATACATGGCAGCTTTAATGAGTGTTGAGGCCAATTCTCACTCGATGAATGCTGAAGAAAAAGTGGCTGGTGCGGTTGAGGTGAGTAAGAACATGGGTATTATTATTTTGCCTCCTGATATCAATAAATCGGGTAATGACTTTGTTATTGAAGCTAATAAACACTCGCTTGAGGGATATGCAATTCGGTTTGGTTTTTCGGCGATTAAAAACGTGGGTACGGCGGCGGTAGAAAATATTTTAGAAACTCGGGCTAAGCACGGCGAATTTGCTTCTTTCACTGAATTTGTAAGCAAAACTGATGGTAGAAAAGTTAATCGAAGAGTTTTTGAAAGTTTGATTAAGGTTGGAGCAATGGATAAGTATGGAACCCGTTCTTCAATGTTGGAAAACCTTGATTCGATTCGCCAAACAGCCAAGCAGTTTGATTCGGAAATAGAAGGCCAAGATAATTTATTTGGCGGAATTGAAGAAAAGGTCCAATCAATGGAAGACACTTTCCCCCAAATTCCTGAGTATCCTAAACAAGAACTTTTGTCGTTTGAAAAAGAGTTGATGGGACTTTATTTAACTGAACACCCCATGGCTAGAAACTTGCAAGCTGTAGCCAAAAGGTCAAATAAAAATATTGGTGATTTGGATATAAATATTCATAATGGTCAAACTTTTTCGATTGGTGGAATTGTAGTTCGTGTTCGACAAGTTGTGACCAAAGCCAGTGGTAAACCGATGGCTTTTGGTACGATTCAAGACAACAGTGGCAAAATTGAGTTTGTTGTGTTCCCCAAAGTTTTTGAAGAATATGGCAAACTTTTGGCGGAAAACGAAGTTTTGCTTTTTAAAGGCAAAATTGATGTTAGGGAAGAAGAAATGCAGTTAATGGTGGATAAAATTACTTCTCCAGAAGAGCTTAATATTGACCATCCCGCATCTGGTTCGCATGAGGAAATCTATGTGCCTAGAAAAACTACCAAAGAGACACTTAATTCTTTAGGCGCTTTGCTTAAGGCAAATCCAGGTGACCAGTCGGTGGTGGTGGTCATACCAAATGGTGGGCAGCCCAAAAAAGTAAAACTTCCTTATGGTGTGAACTGGAACAAAAAATTGGAAGAAGACGTAAAAAAGATGCTGGCTTAAAAGCAAAATTTGCTTTATAATAAGTTCCCATGAGTATTCATGGACTTTTAACCAAAAAAACTTCCCCAAAGTTTCCTACTAAGTATATTTTCGTCTCGGGCGGCGTTTTGTCAGGTCTCGGCAAAGGTATTACTGCTGCTTCTTTGGGAGTCATTCTTAAAGAGCACGGTTATCGTGTCACTAATATTAAGTGCGAAAATTACCTCAATATTGACTCTGGCAACATTAATCCTACAGAACATGGTGATGTCTTTTTGTGCGAAGACGGCTTGGAAGCTGATTTAGACTTAGGTTCATATGAAAGATTTTTGGGTGAAGAAGTTGGTCATAAGAACTTCACCACTATGGGCGAGATCTATTCCAAGGTGATTGAAAATACCAAAAACTTGGAGTACGGCGGTCGAACCGTTGAAGCTTTCCCATATGTTCCCGAAGAAGCGATTAGAAGAATTAAAGCTGCGGGTGAAGGTTATAACATTGTTTTGGTTGAGCTTGGTGGAACCGCTGGTGAATATCAAAACATGATCTATTACGAAGCCTATAGAACGATGAAGCTTCGTGAACCAGAAAATGTTTTGCACCTCCATGTCACATATTTCCCTAGACCATCGCACATTAGTGAGTTGAAATCTAAGCCCACCCAACTTTCAGTGAGACTGCTTAATAACATGGGTATTCAGCCTGACTTTATTATCGCTCGTGCCGAAGAAACCATTGACGATAAAAGAAAAGAAAAAGTGGCTTACTTTTGTAATTTGAATAAAGAAGATGTTATTTCCAATCCAGATTGTGAAACAATTTATCAAATCCCCTTAATTTTCAAAGACCAAGATTTAGACTTAAAAGTTTTGAAGAAAATTCACTTGCCAGCCAAGCGCACTGATTTGAAATCATGGCGTGAGCTAGTGGAGAGAGTTCTGTCAGAGAAAAAGAAGACTGTCAAAATTGCTATTATCGCCAAGTATTTGGCCACAGGTGATTATGAGCTTAAAGATTCCTATCACTCCTTGCTCGAATCTTTGGAGCATGCTGGTTGGTATCACAAGGTTGGTTTAGATTTGGTTTTTGTTCATGCTGAAAAATTAGAGACTAATGATGCTGATGCTTTGGAAAAATTAAAATCAGCTGATGGTGTAATTGTGCCCATTGGCTGGGGAGCTAGGGGTGTCGAGGGTAAAATCAAGGCCATTCAGTATGCTCGTGAAAATAAAATCCCATATCTTGGACTTTGTTATGGCATGCAGTTGGCCAGTGTTGAATATGCACGCAATGTAGTTGGTTTGAAAAATGCCAACTCCACCGAAGTTGATCCAGAAACTCAGTTCCCAATTATTCATGACATTCCCTTTAATGAAAAATACCAACGCATCAAGGGTGAGGGCGCTAGTATGCGTCTTGGTGCCTATGATTGTGTTTTGAAGCCAAACACTCTGGCATATGAAATTTACAAAAAACATCATGCTTTCAAAGATGAAAGAAATAATATTATTTCTGAAAGACATCGCCATCGTTTTGAGTTTAATAACGAGTACAGAAGTGCTTTAGAAGAAGCTGGTTTTGTGATTTCTGGAACTTCACCTGATGATTTCTTTGTAGAAATGATTGAGTTACCCAAAAAAACTCATCCCTTCTTCATCGCTACTCAAGCTCATCCTGAATACAAATCAAGACCTCTTTCACCGCATCCGATCTTTGTGGAATACGTAAGAGCAGTTATGGGTCACGCTCAGGTTTGATTTAGAGTATAATCATCTTGTGATCAAGCGTTATTTTCGCCGACATCCAGTTCGCACTCAAAGAGCCTTGGAAATTTTACCTGGTTTCTTTTCGTGGAGTTTAATTTTGTTTCCATTTTGGGGATCGTTGGTTTTCCCAACGGCCGTTGCTTATTATGTGATTTGTTTTGCTGTCTACTGGTTGTATCGCAGTATGAACATGTCGCTTTTGTCTGTTTTAGCTCACTTTAAAATCAATGCTTCAAAAAGATTCGATTGGGTAGCAGATCTCAAAAAAAGTTTTCCCAAAAATTGGGATTCAATTCACCATATTATTGTCGTACCTACTTACAAAGAACCAATCACAACCTTACAAAGAACTCTGCAGGCACTTTCTACCCAAACTTATGCTTTGAAGAACATTCATATTATGGTGTCTTTTGAAGAGCGCGAAGGCCAAGCTGCTATCGAAAAAGGCAAGCAATTACAAAAAGAGTTTGGTCACATTTTTGGTGATTTATGGACAACTTTGCATCCAGATATTGAAGGTGAGGTAAAAGGCAAATCTTCCAATACCTGCTGGGGAGCAATTCAAGCCAAGAAACATTTGGTAGATGAAAAAAAGATTCCGATCGAAAAAATTACCATTACCAGCGAAGACGCAGACGCTTTATTCCACAAACATTATTTTTCTAATTTAACCTTTGAGTTTTTGAAGTCTGAAAAACCATTTAATACTATTTGGCAAGGGAATATTGTTTTCTATAACAATATTTGGCGTGTGCCGGCTCCAGTTAGAGTTTTGGCCTCAATTTTTAGTGTCACACAAATGTATATTTTGATGAGACAGGATAGATTGGTTAATTTTTCAACTTATTCCACTTCTTTGAAACATGTTGAAGAGATTGGTTATTGGGATACGGATGTTATTCCTGAAGATTACCGTTTATTTTTCAAGTCATATTTTGCCAAAAAAGGTGACTTTGAAGTTCAGCCAATCTTTTTGCCTATTTATGCTGATGCGGCAGAGGCAGAGGGAACTTGGGCTACTTATGTTAATCAATATGAACAGCTTAAGCGTTGGGCTTGGGGGGCAAGTGATGATGCATACATTATTAAACAATACGTTTTGACCGAAGGTGTGCCTTTTTGGGATAAAACTATCAGAGTCTTAAAGGTGATTGAGGATCACTTTTTATGGCCGGTTAATTGGTTTGCAATTACGGTGTCTGCAATTTTGCCGCCGTTACTAAACGAAGAATTTAGTCGGACTATTTTGGGTAAGACACTGCCACAGGTTATTTCTTTATTAATGACTTTGTCACTCGTGGCTATGGTGACTATTTTTGTGATTGATGCAATCAATCGTCCGCCACGCCCACAAAAGAGAAAATTAATTTCTATTATCGTTCAACCTTTGGAGTTTTTACTCTTGCCATTAATTGGTTTCTTCTTTTCCGCATTGCCTGGTTTAGATGCACATACAAGATTGATGCTTGGTAAGTACATTGAGTACAAAGTCACCGAAAAAGTTTAGTTTGTAGACAACAATTTTTTTTTGCTTCATAATGAAGTTATGTTCAAGAAATTGAAGGAACTTGATTGTTGGCTAGATAAAGTTGCACCGATTCTAATTTTATTACTGATAGTATTGGTTCTTCGGGTGCCAAATTTTTTTGAGCCATATTGGTATGGTGATGAAGGTATTTATTTGACCATCGGTAACGCTTTGCGTCATGGTGGTGGTTTATACCAAAGTATCATCGACCACAAAACCCCTTTGATTTATTATTTCTCCATGGTTCCTAGCCAAATGTGGTTCAGAGTTTTGAATCTTGTTTGGAGTGGAGCAAGTGTCTTGCTATTTTTCTTCTTGGCTAATCGTGTTATCAAGAATATTAAGCTTGTTTATGTGGCTTCTTTGATTTTTTCTCTTTTAGTCACAACCCCAATCTTAGAAGGCAATATTCCTAATGGTGAACTATTTGTCATGGGTTTCATTTTGTTGGGAGGCTTGCTTTTCGTTTCTCACATAATGGCAGAATTTGTTACAGATGTACATGAAAAAATTCACCGCCGTGGTTGTGAGCTGTGGTTTTTGGGAAAACTTGGCAAAAGGTTTGCTAAGGCTAATTGCTCATTAATTTATTTCATTTCGGGTGTGCTTTTCGGTTTGGGTATTTTGACTAAAGTTCCCGCTGTATTTGATGTGGCTGCTATGTTTTCTATTGCTTGGTTTGTGGGATTGAGTTTGATTGATTGGAAAAATTTGATTTCCAAGAAAAATTGGCTGGCATTGAAGCCATTGGTTTATAACGTTGGACTAGCTATTTTAGGTACTATTACCCCTATTGTCTTGTCAGTTATTTATTATTCAGCCATTGGCCATGGTCAAGAATATTTGGATTTTGGTTTACTTTACAACTTTAGATATGTGAAAAATTGGAGTTTGCCTTTCACACACCCAACATTGGTTTGGCTTTTTTCAATGACTGGCAAGTTGGTTGTTGCTGGAGTTGTAATCATTGGTCTGTCGCTGTTGAAGAAAAAAGTTTCATTGAGATTTAAGTTTGTTGCAACCTGGCTGGTATTGGCTTTATTTGCTAGTACACTTTCCAATCGCCCTTATCCTCATTATTACTTGCAGGTTGTGCCCCCAGCAGTCATGATGATCGGATTTATCTTCGAAGAGCTAATTAAATTGATTGGTTTCGATAGAATTAAAAAGAGATTCAACTCACTGGATGTAATTATTGGTTCTTTCTTAATGGCGTTAGTGGTAGCTGTATTTGTTTTACTGAAAGTTGGTTTTTATCCAACCATTAGCTATTACACACGCTTTATTGACTACGCCACCAAAAAGATTAGTCGTGATGAATATTACCAATCATTTGATAGTCTGATGAAAGATAATTATGAAGCTGCTCAAATTATTCAAAAATCTGATGATCCCTACATGCTGATTTGGGGAACTAATCCAACCCTTTATGCTCTGACTAAGAAAATTCCAACTGGTAGATTTATTGTGAGTTTTCATGTTAGGGACTTTGATGCCTACGAGGAAACATTAAGTGATATGGTTGAGAAAAAACCGATGTTTGTGGTGACCATGAATAATGAAGAGCCACTTGAGGGGTTGGGAAATGTACTTGAAGCTGAATATTTGCCCAACTATAGCTTTGACCATTTCGTATTATGGAAAAAAGCTAACAATGACTAATAAGTTCAAAGTTTCCATTTTTGGTGTATTGCTATTTTTAATGGCCATTGTTTTGATTTCACCTAATAAAGCTTTGGCGGAAGTTCCTGCTAATTATTCTGGTTGCGCTGGCGTCAGTTTGAGTAGTTGTAGTGACGCTACTTATGATATTGCCAGATGCTTTACATTTACCACTGATGCAGATCCCGGTGCTAGAGCTTATTTTCAAGGACAAGCTGATGCTAATGGCGGTTGTATTCCTAACTTAGGTGGAGATCCTTGTTACACGGTTGAAGAAGCCATGAGAAACCCATGGAATGATTTAGCTTGCCAATATCAGCAACAGGGTTGTTTTGTTCCTCATCCTGAATTAACTGGTTCTAATGCTGGGGGTGGAGTCTGTGTTCCGCCTCGACAATTACAAGATTATTCATGTGCCCATCGACCTGAAAGCCCAGTTTGTGGATCAGAGTTTTCTCTTTGTTATGATTATGCAGATTTGGTAAGTGCTGGCACAATTCCTCACAACTGTTCTTGTTCAATTAATTTTACTGATTCACAGGGTCAAGGTAGATTGTGCTTATTTAGAGATCAGGCTGATATGAATGCTCAAATGAATTATTTGAGATTTACCGATGATCACTGCCCTGTTTGTCCAGACGGCTTTTCTGCTTCTTCTGCTGATGGATTATGTTGGCCTGAAGAAGGTGATATCGGCGATACAGTTGCAATTGTGCGCTTTGATGATTGTAATGAAAATCAGCGTTGTGCGTCAGCCTCTGATGGCGCCGGTTGTGAAGAAGTTTTGGCAGGTGGCTGTCAATTGGCAAGCTCTGGAAGTGGCGTGCCGGAAAGAACATGTGGCGGCGATGTGCCATTTAGTTGCACAGTTGGAAGCGATATGTATTGTTGTGAAACACAAGGTCAATGTGTCGCCGCAGGCGGTCAGCAAACAATGTGTATTAGAACTGGTGACTTGACTCAAGGTGATTTTTCTGCAACTAGCTGTTACTCACTTTATCCAACTGATTTTCCGCAACTTTGTCAGGTTGATAGGTGGAACGGACCAACTTTAAATCAAGAGAAATACTGTTGTTTTAATCAAAGCTCTTGCGATGCTTTAGGTGGACAAGAGCAAGGCATCGTTAATAATAGATCGTCTGGTCAGTATGATGTTTGTTCTGCAAATTTGGCTGGTCAGGGCGGAGCGTTAGATTTATGCAATTCTTGTTTTGCGGCACAGGGAATTTGGACAGCGGTTGGTTGTATTAGCCAAGACCCCAAAGATATGATTGGCAAACTGGTTAATATCGGTATTGGTATCTTGGGTGGTATTTTCTTGTTGAGAGTTCTAGCGGCAGGTTTTACATTGACTATTTCTCAGGGTGATGTCAAAAAGACTACTGAGGCTAAAGAAATGATTACTGAGTCTGTTATTGGTGTCCTGTTCATTCTTTTTTCAGTAACAATCTTGCAATTTATTGGTTCAGGAGTTTTGAAAATTCCTGGGTTTGGTTAAATGAAGGGATTGATGAGGAAAAATGAAAATAGTTAAGTTTGTTTTTTTTGCGTTAATTTTCTTTGTTTTTTCAGTTTCAACGGTTAATGCCAATCGTTGTTGTCCAGACGGTATGACGCGTTGCGACGGCATTGGCAACGATATGATCGCTTGCGTGAGTGATGGCCACAGAAATGCGGTTGGGCAGGGTAGCGATGAGTGGTGCGGACGAACAACATATCAATATGGTGTCTTAGTTAAGGAAAGATATACTTCACCTTCTTTTGAATGTGATGCAGAAGGCAATCCTGTTACTTCAGCACTGAGTTGTGAATGGACGCCACTTAATAATGCTGAAAGCGAATATAATGGTCGGCCAGCTTATTGTGTTGGAGGTTTTGCATCAGAAGCTGAGTTGCAAAATAGTAACGTGACTTTTTCATGTGTTGATAATTGTGGGGGTGTTTTGGCTCAGTTGGCAAATAGACTGGGTAATGGAGGAATTCAGCAGGCACCTACTGGAGGCGCTGCAGTTGGTGTTGGTGACGATGGTACATATTACACCTGTTTTACTGGTGATTTTGATAACAGCATTAAGTCCTCAATCGAAAGCTGTCTTCAAGATAAAGGCATTGCCACAGCAGTTGGTGGTGGCACTGGTTTTATACTTGGCGCTTTGGTTCCTGGTCCAAATGTTATTACGGTGCCCGTTTTAGCTGTTGGAGGTGCCACTCTAGCTCGATCTGTTATGGGTGATTGTGAGCCTACAATTAGAGCTACAACCAGAGGTTACGATCTAACTTGTAGTGCAGATTTGAGGATTGATTTAAACCTCGATACAGAAGCAGGAAATCTTGAAGCAAGTGCACATGATTGGCTCATTTGTGATCAAATTCTTGATCCCACTCAAAAGCAAGCTTGTAAAAGTTGCTATGATGGCGACGATGATCAAAAAAATATATGGACGGCCGTAGGTTGTATCGACAACAAGCCAACCAATATTATTTCAACAATTGTTAATGTTTTTATTGGCTTGGTGGGTGGGGTTAGTTTATTGAGAATTTTGGCAGCAAGTGTGATTTTTGTTACCTCTCAAGGCGATGTTAAAAAAGTAACAGAAGCCAAAGAAATGATTTCTTCAAGTGTGGTGGGCATTATTGTTGTGATTTTTTCGGTGACAATTCTGCAATTTATTGGTTCTGGTATTTTGAAAATTCCTGGTTTTGGTTAACTTTAGCCTAAATTTCTCAATCGATTCGTGATTCATTCCTTCATAAATATCGATTTCAAAACTTAAACCAAAGTTAGGCTATTTTTTGAAATTAAAAAACACTCCATAGGGGAGTGTTAATTAACTTCAAGTTAAAAACTTGCAATCTGATTTTACAATCTGACTTAGACAAAGTGATAGATCTTGCCTAGACAAGGTGTCATAGGACTTTTTGAATTTTACGTCATGATTGCTCATGACGGGAGAAGGGGGTCGTGATACCCCAAACCCTTACTCCTTAGAAAGGAGGTGATCCATCGGCACCTTCCAGTACCGATACCTTGTTACGACTTAGTCCTCATTGCCGACCTCACCGTAGAAGGGCCACTCCATTGCTGGTTATGGTCTCCCGCTTCGGGCGTTGCCGACTTTGCTGGCTTGACGGGCAGTGTGTACAAGGAGCGAGAACGAATTCACCGCAACGTGCTGATTTGCGATTACTACCGATTCCGGCTTCATGAAGGCGAATTGCAGCCTTCAATCCGAACTGAGGGGCCGTTTGTAGGATTTGCTCAAGGTCACCCTGTCGCTTCCCATTGTCGGCTCCATTGTAGAATGTGTGTAGCCCCAGATGTAAGGGACGTGCTGACTTGACGTCGTCCTCTCCTTCCTCCCTTGCATAGCAAAGGCAGTCTCGTATGACACATATAACATACGATAAGGGTTGCGCTCGTTACCTTACTTAAAAGGACGTCTCACGACACGAGCTGACGACAGCCATGCATCACCTGTATACCACTCTCGAAGAAGACCTATGTTTCCATAAGTTTGAAGGTATATGTCAAATCTGGGTAAGGTTTTTCGCTTTGTATCGAATTAAACCACATACTCCACCGGTTGTGCGCTCCCCCGTCAATTCCTTTGAGTTTTAGCCTTGCGGCCGTACTCCCCAGGCGCTTTGCTTAACGCGTTAGCTTACGCCACTCCATGCTTAATGCACAGAACAGCTAGCAAAGATAGTTTACGGCTAGGACTACAGGGGTCTCTAATCCCTTTTGCTACCCTAGCTTTCGTCCCTGAGCGTCAGTACTGTCATAGAAGCTAGCCTTCGCAATTGGCGTTCCTCTCGATATCTACGGATTTCACCCCTCCACCGAGAATTCCAACTTCCTCTAACAGACTCAAGTCATATAGTTTCCCTTGCTTTCCCTCAGTTAAGCCGAGGTCTTAAACAAGAGACTTATATAACCGCCGACGGACGCTTTACGCCCAGTAAATCCGGATAACGCTCGCACCCTACGTATTACCGAGGCTTCTGGCACGTAGTTAGTAGGTGCTTTCTAGCGGGGTACTGTCAAAATTCATCCCCCGCCACAGTGGTTTACACTCCGAAAAGCTTCATCCCACACGCGGTGTCGCTGCGTCAGACTTTCGTCCATTGCGCAATATTCCCAGTTGCTGCCACCCGTAGGTGTAGGTTCCGTGTCTCAGTAACCTTGTGGCCGATCATACTCTCATACCGGCTACCCGTCATTGGCTTGGTAGGCATTTACCCCACCAACTACCTGATAGGACATAGGCTCCTCTTTTAGCGCCTTACGGCTTTAACCTTGCGGTCACATGCGGTATTACCCCTCCTTTCGGAAGACTATCCCCCACTATAAGGTAGATTCCTACGTGTTACTCACCCGTCTGCCACTGTCTGCTCCCCGAAGGGAGCTTCTCGTTCGACTTGCATGCTTAAGGCACACCGCCAGCGTTCATCCTGAGCCAGGATCAAACTCTCAAAAAAAATTTGAAAATTTAATTGGCTTAAAAAAATTTTGTTATTATAAAGATAATTAAACGGATTCACACATAAATGTGATAGATCCGCATAACTGCTTTAAGTTAAGATCTATCACTATGTCTATTTCAGATTGTTAAAGAACTTTTTCACAAAAAAATCAGACATTAAAAATGTCTGGTCTCTTTGGTTTTTAAGTTTGACTGAGATCAGTTTCCTAATAAGGACTTAATCTTGAAGATTTATATTCTAACAAATTTCTGGAACATAAAAAGGGGCAAAATGCACCAAATTATGAGCAGAGTGGGTCCGCCGGGACTCGAACCCGGGACGCACAGCTTAAAAGGCTGTCGCTCTAACCGACTGAGCTACGGACCCATGCGATTTGTTAAGTTCCTATTACTGTTTGTAACAGTAATGAGAAAGTATTATAACAAAGTCGAAAAAAGTTATCTAGTCTGGAAATATAGAATAAGACCAAGGTATTTTGATCAAGTAAAGGAGTGGCAGATATATGTCGCAAATAGATTACGAAAAGGGTATTCATCGTCATTGGATGGAGATGGTAGAGAAAGAGCGGCCTAGAGATACGGCCATAGTGACAAGTAAAATTAAAGAACGCTTTGATCGAGGCTTTATTACTGAATCACAGCTAATAGATTGGGGCAGAGAATTTGGTTCATCTCCCCATGCCTTTGTAGAAACACTTCTTTATTATGGATTAGAGTTCGACTAAAATGAGGCAATGCCAGAATTACCAGAGGTAGAAACAATTGCCAAAAAACTTAAATCTGTTGTAGTTGGCAGAAAAATTGAAGAGATTCAGATTTTTAACCCCAAAACCTTTCAAGGAGATGCGCAGTTGCTGTTGTCGCAAGAAATTGTTGATGTTAGCAGAAGAGCGAAAATTATTGAAATGGTCTTCGCCAATGATTATGTTCTTTTGACTCACTTAAAAATGACGGGTCAGTATTTGTTTCAAAATGACGGAGATTTGATTGCTGGTGGCCACCCGACTAACGATTGGCAAGAACAACTCCCCGGCAAACACACTAGAGTTCAAATTAACTTTGAGGATAAATCTAAGCTTTTTTTCAATGACATGAGGAAATTTGGCTGGTTGAGATTGGTAGCTGCCAGTAGTCTGGAAACAGTCTACAGTGCCTTAGGTCCTGACATTATTAGTCCCGAAGTTACTACTGATTATTTACTGTCACAATTCAAAAGAAGAAAAATGCCAATCAAACAAGCAATTATGCTTAATGAGATTGTTTGTGGAGTAGGTAATATTTATGCTTGCGATTCACTAAATTTAGCCAAGATCTCACCTTTTAGACCAGCACAGAGCTTGAGTAGAGAAGAGGTTGATATTTTACTTTCTTCGATGAAAGTAATTATCAATAAAGCAATTGAATATGGGGGAACAACTTTTGATGGCAAGTATGTGGATATTGAAGGTAAA
This sequence comes from Patescibacteria group bacterium, assembly GCA_023382875.1. Taxonomy (GTDB): domain Bacteria; phylum Patescibacteriota; class Microgenomatia; order UBA1400; family PJMF01; genus JAHDXH01. The sequence continues at coordinate 3,556 of JAHDXH010000016.1, read as the reverse complement.
GCAGGTAGCTATCAAACTAAAGTTCTGACTTACGGCAGAGAGGGTAAAAATTGCTATAATTGTGGTGGCACTATCCAAAAAACTAAATTAGGTGGACGCGGTACATATTTTTGCCCAGATTGCCAAATTTAAACTTATGTTAGATCTTACAGTTGTTATCAACACCAAAAACGAAGAGGAAAAGTTGCCAACTCTTTTAAAGAGTTTGAAGTCACTTAGCGCCAAAATTTTGGTTGTGGATATGAATAGCCAAGATGAGACGATTAAAATCGCCAAAGATTTTGGAGCTGAAGTCATTAAATATAAAGAAGAACATGGTTTTGCTGATCCCGCTCGTAACTTTGCTTTTTCTAAAGTTGAGACTAATTGGATATTGGTTATGGATGCCGATGAGGCTTTAACTCCCGAATTATCCCTGTTTATTAAGGCTAGGGTAGAGTCACCAACGGCTGATGTTTATTACTTTCCTAGAAAAAATCTTTTTTTTGGTCAGTGGGTAAAACATACAGGTTGGTGGCCTGACTACAATCCTAGATTTTTCCGTACTGGCTATTTATCTTGGCCAGCTAAGGTGCACGGTGCTCCAGAGGTAAAAGGCCGAGTCGAGTATTTGCCCATCAAAGAAGATCTGGCTATTGTTCATCATAATTACGATTCAGTCGAACATTTTTTGGAAAAACTCAATCGTTATACGACATTGGCAGCCACTAGTTTGAAGATTAACGAAGTCAAAGCGCCAATTAGTCAGGCTCAAGTCTTAGATAGATTTTTCACTGAATTTTTACGTCGCTATTTTAGTATGGAAGGTTGGAAAGATGGGGTTATGGGTGCTGGTTTAAGTTTACTTCAATCTGCCTATGAGCTTAGTACCTTGCTTAAGATTTGGGAACTAAACGGTTGTCCTAGTTCAAATGTCGATCAAGAATCTGGTTTGCGTCGTTTGCAAATGTTCAAAAAGGAAATAAATTATTGGGTTGCTGATTATCACATAAAGAAAAGCTATGGTTTGGTAAAGGTTTTTTGGCTAATTAGAAGAAAATTTCAAATTTAACTGATATAATGCGCTTAACGTCAAGCTAGGTTATATGGAGGGATTCCATGTACTGGTGGATCAGCTTGTTAGTGCAGTTGGTTGGGGTGATTTTTGTGGTCTTGAGCGCAGACAATCTGTTTCGCAACAGAAAGCAGCGTTTCGATGGTCGCAGATCGCCCGAAGAACTTGGTGACAAGCGGATGGTCTGGTTTGTGTTTGTAGTCGGTATGGCGCTGGTTTTCCTGCCCTACCTACTCAACCCCTTCCTGAACCCTATTCGCTAAATGTCACCGTCAATACAAAACGGGAGCCTTCAAAAGCTCCCGTTTTTGCATTCGCTTGGTAGCACTTGTATAATGACTTTTATGGATCACATTTCGATTGTCATTGTTCACTATAATACCGACGTAGAAACCAAGGATTGTTTAGAATCTCTCAAAAGTGTCAAAACCACCGCTAATTTCAAGTTTAATGTTATCTTGTTGGATAATGCTTCTAAAGAGCCATTAAAAGTCAAAAATTTGCCTGATAATTTCGAATTAATTCGTTCTGACTCTAATCTAGGATTTACTGGCGGTAATAACTTAGCCATTAAATTTGCTTTGAATAAATACAATAGTGATTACGTTTTACTCTTAAACAATGACACTTTGGTAGATCCTGATTTTCTTAAACATTTATATAAGACAGCCAAAGACAATCCTAAAGCGGGTTTAATTAATCCTAAGATTTATTTTGAAAAGAACTGCGAATTTTTTAAAGATGACTATCAGCCCAAAGATAGAGGAAGAGTTTTATGGTACGCAGGCGGAAGTATTGATTGGAAACACTTGGTTGCAGATCATAGAGGCGTAGACGAAGTTGACTATGGCCAATTCAACAAATTAGCCCAAACCGATTTTGCCACTGGTTGTTGTTTGCTAATTCCAAGGCAAGTAATTGAAACTGTTGGCCAGTTAGATGAAGATCTATTTTTATATGCTGAAGATGTAGATTATTCTTTGCGTGTCAAAAACGCTGGCTATCAATTACTGTATTGCCCGGATTCGATTGTTTGGCACAAAAATGCCGGCTCTAGTGGCGGATCTGGTTCATCAACTCAACTTTATTATCAAACTAGGAATAGATTGTGGTTGGCCAAGCGTCACGGTGATTATAAGGTGAAGTATGTAGCTTTGAGATTAATTTTAGGCATTTTGTTTAGCGGCTCGTCTGTAGAAAAACAGGCACTTAACGATTTCCTTACCAATAATATGGGTAAAAAACCAATCATCTCATGAGTATTACTGCCATCATTATTGCCAAAAACGAAGAAAAAATGATTGCTAACTGCATTGAAAGTTTGCGTTGGTGCAATGAAGTGATTGTGATCGACAATGGGTCAACTGATACCACGGCTGCTCTGGCAGAAAAGTTGGGCGCAAGAGTTGTCAGTTTTTCTAGCCAAGATTTTTCTAAAGTCAGAAATGAAGGACTGAAAAGAAGTAAAACAGATTGGATTATGTATGTTGATGCTGATGAGAGAGTAACTTCGGCTTTAGCTAGGGAAATTCTAGTGACGATAGAAACAAATAATGTCAATGCAATCTCAATGCACCGACAAAATTTTTGTTATGGTTATGAGTTTAGTAATGGTGGTTGGGATGATGATTTAGTGACTAGAGTATTCAAAAGAGAATCTTTATCTGAGTGGCAAGGAAAAATCCATGAGAGTCCGATTTATGTTGGTCAGGCAGTTACGGTTAAACAACCATTGATCCACTTAACTCATCGTTCCACCAAAGAAAACCTGCATAAATCTGCGGAATGGACTTTGGCTGAAGCAGAGCTCTTGGCTAATTCTGGAATTAAGCCAGTAACACTCATGACATTGATTAGAAAAGGTGTGATGGAGTTTTTCCGTCGCGCAATTTTGAAAAAAGGCTACAAAGACGGCATGGCTGGCTTAGTTGAAGCCTTGGTTCAGGGAATGAACCGAGTCATGGTTTATATTCAAGTTTGGGAATTACAACAACGACCAACTTTGCCAGAAAGATATGAAAAAATTGAACGGGATTTAGCTACTGATTGGTCAAAGCACAAAGATCTGCTGAAAAATTAACATGACAATTTGCCTTTATTCTCCCTATATTCCCAAGCACCACGGTGGCGGAGAAAAATATTTGTTTACTGTGGCACAAACATTGGCTAAAAAAACTTTGGTTTATATCGCTATTTCTTCCTTAGACTCTTTATCACCATCACAAAATATAAAGCTTCGCCAAATTTACGAAAAATTTTTAGGTGAGAAGTTGCATAAAAATATCAATTTTATTGCTTCACCGTTAGGTACAGATGCTAGTTTCTGGAGTAAATTGCAATGGACCAAAAAATTTGATGTTCTTTATTACGCTACTGATGGTAGTTTATTTTTTTCCTTGGCAAAAAAGAACATTCTTCATATTCAAATACCATTTACTAACTTATTGTGGAAGCCTTTGGACAGACTTAAATTGTTGAATTGGCAAATAAAAAATACTAACT
>JAHDXH010000015.1 GCA_023382875.1 Patescibacteria group bacterium | reverse complement strand
TTAACAATGGGATACCTATTAGAGCTTGGACTTAACCTAGGAAAACCCGTAATTGCATTACATCAGATGGGATACAAGCCTGCTTTTGCAGCTGGAATCATCGATGATAAATTGCAAGTTATTGAATATAATGAAGGCAACTTAAATGATTTATTAATTGATGCAATAGACTACGCATCATCGCAACAAGATACACGCTTCAATTTTTTTGTTTCACCAAAGCATATTACCTTTTTAGACTGGATTGCTCAAAATAAGAAAATTCCACGTTCAGTCTATCTTCGTCGCCTGATTGAAAAAGAGATGGCTAACGACGAACAATACAATTCTCAACAAAGTTAAACTTCTATAGAAGTATGACGTTTTTTTAGCTATAATTTTTTATAGTCTATATATTAGTATAAAAAAGCTTTATATACACACCCATTGCGTATGGACTATATTGAGCATTTTAACATATAATATAGGACATATAGAAAGTATTCATAAAGTTAAGGTTGGGAGAAATCCCAAAAAAATTTTGCCAATTTTTTAAAGCCTATAACTTAGAAATATAAAAATATGCCAACCAACGTCGAAATAAGACCACAGGAGGTATTTAAAAGTTTAGAAAGCTGGAAAAGATGGTTTATGACCATTCTTTTACTAATGCTATTTGCTGTCGTGTCTACTGACGTAGATGCTTCAGACGCTGAGTCTGTTTATAACAACAATCAAACAATAACTATTACAGTAGAAAATTTAGCAGCTTTTTATGACAGCTTAAATGGAAGTTCAGATGTTGAACTGCCAATGAATCCTGAAAGAGAAACTCCCGAGGTCAACATTAGAGGCGGTGTAAACGTCAGAAGCTTAGATAGTAGTGCCGGCACAATAAATAGCTTCCCAAGAGGAAATGCAGAAGTAATTGGCTGGTTTGGAGCCACATCTGGCGATAATTTTGGCAGAATAGCCGCAGGGCTTTGGTTTGTAGTGGAAAATGCTGGACAAACAGGAGCAGTTTATAGTGGTTTAGTTAGTCAATCAGATGGAACACCACTTACAGCTGATGAGTTAAATGCAGCTGGTGTACCACAATTTACATTTGAAATGGGAGTTCCAACTCCACCTGCTCCCGAAGAGCCTGAAGTTGAAGCTTCACCAACTGGCGAAGCCTCAGAAGAAGGAGAGGATGGAGTAGAAGTTGCTATGGCACCTGAAACCTTGAGTGTTCCAGAAGTCCCAGCAACAATTCAATTTAGAAATAGAACATTGCTTCAAATCTTTAGAGGTGAACAAGGGTCAGCTCAGGAAACAATAACTGTTAATCAGGGAAATGTACTCCCTATGCCTCTCGGCCTAATTAGTAGAGGTCAGTCCGAAATAACTGATTCCGTGTCGGTTTGGGAAGAGGGAAACAGAGATAATGAAGAATGGAGAAGAATACCACTATCTGGAATTGTACTCAGCGTTGATCAAGAACCAGGAACAGAGGTTTATTACATAACAATGAGAACTGCTACAAGCAATGGAGTACCTTTCACAGCCTTAATTCGTATGGAGGGCTTTGTAAGATTCAGTCCTGTAAACGATCAGTTAGGTTTAACAATTAGCCAAGATCAAGCTAATTTACTTGAACAAGTAAATACTAGATTTGCTACAGACAGAATTACTGGACCAACAAGACAGATTATTCCAGGTGACAATATAACATTAACTATTTTTGATGTTGCAGAACCACACAATAATCCATTTGGAATAACTCATACTGTAAATTCAACAGTAAATGGCGTCAGCGATGGCACACCAAGTAATATTTTTAGGCAAATTGAATTAGGTAATATCGATGCAGAAAATGCAATTGTATATGCAGCTGGCACCGGTACAATAATTTACAATCAAGACTAATTAAAAGTCACAAAACAAAAACCCCTCCAAAACGGAGGGGTTTTTGTTTTACAAAGTGATCACTTCACATACGTAAAAAACCTGTCTATACTTAATAATATGAACTGGAAAGTTTTGCTTGCTGGCGCTATTTTTATCCTAGTAGTTTTTGCCGGCTACCTTAGTTTTCAGTTTGTTCAAAATCGCCAAAGAATTTCCAGTCAAGCTGAGCCACTACAAATGTCGAGAGTTACAGTTTTTGAGAATGGCGTTGTTCCTCCTAATACTCAGGAGGCAGCCAAAGCCGAAGTTTACTCTCAAACGGTTCTTATTCGTGGCGAAGTTACACAGTATAACCAAACAAGTAAAGTTGCCACAGTTGCTGTTGAAACTAAGCAGTTAAATGGTCAAATGAGCGTCATTGGCTTATTGGAGGTTTCTATTGACCCTAAGTTGGTCAAAGAATTTTCTTGTTGGCCAAGCGCATTTAAAACTCCAACAGGGCAAGAGATTTCTATCCGTGATGCTTACATGCCCATCTCAACTAATTCAATTCTATATATAAAAGACGAAGTTAAGAAACCCATTGCTCAAATCAATCAATACTTAACATCAAGACCATTTGCTTTTATTCTGTTAACAAGCTCGCCAACAGATGCGCAGAAACTATTAGAAGATACTACCGGCTTAGCTACTCAATTAGCTAAAGACGTTGCTATTTTAGGATGCAATTAATTAAGAAAATCTTTACTATCTTTCTAGTTTCAGTCGTTTTGTTTAGTGGTGGTATTTTCTTGGCAAATGATGTCAATGCCTCCTGTACTGTCATGGCCACTTGTGACGCACCACCAGGAACGTGCGGTTCAACTTGTAACGGTGGTGGTTCTTGTATCATCAATCAAGGTGTTGTTACCAGAACTTGCTCTAACCCTGTGATGGTGCAATGTACAAACTGTACTCCTACTGAATTAATAATTAATCCTTATTGTCAGCCAAAATGTGTACCAGTAGATGGTTGTCCTGGCGGCTGTCAAGCTAATCCATCTGCCCCTGGCTGCTCTTCCAGCGTCACCAGTTGTGTCGACACTATCTGGGCTCAATGTTGCTCACCAGGTACACCTCCAGGTGTTTGTGGCGACCGCTCTTGCACTGGTACTGAAAGTTGCAGTACTTGCGCCTCAGACTGTGGAGTATGCAAAACTCAATGGTGTGGAGACAAAACTTGTAATAATGGTGAAACCTGTAGCACTTGTGCTGGAGATTGCGGTGCATGTAATTTGTGCGGCAACAATAACTGTGATGGCGGCGAAAGCTGTTCCAACTGTGCAAATGACTGTGGTACTTGTCCACCGACTGGAGGCTCTTGCGGCGATGGCTCATGCAATAACGGAGAGTGGTGTGGTAGTTGCCCTGGTGACTGCGGCCAGTGTACTTCGTGTGGCGATGGCTCATGCAACGGAGGAGAAAATTGTTCAAGCTGTTCCTCAGACTGCGGAACATGTCTTAGCTGTGGCGATGGCTCATGCAATGGCAGTGAAAACTGCAACAGCTGTGCTACTGACTGTGGATCATGCACTAGTACTGGTTTTTGTGGAGACTTTACTTGCTCAGCCTTTGAAAGCTGCTCCACATGTGCTCAAGATTGTGGAGCCTGCGCTCAAAACGAAGCTTGGTTCCAAGTCAGTGGTGGTCACGTAGGAAGTGCTAATGAAGGCAATGCCTCGGTAGCTATTCAAAGCAAAATCACTGATACCCAAGACTGTGTGGCACCAACCTGCATTAGGTCCTTGATTAAAGAAGACAAAAATAGCACTAGCTTATCTGATGGATTCGCGGTTGTAGGAAACGGTATTATCGATGCCAATGGCTTGATCAATGAACGTGGCACCAACATTTTCTCTCTGAACACTACAAAATCTAGATACCAAGAGAGATATGACTACTTCTATAGAAATTCTAATCTTGGCACTAACCCAACCGATGATTTCTCAAGTCAGTCGACTGATGCCCTTAAGCCAACTTATAATCCAGCGAAAATTGCCTATTACCATAATGGCAATATGACTATTCAAAATCCTTGGGTGGTTAATAGTGGCGAAAAATACGTCATCTTTATCAACGGCAATTTAACCCTAACCGATGGTAATGGTAGCAATGACAACTTAATTACAGTCAGTAATGGTGGATTCCTTGCTTTCATTGTTAAAGGCAATATCAATATTCAATCAAGTCTTGGTAATGCTACCCTTACCAATACAGCATCTAACCTACAAGGTGTATATATGGCAGACGGCACTCTAAATGTTCTATCTAAAGGAGCGGCCGCTGGGGGAGATGATAGATTTGTCGGCGAAGGCGTCTTCGTGGGTTGGTCTGGTGTTAGTCTTAATAGAGATTTCAGCAATGGCAGTTCTCGCTCACTTGAAAACAACACCAAGCCTGTTGAAACCTTTATTTACAGACCTGATTTCTTGGTCAACATGCCAGACATCATGCTCGTTCCAATCAGGCTTTGGCAAGAAACCAACTAGATTTACCTGTTATAATGAGTCAGTAATTACCTCAAAGGAGCAGTATGCCATTTATTTTAATCTTAATTTTAGTCGTCGGATTAGGTGCTTACTTTATTACCACTTACAACAAATTCCAACAATTCAAAACTCAAATTGAAGCCTCAATTCAAGAAATTGGCAACCAATTAAAACGCCAAGCTTCCTTAATCCCAAATTTAGAAAGCGCCGTCAAAGGTCAACTTTCTCATGAGAAAGAAGTTTACAAGATGTTGACTGATGCCAGACAAAAAATTGCCAAAGCTGAAAAATCCGGTACAGCCACCGACATTGAGCAAGCTATTCAATCTGTTCAAAATATGGTTCCATCAATCAATGTTGCCATCGAATCAAACCCAGAATTAAAAGCTGACCGCACTATCACTAAGTTCATGGATGAATTGACTGACACTGCCGACAAATTGATGTATTCAAGAAGATCTGTCATCGATCTCTCTCAAGCCTACAACCAAATGCTAGTTACTTTCCCATCTAACATGATCGCCAATATGTTTGGCTTCACCAAAGAAAAGGGTTTAGAAGTTCCTTTGACTGGTAGTCACGTTTCTGTTTCCAAAGAAGAAATGAACGACGTCAAAGTTAACATCTAATTTTTAAACGAGTCATGACTCATTATCAGGCCATCGAGGCAAACAAAACCAAATCAATTGTTGTCGTCACAGCTTTTATGGCCTTCATAGCTGGAGCAACCTATTTAATGGCAGCCGCTTTTGGCTATGGCTTAGATATGGTTGGCATTGCCTTAATTGTGTCTGGCTTCATGTCCTTTTTCTCCTATTACTACTCAGACAAAATCATTCTCACTATTTCTGGAGCTCGCGAAGCAAAAAGAGAAGAGTTCTTTGATTTCTACACCGTCACTGAAAACTTGTGCCTTGGTGCCAAATTGCCCAAGCCCAAGCTTTATGTCATCGAAGACACCGCTATGAATGCTTTTGCCACTGGTCGTGATCCAGAGCATGCAGTGGTTTGTGCTACCACTGGACTTTTGTCTCGACTGAATCGCAGTGAAATCGAAGGCGTTGTTGCTCACGAGCTATCACACGTCAAGAATTATGACATTCGCCTGATGTCCATCGTCACTATTTTAGTCGGCTTTGTTGCCTTATTGTCTGACTGGATGATTCGCATGACCTACTTTGGTGGCGGCAGAAGAAGGAATAGAGACAATCAGGAGGGTGGACAAATTGAAGTAATTCTATTTATTGTTGGTCTAATTTTGGCAATTTTATCGCCAATCATTGCCCAGCTTATTCAATTAGCAATTTCTAGAAGAAGAGAGTTTTTAGCCGACGCTAGCGCAGTGGGTTTCACCAAAAACCCAGAAGGGCTAGCCAAAGCTTTAGAAAAAATAACTGCCGATAGAGAACCATTGGAAGCTGCTAATAAAGCCACTGCTCACCTTTATATTGCCAACCCACTTAAGAACACCCATAGCGCTGTTGGTATGTTCGCCAAAATGTTTGCTACCCATCCTCCAGTCGAGGAAAGAATCAAAGCCCTGAGGCAACTTGGAAAATAATATGTTATTATATTGTTCATGTTTAGTTTCGTAAAAAGTAACCAACAAAATCAACAAGCCAACTAAGTTGTGGGCTTTTTGAGTTGTTTGTACTACAAAGGGCCCCAGATAGGGGCTTTTTTACTAAAAAAATATGTCTACCAAAATCACCAACACTCAAGTTCAACATATTGCCAAACTGGCCAATATTCCCGTATCCGATGAAGAAGCAGCCAAACTTGCTCAAGGTTTTGAAAAAACCCTTGAAACTATTGCTGACCTCAAATCTATCGATACTGCAGGTGTCACTCCCACAAGTCAGGTTACTGGCTTAGAAAATGTCTGGCGCGAAGATATTGCCGATGAAAAAAGAACATTTACCCAAAAAGAGGCTTTGGCCAATGCCAAAGTTACTTATAATGGCTACTTTGTAGTACCTAGATTAATCAAGAAATAAGATTATGCTAAACACTTTAACCCTCAAAAAAGCCCTCGATAAAATCGCTAAAAAAGAACTAACGGCCAAACAAATCATTGATGACGTCAAAGCTGAAATCGAGAAAAGAAATGGCGAACTCAATGCCTATCTAACCCTCAATGATAATGATACCGAAATTGGCAACTTAGAAAATACGACACTCAAAGGCCTACCAATTGCCGTCAAAGACAATATTTGTACACGCGACTTGAGAACTACTGCTTCTTCAACCGTCCTTGACGACTTCAAACCACAGTACGATGCCACTATTTCCACCAAATTAAAAAATGCTGGTGGCTACATCATTGGCAAAACAAACCTTGATGCCTGGGCTCATGGCTCATCTACCGAAACGTCTCAATACGGACGTACTCTTAACCCACGCAACTTAGAGCATTTACCCGGCGGTTCTTCCGGCGGTAGTGCTGCCGCTGTAGCTGCTGATCTTTGTATCGCTGCTCTGGGCACTGAAACCGCTGGCTCAATTCGTCAGCCCTCGGCCTGGTGTGGCGTCGTCGGTCTTAAACCAACATATGGTCGCTGCTCTCGTTATGGTGTCATCGCCATGGCTTCTTCTACCGATAGTCCAGGACCAATCGCCAAAACTGTAGAAGATGCTGCCATTATGCTTAATACCATTGCCGGACATGATCCTTATGATGGCACCACCACCACCAAGGAAACTCCTGATTTTACTTCTTACCTCAATCAAGATATTAAAGGTATGAAAATCGGTGTTATTTACACCGAGCTGGAAGGCTTAGAAGACGTTAGTAAAATTTTATTAGACCAAGTTAAAGTTTTTGAAAAATTAGGCGCGACTGTAGAAACTGTCAAAGCCATGGATCCACACCACTCAATTGGTGTTTACACTATTGTTCAGCGTGGTGAAGTTTCTTCCAACTTAGGCAGATTTGATGGTATCCGTTATGGCAACGATCGCTCACATTTTGGCCATGAAGCCAAAAACCGAATTATGCTTGGCACTTACACCTTAAGTAAGGGTTACGCTGACCAATACTACAATACCGCCCAAAAAGTTCGCACTCTCTACATCGAAGACTATAAAAGATTGTTTGAAAAATATGACGTCTTGATTAGCTTAACCTCACCAGGATTTGCCAAAAAAATTGGCGCTTCTGAAGGCTCTGCTATGTTTGGCGAACTAGAAGACATGCTGGTTGAACCAAGTTCAATTGCTGGTTTACCAGGTATCTCGGTCCCATGTTATCACGATAAGGAAACCAATCTTTATTTGGGTATGAACATTATGGCACCAATGTATCGCGAAGATTTGGTGATTAAAGTAGGTGACGCCTACGAAAAAAATAGCAACTGGAATAGCTGGAGGAACAAGTAATGAAAAAAGACTATCACTTAGTGTGTGGCATGGAAGTCCACGCTGAACTTAAGACAGAATCAAAAATGTTCTGTGGTTGTAAGAATGATCCTTTTGGCGCCAAAGAACCAAATATTCACACCTGTCCCGTGTGTTTAGGTATGCCTGGAGCTTTGCCAGTAGCCAACAAAAAAGCCATTGAGTGGACTATTAAACTTGGCTTAGCATTAAACTGTAAAATCAATCTTTTTTCCAAGTTTGATCGCAAAAATTATTACTACCCAGACTTGCCAAAAGCCTACCAGATTAGTCAGTATGATCTGCCTTTCTGTTATGGAGGTGTTTTAGAAACTTCCTTTGGCCCAGTGGGAATTACCCGCATTCACCTAGAAGAAGATACTGGCAAACTTCTCCACAAAAATGTTGACGGTAAAGATTTAAGCTTGATTGATTTCAACCGCTCAAGTGTTCCCTTAATCGAAATTGTGACTGAGCCTGACATTAAATCTCCAGAACAAGCCAAAGAGTACGCCAAAAATCTCCGCGATATTATTCGCTATTTGAACATTGGCGATTGTGATATGGAGCAGGGTGGCATGAGACTTGAGGCAAATATTTCTCTTCAGGAAGATGGGGTGGAAGGCTTGCCAAGCTATAAAACCGAAGTCAAAAATATCAACTCCTTCAGATTTATGGAACAAGCCATCAAATTTGAAATGGAGAGACAGGCAGAGATTCTTGATGCCAATGGTATTCCACCACAAGAAACCAGAGGTTGGGACGCCAAAAAAGGCATCACTTTTGCTCAGCGTACCAAAGAAGATGCCGCTGACTATCGTTACTTCCCAGATCCTGATTTAGCCCCAATTCATTTGACTGAAGAATTTATTAATAAGCTCAAAGCGGAGTTACCAGAACTTCCAGTTCAAATTTGTGAACGCTGGCAAAAAGTTTTCGGCGTCGAAACTAGATTCTCAAGCTTAATGTTCTCATTGCCAAGCGAAGCAGAATGGCTAGAAAAACTATTTGTTTTAGCACAAAACAAGAATCTTGATTCCAATAAATTAGCTGGTTCGATAGTGAACAAAAAATTCACTTTCAACTTCGGCGACGCACCAGAAGAAATTTTGAAAAAATTTGCCGAACTTGGTCAAACTGACGAAATTAAAGATGATGACCTGCTAGATGCTATTAAAAAAGTCATCGCCAACAATGGTGATGCCTTAGCCAAATACAAAGCAGGACAAACTCAGTTACTTAACTTCTTCTTTGGCCAAACCATGAAAGAACTAGGCAAAAAAGTTGATGTCGCTCAACTAAGAAAACTTCTAGAAACAGAACTTGGCAAGTAAAACTAAGAAAAGACTTCTGTAGCGGGGAAGAACATGGTGTCTTGAATAGACTCGGCGTTGGCAAAAATCATGACCAAGCGGTCAACCCCCACAGCGATCCCGCCGGTGGGTGGTAAACCAGCGCGCAAAGCGTCAATATAGTCAGTATCCATGCCATAATCTGTTTTACCCAAACTTTTTCTTAAAGCTAAATCTTCTTTAAATTTGTCTTCTTGAATTTGTGGATCGTTTTCTTCTGAAAAAGCATTGCCAAGCTCATAACCACCGAGATAAAACTCAAATCTTTCGGCAAACCGAGGGTCACTAGCTTTCTTTTTTGAATAAGCAGCTTGAGATGCGGGGTAGTCACACAAAATTACAGGCACATCAAATTTGGCTAATTCTGGCTCAATTAAATTGAGTAGAAGTTGATTGAAAGCCTCTTCCCAAGTCGTGTCTTCATTTGTTTGATAACCTTCTTGCTTAGCTCTGGCAACTAACAAATCTCGGTCCAACATGGTTTCTTCATCAACACCAACCCACTTAGCAAAAGCTTCACTCAAAGTAAATTTTTGCCATGGTTTAGCAAGATCATAAGTTCTACCATGAAATTCAATCACACTTTTACCTAGAATTTTGTTGGCCAAACTCAAGAGCAAGTCCCGACAGTCCTTCATAATTTCTTCGTATGAAGCATTCGCCCGATACCACTCCAAAATCGTAAACTCTGGATTATGACGTGAACTTACGCCTTCACCATTTCTAAAACTCTTGCAGATTTGAAAAATTTTGTCCAAGCCAGCCACCAATATTTTTTTCATGGCAAACTCTGGGCTGGTTAACATGAAGGCTCGTTCTTTTTTGCCTCCGGCCCACTTTAGTTCTGTCTCAAAAACTTCCAAGAAGGGCTCTGTTCCTGGGTATTTCACCATCATTGGTGTTTCCACTTCATGGAAAGCTTGATTTTTGAAAAACTCACGAATGCCATCAATAACTTGCTCACGAACCAAAAACTGAGGAATTAATTCTGGGTGTTGTTTGATCTTTAACCAATTTGGCATACGGGTATTATACCCCGAAGAAGGACATGATCGGCTATTTACTCAAAGCTTGATTGACCAGTTTTTTGCTTTCTTCAACACCTGGTTGATCAAAGCCATTTACTTCAAATAAATCGGCCAAATAAACCACAGTCAACTCGAACAGCATGAACAATTCACCAAGTGCTTTCTCATCCAACTCGCTAATGCTAAGCAAAGCATTGGGTCGACCGTGATTAGTCAAAGAAGTTGCAGTGGCTTCTGCCTCCAAGTTAATCAATTGATTGAAATCTTTGCCTTCCAAATACTGAGCTTCTGGAACGTCAATGTCACTCAAAACAAAATTATCTTGGCGGTTTTCCACTTTGATTATCAGCACAGATTGAAGGGGAGTGCCCTCGTTATAAAATTGTAGCTGTGAATGTTGATCGGCTGGACCCCAAGCCTTGATTGGTAAAATGCCAGTATCGTTTTTGCCCAGCGATTCAGCAAACAATTGTCTATACCATCTAGCAAATTCCTGCAACTGAACTGAGTAAGTCATCATTACGGCAATCTTAATATTTTGATGAAATAATTCGTAATAAGCCTTAGCCAAATCTTTCGCCATCATTCTTGAATCAGAATTTTGAGAAAACTCATAAGCAGAACTAGTCAGTTTTTTAATATCAATACCAATCGCCAAAGCAGGTAGCAAACCCACGGGAGTCAAAACACTAAAGCGTCCACCCACACCTTCAGGAACAGGCAAAACCATTACCGAGTGTCTCTCTGCTTCTTCTTTGAGAATGCCACTAACTGAGCTAGTGGTAAATACAAAGTGCTTGGCCCAATTGGCCGTAATTTTTTTCACCTGCGCTTTGAAAAAGACATAAGTAGATAAAGTCTCCAAGGTTCCACCCGATTTTGAAACAACGTTAAAAACAGTTTTATTTAAATTAATTTGATCTAATAATCTCTTCAAAGAAACCGGATCAGTCGTATCACCAACAAACAAAACCTTCATCGCTGCATCTTGCTGATAAAAAGCCTCGATCAAAGCTCTGCCACCCAAATCACTACCACCAATACCAATTACTACCAAGGATTCAGCCCATTTTAAATTATCTAAAGTGGTTTCCACTTGAGTTAAATAGCGTTCAGATCTCAATTCTTCAATAAAATCATACTTTTTGGCCTCTATTTTTTGATCAGTTTTAGCCAATTTTCCAGAAATTTCTTCAGCCAAACCCTGAACAGTTTCGTTTTTAATAAAATGACCAGCTTGTTGTGACTGATATAAGGAGCTTATTGATAAAGAAAGAGATGAATTATTCATACTTCGTCATCTTAACCGATCTAGATTATGATGTCCAATCTAGTCAGGGACAAAAAACTTTTATAGAATGAAGAAGTGAAAAAGATTTCTTTGAATCTGATTATTTTTTGTTTAATCTTAGTTTTGGCTGGAGCACTGCGTTTTTACAAATTAGGAGAAGTTCCTATTGAACTAAACCGCGACGAAGCTTCTCTTGGCTACACAGCCTTTTCTATTTTAAAAACTGGCCATGAAGACCACGGCGTATACTGGCCAATTAACATCGAATCGTTTGGCGACTGGAAATTACCAGTCTATGTTTACACTTTGATTCCTTTTATTAAGGTCTTTGGACTTTTACCTTGGGTAGTAAAATTGCCAAGTGCTCTGGCTGGACTGGGAATAGTGGCTATTAGCTGGATTTTAGCTTGGAAATTAGGTGAAAAAGTTGTTGAGCCAAAATGGCGAATGCCACTTGCTCACCTAGTTATGCTTTTATTAGCGATTTCACCTTGGGACATTCATCTATCGCATATGGCCTATGAAGCCCATTTAGGCATGTTGCTCATGCTCACTGCCACAACCATTTTTGTCTTCTCCATGGAAAATAAAAATACGACGCGTCGTTGGTGGTTAGTTTTAAGCACCATTTTATTTGGCTTAACCCTCTTTACTTACCATTCATATCAAGTATTCACGCCACTTTTTGCTATAGCATTACTATTAACTTATAAAAATGAGTCAATAAATCTTTTCAATAAATCTAAAGTGATTTTTGCAACTTGCGCCTTGGTTGCTGGCTTTTTTAGTCTGTGTCTAGTTTTAACCTCGGTCAAAGCCAATCAAACCAAATTTGCAGCCCTGTCTATTTTTGATAAAAAAGCCTATGCACCTATTGTAGAAATTAACCGAGGTTATTTTGAAAATCGTAACAATTTATTTGCCAAAATTCGCGACAATTATCCAAGTCTTTTAATCAATCAAATTCAAAGAAATATAACTGATTTATATTCAACAAAATTTTTCTTTTTTGAGGGCGGTACTCACGGATCTCATGATATTGCCGGCACAGGAAAAATGCATCCAGTTGAAGGCATGTTTCTTTTAATTGCTGGCTACCAAATTTTGAAAAAATGGCAAACCAAAACTTTAGATAAGACAACAAAGTTAATTGTTGGCTGGCTTCTAATTGCCAGCATCGCTCCGGTTATTACGTTCGAAGCTGCTCATGCTATTCGCTTTTCACCAGCCTTGTTTGCCCTAAGTTTTTTGTCGGCGTTTGGTTTATTAAACTTAATCAAAAACTACCACGAACTTTTTACAAAAATAGTTTTATTAATCATTTCTGGAATTTTAATTTACTCTATCATTTACTTCACCACCACTTACTTTGTAATTGCGCCAAAGAGAGATATCAATCTTCATAACTGGCACATAAAAACTTTAATTGGCCTCATCAATGATCGTTATGACCAATACGATAAAATTGCTTTACCTGGGGCAACTTGGTCCCCATATATCTATTTCCTTTTTTACAACCAAGTTGATCCTGCCACTTTATCTGAACAAATTGAATACTTCCCAGTTGGCAGCGATGGCTTTAAACACGTCAAAAAACTCGGTAAGTTAGAATTTTCTGATGTAGATTGGAATGAAAATAACAATAAAAATACTTTATACGTCATAAAACAAAAAGAAGTCCCCGGTGATAAACTAGAATCTAAGCACTACCAACTAGAATATTCTTTAACTAAACCTTTGGCCAAAGACGAATGGCTATTACTAAGCCACCCATGAAAAATAAAATATCTCTAATTATTTTTTTCACGATTCTAATCATTGCTGCAACAATTAGACTTTTCAAGCTAGACACTTTGGTTACACCATATTGGGAGGAAGCCGCTCTTGGTTATGATGCCTATTCAATCAGTGAAACTGGCAAAGATCATCATGGCAATCCATTGCCGATCGTCGCTTTTGAATCCTTTGGTGACTGGAAACCAGCGGGATATTTTTATGCAACCGTTCCTTTTATTAAAGTCTTAGGTCTTAGCGTCTTAGCCACCAGACTTCCCAGTGCTTTGGCAGGTTTGAGCATTGTCATTGGTGTTTTTGTTTTGCTCAAACAAATTTTGCCAACAACTTATTTGAAGAACCAACCTTACCTGCCTCACCTCGGAATGTTTGTTGCCGCCATATCACCGTGGGGAATAATCTTTTCCCGCGCAGCTTGGGAAGTAAATTTGGCTACAGCTCTTATTACTTGGGGAGTAATTGCTTTCTTCAGTTTTATCAAAAATCAAAATTACAAAATGGCCAAGTTTTTAACCAGCATAATATTACTGGTTTTGTCGATGTACACATACCACTCAACAAGAGTAATCGCACCTCTACTTGGTTTCATGCTCATCGCTGTTTGGTTATCAGTAGAAAATCACTCAATCAAATTTATCGACAGTTGCAAAAAATTCTTTAGCCATAATCTTAGTTACTTAATTACTGGCTTAGTTTTCAGCCTACTTATAGTTAGTCCATTTGTTTTTTCCGATGTCGCCACTACCAGTCAACGTTTCAAAGAAACTAGTATTTTTTCCGACCTAAACATTATTGAAAAAAGTAATGAAGGCCAACTCCAACAACCAAATATTTTTGGAAAAATCTTTTATCACCGCTACCTATTATTTGGTACAGAAATAATCAAAAATTACTTAAGTCATTTTGATATTAACTTTCTCTTTTTGAGTGGTGATACCAACGCCAGACATTCAACTCAATTTTTTGGGCAGCTTTATCACCTGGAAATTGTTTACTTATTTTTTGGCCTAATCTTTTTGAGTCAAATTTTTAGAAAAACCCATCATAATAACTTTGACTCAAACCTCCAGCCTTTTTGGATTTTTCTCATTGGTTGGTTATTAATCAGTATTCTGCCAGCTAGCTTAACTTATGGCACACCACACGCGTTGCGAATTTTACCCAGCTTACCTGTTTGGATAATTTTGATAACCGTCGGCATTAGCCAATTTTCACAAAATATTGGCAAAAATTATCAAAAGTTATTTTTCCTAGGCGTTATCTTTTTTTACTTAATTGAGCTTACTGCCTTTTGGAGATTCTATAGCAAAATTTATCCACAAAAATATGCTCAAGAGTGGCAATTTGGCTATCAACAATTAGTGCAAACAATCAACCAAAATAGTGATCAAAGCACTCCAATTTTCATAACCAGAGAGCAGGGTAGACCGGCTATGTACTGGTGGTTTTATACTCAAACTAAACCTCAATTGGTGCAAACAAGTGACTCAACTGCCAAGCACGACCAAGGGGAGTTTTTAGAGTTTAATAATCTTCGTTTTGTTAGGACTTTAGACGAAGTACAAGACCAAGTCGGAGCTATTGTGGCAGGATCTACAGAGCAAATTTATTTACTTCAAAATAAAATTGGCAAAGAAATCAGTATTCTTGACGAAATCACAGCTCCAAATGGTGATATTATTTGGATGATTGGTCGAATTCTATGAAAAAATACTTACCTCTAATTATTGTTTTGATTTTAGCTTTGTTCGTTAGAGTTTTTAGGATCAGCGAGGCACCAGCTAGATTAACTCATGATGAAATGAGTATTGGCTACAATGCATACTCGCTAATTAAGACTGGAAAAGACGAGTGGGGTGAAACTTTACCCCTTAGCTTTCAAGCTTTTGGCGATTACAAACTGCCTGGCTATATTTATGCCACCATTCCATTTATATCTATCTTAGGACTTAATGCTTTTTCATTGAAACTGCCCTCAATTATTTCTGGAATCATAATTATTGTTTTTGCCTACTTTATTACCCAAAAAATTAGTGGCAATAAATACACTGCCCTTATCACAGCCCTAGTGCTAGCTTTCAATCCATGGTCAATTCATTTATCACGCATGGCCTTTGAATCTAATCTTGCCCTAGCTCTTTTTATCGGTGGAATATTTTTTGCTCTAACTGTGTTTGAAAAACAAACATCTAAAAAAAACCTCATCTTAGCTGGCGTCTTATTTTCTCTAAGCGCCTATACTTACGTCGCATTTAAACTAACCTCACTCATTTCTTTACTTTTATTATCAGCCCTCAATGTCAAAAACAAAGCCAACTTCAAAAAAACCTTATTTGTCTGGGCTGGTTTTTTACTTTTACTCATTCCCTTACTGCCACAACTTTTAGGAAAAGCTGGATCGGCTCGGTTCGCCCAAGTTTCTGTTTTCAATGACACAGGCATTGAAGCCAAAGTTATAGAACAAAGAAACTTTTGTTTTTTACAAAATCCCAATGTCCTACCAAAAGTTTGCAAAATTTTATTTAATAAATATGGATATTTGCTGGAAAAAGTTTCAACCAATTACCTTAGTTTCCTTTTACCTAGTTTTCTCTTCTTGGATGGCGATAAATTGGAATATTTGAATGATCCTGATTTTGCCCAGTTTTTGATAATCTTCCTACCTTTTTATTTGATAGGCTTATATAAGCTAGCCACACAAAAAGAGAAATCAAGTTTCTTTATTTTAGGTGTATTTTTTATCTCACCCCTAGCCTCAGCTTTGGCTGGCCCGCCACAAATAGTCAGAGGTAGCGCCTTACTACCGATTATTACCATTTTAATCGGCCTCGGTGTCGCCAGTTTCTTTGACTTAATCAAACAACAGTCAATCAAAAATATTACTGTTGTTGCGGCAGGAGCAATATTTGTCTTTGCCTTTACCCAATACTTTATTAGCTACCAATTCATTTATTCAGCCCGAAGCGAAAATTATATTTATCCCTTGGATAAAAGAACCGTTGAATATTTAAACTCAAAAGAGTCTGAATTCGATACGATTTATATCTCTGACCATTTTCCAGATGCACATATTTTATTAGCTTTCTCCAACAAAATTGACCCTACCTATTACAGAGAAAATGTTGTCCGGCCAACTTCAGACAAGTTTGGATTTTCTCATCCTACCAAACTAGGAAAGTATGAATTTGGCGACATACCTTGGCATGACCTCCTTTGCCGAGATCAAAATAAAACCTTATTTGTGACCTTCAACGACGAATTGCCAAAAGAGTGGCTAGTACAAGACCACTTACATCTGATCAAAGATTTTTCCGGCGTTCATACACAGGTTGAATTTATTGACTTATACAAAGTCAGAGAATACTTAAGTAAAAACAAATTACTTGAAGCTACCTGCAGAAAATAAAAACTAAGCTAATCCCAATCTGAGTCAATGTTATCGCTGCCATAACTATTATCATAGTTAGAAATTTGATAATTAATTTCTGGTAGCTTATCAACTCGTCCGATTCTAACGTTATAAGCATTGGCGGTGATGTAGCTGGCAATTCCACTATAGTGGGTAGCTTCTCTAAAAAGGGCCATGTAAGTAAATCCACGGTCATTTTTACACCAACTTATTGTGTCCCAATCGCAGACTTGCTCACCATAGCAAATATCAACAATTAAGTTTGAAGCATTATCATTTTTCAAACTAGAGTAACGACGCAAACCATAAGAAAAAATATTTTTATAGTTATCATCATGAAAAATAAATTTAGCTTTTTGTTCTTCACCAATTTTTTCATTCATAAATTGCGATATGTTTTCTAACTGTCTAAGTTGGTTATTTGGCCTAATAAGGGCCAATTGTCCACCAGCCAACCAAGCAATAGCAAAGAAAGTTAAGATAAATATTTTTTTGAATTGTCCCAATAAGGCTAAGAGAAAATAAGGGAAAATATACAGCGTACTCATGTAGTAATCCAACTTATCACCCTTATAAATTCTCAACATTATTAAAATCAAAGCAAAATAAATAAACACAAATCTTAGTTTAGAATTCTTAGCAGCTTTGAAAGCCAACAAGAAAAAGCCCAACAAAAATACCAATCGACCAACCGCAACTTTGAGCCAACCAAAACTATCTTTGAAAAAGAGCCTTTCAAAAAACTGAGGAATAAAAGTCAAAACAAATTGAGGCTTGGAAACCCGGTCATAATATCGACTATGCTCACCAGTAAAAAAATCTAGAATTTCTCTGGTATTATGCCAATTTGATTTTAATTCAGCCAAAACGTAGGGTAAAAGCGTAGACAACGAAATACCAACTACCAAGAGCCAGCGTCTTCTTGCATTTGGCTTTCTGATAGTCAAAAACAGCATCAATAAAACAAAAGGCACTAGCACCACAGCTTGATAGTGAAGATGAATGGCTAAAGCTACGGGCAAAACACCACCCAAAAGTTGGTAAAATTTTCCGTCATCAAGATAATTCAAAAACATCAACAAGCTTAGTGTCGATAAAAATGGAATCATATTAGGATTCCAAGCAAAGGTAGAAAAAATTGTCACCAGCGGTGAAATAGCAAACAGCAAAGCCACTGAATAGGCAATTGGTTTTTTAACAAATTTCAACAAAATAAAAAGAAACAAAACTGGGGTGAAACTTTCCACAACCGTTGTGAAAAAATGCATGGTTAAAGGGTGGTTATTGGTGAAGAAAGAAAGGAAGTAGTGCAACTGATAATAAAAGGGAGCTAAATAAAAGTTTCCAACGCTCGCTTTTGGACCATAACCAACCAACACTACACCCTCATTTCTCATTTGCTGCATCAAAACCACATCTCTAGCTTGATCTTGAGTAAAATTAACTACCTGAGTAGAGTAAAAAAATCTAAAAACCAAGACCGCAATGAAAAAAATTAAGTATTGGTATTTGCTAAGTAATTTCACCATGTGCCGAAGAATTGGTGCTCTTCCCAGTAGCTGGTCTGATTAAAAACCAAAACCGTATAGATTGAAGCGATTAAAATTAAAGCAAGCAATAAATAAGATAGCCACTGCCATTTTTTGAAAGGCAAGAATTTCAACTGACTTAAAAAGAAAGGCCAAAAACCTAAGCTGGCCACGAATCTAATCACTAAACTAGATAAATCACTGTACCAACCACCGTGAATTGCCATCGTTCTAAAAACAGGAAGCAACATTAGCCAGAAAAATGACAAGAGTAGCCAGTTGGCTTGATTAAAAATATCAGCAATCACTGTCACAATTGAAAGTGTAAAAAGTGGATATAAAACATAGTCATACCAACCGTGGAAAGTTTGTTCGCCACTAGTCAGCAATATAAAAAATAAATTGACAATCAAAAATAAATTTAGTGCCAAATATTTGGTTTCTTTTTTCAGTAAAACTAAAGCCGAAGCAAATAAGCCAGCGAAAATCCAGCCGTCAAAGAAAAACTTTTCCACCAAACTTGCATGTAAGAAGAAGCGGTTTTGCAAAGTTGACCAACCTAAATCTCTACCAGCCTGGCTGCTCAGAATATTTAAAAATAATGGAAAATTGTAATAAGCTCCAAACAAAGCAAAAGCCAAAACACCAAGCAAACCACCCAACAAACCCGCCCGCCAAACTTTACCATCTTTGACAGACAAGCCATAAAGGAAAATTGCCGCAGGAACAACCAAGCCAGACACCTTGGTCAAAACTGCCAAACAACTAACAATTATTAAAGATAAAAATTGGAAACGCCATTTATTTTTTGATAACAACCACAAAGACAAAAGAGTCCAAGTAATCATCAAGTTTTCTGCAACTACTAGTCGACTTGTCAAAACAAAACTTGGTGCAACAGCATAAATTAATCCAGCCAACAAAAACCACTTTTTCTGGACTAAAAAACTACTTGCAACCAACATTAAAAGCGCCACATTAAGTGCGCCCAGCAACACCATCGGCAAGCGAGTTACCTTAAGGCTTGGAAAGTTCTGCCAATCGCCTTTGATAGTGTGAGCAAAACCCGGCAACAAAGAAAAAAGTGGCGGATGATCTAAAACTGGCGAAACTAGGGGAGCACCCCCACTTCTTTTTTGAAAAATATAGTCAGGATCATAAGCACCAAAATATGACCAACTAACTGGTTTGCCTATTTGAATTAAAGAAGAGCCTAGAAAAGCCCAAGCGCTTTCATCTTGTGTTTCACCCCCAACCGGAAAATCCCAATAATGATTAACTCTCAAAAAGAAAGCCAAAACAACAATTAATAAACCCAAAAATATTTCTTTAATAAACAATTTTGACCATGTTTTCACAAATTTAGTATATCTCACATTTCCCAATCTGTCCGAGTGGTATATGATTAATTAGTCATGAGAGCAAACTTTTTTTTGAAGTTTTTTTTGGCTATTCTAATTGCTGGATCTTTTTTGCGTTTGAATAAACTGGGACAAATACCAGTTTCTCTTTACTGGGATGAAACAGCTATTCTAATCGACGCCAAAAGCATTGCCGCCACAGGCATGGATATGCATTCACGACCTTGGTATCAACTAATCTATCCTTCATATGGCGATTACAAACTACCAGTTTATATTTGGTCGTCTGGACTACTCAGTAAGATTTTCGATGCCAACAACTGGTCAATTAGATTGACTAGTGCTTTAGCTGGGATTGGCACAATTATAGTTACTGGTTGGATTGCAAGATTGCTGTTTAAAGATTCAGCTTCTACAAAAATAAATACCCTTCAACTTTGTGTGATGGCTGTTGTAGCCTTTTCACCTTGGAGCATCATGTTTTCCCGGACAGCCTTTGAAGGTCATCTTGCTCAATTTTTATTAGCAACCAGCGTTTTACTTTTATTATTGGCTCAACTACATCTTACTGCAGCACTGCAAAACTGGCGCTCCAGACTTACTTTTATCCTCTTATTAGTTAGCTCAATTGTTGTCGGTGACCTCGCCACATATACTTATTTCTCTGTAAGATTCGTATGGCCAATTGTTAGTTTAGTTTTTTGGTTACTTTACTGGAGCAAATATTTGAAAATCAAGCATTGGCCAAAATGGGGAGTGGCTGAGTTTGTTTTAACATTAAGCCTACCAATTGCTATTTTTAGTGCGCTACTTATTCCCATGATGAGATCCCCACTTTATGAAGTCAGCAATCAATTCCGACTTTCAACTACGTCCATTTTTAATGGTTTTGATTACCCAGTTGTAGCTAATGTCCTACGTGAACAAGCAGGCAATACCTTATTAGATAGATTATTTTTCCATCGTCATCTATTAATGATTAAAGAGCTGGCCAAAAATTATAGCGATCACCTAAATCTCAACTATTTATTTTTGACTGGTGACAGCAACTTAAGGCATGGCACTAGCCAACACGGCTTATTCTTACTTGGTTGTCTACCAATTTTTATCTATGGAATTATTAAGCTTTGGCTGAAACACAAACGGGTTTTGATCACAGTAATTATTTGGTGGTTAGTTGCACTTTTACCAGCAGCTGTACCAGAAACTACTCCCCATGCTTTAAGATCGCTAAATGCGCTCGTGCCGATTTCATTAATTATTGGCTTTGGACTTAACGACTTAATAACCATAGCTTTGAGAAGAAGCTATAGGCACTGGTGGCTTTATTTAGTAGCAACCCTTATTGGTTTTAATTTCTTCAACTTCGCTCATTTTGCCAACCACTACTTCGTTCATTATCCAATTCAATCAGCTTATTCATGGCAAGATGGCTATCAAGAATTAGCTGAAGTAATAGCAGAAAATAGAGAACACGTCAGCGAAGTTTGGGTTAGTGGTATCGATGGGAGATTTTACCTATGGTTATTGGCTTATGACAAAAATCTGACACCAGAAAAAATCCAAGCTTTACCAAAAAAAGATTTCCAACTAACAACAATTAATAATGTTTATTTTGCTCCCTTTGATTGGGAAAAATTAAACACTAACCATTTCAAGACTTTAGTCATTGGCGAAACTACTGATATCGAAGATAAAATCATTGCTTCTAAAGTCAAACCTAATTGGATTAAAAATATAAAAGATCATACTGGTCTTAGCCGTTTTGTAGTAGCTTCTTTTGGCGAATGAAAAAAAATCATATTTTCTTACTAGCGCTTCTCACCCTTATTGGACTTTTATTAAGATTTTGGCAACTTTCGGCTCTACCCAATATTCTCAATCGCGACGAAGCTGCGTTAGCTTATAACGCTTTTTTGATTGAAAAAACTGGTCGAGATGAGTTTGGTAAAAAACTTCCTTTAACTTTTGAATCTTTTGGGGACTATAAATTGCCAGGCTATGTTTATACTTTAAGCTTAGTTTTCAAAGCTTTCCCCGCTACTGACGTTAATGTGCGCTTGCCATCCGCCATAGCAGGAACCTTATTAATTCCAGTTGTGTTCTTACTAGGCAAAAGACTTAATTTAAGCTCCAATAAATCGTTGATTTTATCCTTAATCATTGCCGTTAATCCAATTTTTTGGTTTTATTCACGGATTGCTTTTGAAGCAAATGTTGCTTTGACCTTTTTCGTTTTGGCCCTAACCTTTTTCCTTAATGAAAAACCCACTCTCAAAAACGACCTTTTGGGTATATTTTTTGTAATCGTCGCCATTCTTTTTTACAATACACCTCTTTTATTACTACCATTTTTTACTTTAGCGATCATAGTCAAAAGAGGTGTAAGCAAGCCAAAAAAATGGCTCTCACTTGCCGTTGGCTTAGCCGCTATTTTTGTAATTTTTTATTTACAGTTAAGTGACTTAACCGCTCAAAAAAAAGGTATTACTTGGTTTAATGATGAAACTACTTGGGATGAATCAGTAAAATACTATAATCAATTTTCTGGCTTATCACAAAAGATTCTCGGCAATAAATTTATTTTTTATGGAGAGAAAATTGCAACTGCACTCAGCAAAAGTTTGATGCCGAAATTCCTGGTAACTACTGGGGGATCACACCCATGGCACACTTTACCAAATTGGGGACACCTATATTGGCCAACTTACTTACTTGGAATAGTTGGTATTTTATTTTTACTCAAAAACATTCGTCAATCTAACTATTTGAGTAGCTTACTTCTAATTTTATTCTCGCTAATTCCTAGCATCATCACCGTCGATTCACCACACGCTACGAGAAGTTTGATTTTCTTTGT
>JAHDXH010000014.1:4521-22435 GCA_023382875.1 Patescibacteria group bacterium | reverse complement strand
GGTAGCAGAATTTCCAAATGCAGTAAGGGCGGCTGCCGAAAGTAATAATCCATCTAAAATTGCCGCACATATTTATGAGTTGGCTAAATCATTCAATGTTTTTTACAACCAGTTGCCTGTTTTAAGAGCAGAAACCGAAGTAAAGAAACAAAGTCGTTTGGCTATTTGTGCTTGTACGGCTCAAACAATTCAAATTGGGCTAGGACTTTTGGGAATTGAATCACCAAATAAAATGTAGTTTTTATGTCTCAAGAACTTGAAAAATCAATCAAAAGTAATGATACAGCAGCTAATACTGTTTTTTCCAATGTTGTTGATGCTCTAATTGCTTTTGGAATTTCCTATAAATTATTTGAACACGATCCTGTCTATACGATGGAGGAGGCCAACGAAGTTTGTGGTAATTTGCCAGAACAAGGTGTAAAAGTTCTTTTTGCTAAAGTATATAAAACCAAAAGTGATTTTACTTTTTGTTTGATTGTTTGGACGGGAAATAAAAAAGTTGATTTTGCGCAAATAGAAAAGTTATTTGGTGCTAAGAAAGTGAAGCTGGCCTCGCCAGAAGAAGTCAAAAACCAATTGGGAATTGAAATTGGTGCGCTATCACCGTTTGGTTATAGTTTTGATTATCCAGTAGTTTTGGACAAAGACTTACTTAATCAGTCAGATCTTTTTATTAATCCTGGTTTGCATGACAAAACCATTGGTCTTAGCGCCAATGATTTGCAAACAATAATTTCCAATTCTGCCACTGTTTTGCATTTATTGTAACAATTTAGACAACATATCTTTCTTGACAAGATGATTGATTTTGATATAGTTTCGACAATTTATTATATTTTAAACAAGGACACTTATGATCATCGAAGATGAACGTTTGAGTAAAATATCAGAATTTTATGACACTGAGACCGACCAGTATGATACTGGGTATTCTTCTCTAGTCTGCAAGGCCGAGGATGCTGTAGTTGCCGATGTTTTGAGGCCGTTTATTAATGGTAAAGTTTTGGATATCGGCGCCGGTAGTGGCTTATTGTGTGAAATGCTAGACATTAAAGATTACGTTGGTATTGAGTTATCACCAAAAATGACCCATCAAGCGAAAGTTAAATTCCCCGATAAAGATTTTATGGTTGCCGATATGCACCATTTGCCTTTTGCTACTCACTCGTTTGATTCAGCAGTCAGTTTATATGGTCCACTTTCATACTCACTTGATCCGGAGGTTCTTTTGGAAGAAATAAAAAGAGTCGTCAAGCCCGGTGGTCATATCGCACTTATGCCTTATACGCTCCGAGTTGGTAATAACTTAGAAATTGGCGGTTATAGTACTGCAACAGAGCCAGGAATCGAGAAGATTTTTTATACTGAAGATATGCTGTATAAATTATTGTCCTCACTTGAAGATACGCATGTAGAAGGAATTAATTATTTCCTGAATACCTATGTTAGCTTTGTCCAAGCAATGCACTTAAATAGTGAGCAATCACTCGATATGTTTGTAGACTTCTTGAGAAGAGAACAAACTTTGGCGGGCTTGGTCCCTCCAGAATATGCTCGACATATGATTGGTGTTGGTCGAAAAAGCTTGTAGTGGTTGAGTTGATTGGGGGAAGAATTTAGTAGCAAGAGTGGGATTCGAACCCACGACCTTCGGTTTATGAATCCGATGCTCTAACCAACTGAGCTATCTTGCCTTGTTCGAGGCCACAATTATATCAAACTCGAAGAAAAATTTCAGTCTTATTTAATGAACTGACCCAATCTTGCCAATCAATTTGGGTTAGGTTATTTAAATCAAAATCAAGATACTTTTGAATTTCTACCGCATTGGCACGACGGGTTTGGATTGAAGGGTCGTTATCAGATAAATTATATCTTTTGACTAGGTCCTCGATACGAGTTTCAAAACCAACAATACCAGCAGGTGCCACGCACATGTCGGCATAATCAAGAAGTTGGCTCTCGAGAGTCAAATAACCATAACTAGCAATATAACGGTGGTCACTTTGCTCGAGTGTGGTAATGATTTCGGGTTCATTCTTTAAGTTCAATTCTTTGACAATGCTTAAAGTTGCTTGATGAGCATCAGGGCCATATTTGGAAATAAATTCACTTTGTACTTGGCGCCAAGTTTTTTCATCTAATTTCATCTCTGTAGAAATAAAATCTTTGAACTTAACAATATTACCCATGTCATGAAGAAGGGCTGACTCTACCACCAAAGATTGGTTGACTGTTTGGCCTTTGAATTGGTTAGCCAAAAATTCAGCCACAGCTGCGACTTCAATCATGTGTCTTTGGAGGTTGGGTGGAATTTGGTAGTTGTGGTAGATTTGAGAAATCAACATAGTGTCATTCTAATATATGAAGTTCACCAACATCCTACCAGATTTAAAAGTAAAAAGTTTGTTTTTGGGAAAAGATGAACATTTGGATGAAATTTTAGACCAAGAATTTGCTGGATATAAGGTTGTAAGGATGATTCAAGTACACTCCGCTGAAATAGCATTTTTGGATGAAAAAGCGATTGAAGATTTTCCTGATGAGGTCATTTTTTTGGACGGTGTTGATGGAGTTTTTACCAATCATCCTAAAACAGTGTTGATAGTTAAAGCTGCTGACTGTTATCCAATTTTATTACATCACCCACAAGGTGTGATTGGAGCGGTTCACGCCGGTCGAGTGGGAACAGAAAAGCAAATTGTAAAAAAATCCTTGGAGTTGGCAGTGGCACAAACCGGATACAAAGAAGGCTGGAAGCTTTGGTTGGGACCAAAAATTTGCAAGGATTGCTATCAAATTAATCGAGAAACTGACGAGCACTACGATTTAAAAGCTAAAAATGTGGCGCAGATCGAATCCACACTTGATGGGGAAAACAATTTTGCCTTAGATAGTGAGCTTTGCACTTTTCACCACGAAGATTGGTTTTACTCTTATCGTAGGGAGGGCGAAGGGGTGAAGATGAATTTTGGGTTGATTGGTTTGGTTATTGGGCAAGAGTAAAATTATTGACTTTTTGGTCATTATATCCTATAATATTTAAGACGTTTACTGATGAAAAGAGGATACTATGTTTGACTTTGTGCGTCGTGTGGTACTGACTGCTTTCGATTATTTTGAATGGCGGTCATTCGGAGTTGTGGTAACACAACAGAATATTGAGGAAATTTATCATCTGGTGAATAGCCTCATTGGTCAGCACACAGGAGTTGTTTTTGACCCATCTCGGCTTGAGATTAAAGTCGGAAACACAAAGCTGGTAATTGGTTCGCGGGTGAAGTTTGCGAACGATAAAGTGATTGTTCGCTGTAGCCCGAACAGTGAACACAGCTACTTCATCTCATCGCTGTATTTCAAGATGATGCACGATGAAAGAGTCAACGTATAAACAAAAGAGCCTAGACATCACGTCTAGGCTCTTTGCTATTAATTTTCTTTCAAAATTACATCATTCCCATGCCGCCACCCATGGCTGCGCTCATATCTGGTTTTTCTGGCTGAGGAGCATCAGTGATTAAACATTCAGTGGTCAAAATCATTGAAGCCACACTGGCAGCATTTTTCAATGCTTCGGTAGCCACCTTGGCAGGTTCAATGACGCCAGCTTTAAGCATATCGCCAAATTCATTGGTAACAGCGTTGAATCCGTAAGTTGGAGATTCTTGCTCTTCAATTTTTTTGACGACCCAACCAGCATCAACACCGGAGTTATTGGCCAGCATGCGTAGTGGTTCAGACAAAACACTCTTGATCAAATCAATACCGATTTGTTCATCAGCAGAATTACCCTTGATTTTACTCAAAGCCTTGCCAGCTTGAATGTAAGTGACACCGCCGCCAGGGATGACTCCGCCGTATTCTTCATCTAAAGCAGATTTGGTAGCCTCAACAGCGTCTTTGACTCTTTCTTGAAGATTTTTCATCTCAATTTCGCTAGCAGCACCAACTTGAATAACAGCGACACCACCGGTCAATTTAGCTTTTCGCTCTTTGAATTTTTCAATGTCAA
Organism: Patescibacteria group bacterium; assembly: GCA_023382875.1. Taxonomy (GTDB): domain Bacteria; phylum Patescibacteriota; class Microgenomatia; order UBA1400; family PJMF01; genus JAHDXH01. The sequence continues at coordinate 18,420 of JAHDXH010000014.1, read as the reverse complement.
AGTCGGAAGTAGAAGCTTTAATTTGAGCATCAATTTGAGCGACTCTGTCTTTGACAGCTTTTTTACTGCCTTTGCCACCAACGATACGAGTGAAGTCTTTTCCAGATTTCACCATGTCAGCGCGACCGAGGTCTTCTAGGGTTGCGTCTTTGAGGTCCATACCTTTGTCAGCGGAAATTAAAGTTCCACCGGTCAAAATAGCAATGTCTTCAAGCATTTCTTTTCTTCTGTCACCAAAGCCAGGAGCTTTGACTACAAGAGCTTTGAAGGCGCCGCGCAGTGAGTTAACAACAATACCAGTTAAGGCATCGCCTTCCACATCATCGGCGATGATAACGAATTTTTTACTGACAGCCATAATTTTTTCGAGCAATGGCAACAAGTCTTGCATGGAAGAAATTTTTTGATCGGTGATCAAAATCATGGCGTCTTCAATAACAGCTTCCATTCTTTCTGAGTCAGAAACAAAGTAAGCAGAAGCATAACCTTTATCGAATTCCATGCCCTCGCGGTGATCGATATCAATTTCCATGGTTTTGCCTTCTTCGACTTCGATCACACCATCTTTGCCAACTAAGTTCAAAGCTTCAGCGACTTTGGCACCGATTTTTTCGTTTTGTGCAGAAATAGTAGCGACTTTTTCCCAGTCGGTGTTTTTGACAGGTCGAGCGAGTTTTTTGATTTCACCAGTCACTGCTTCGACTGCTTTATCAATGCCAAGTTTCATGATCATTGGATTGACGCCGGAAGTAACGTACTTCATGCCTTTGACGCTAATCTGTTGGGCCAAAAGAGTGGCAGTGGTAGTACCATCACCTGTGGAGTCGTTGGTTTTATTGGCAGCCTCTTTGACGAGTTGGGCACCCATATTCTCAAATTTGTCTTCGAGACTAATTTCTTTGGCGACAGAAACACCATCGTGTAAAACGACTGGAGTACCCCAAGCTTTATCAATCGCCACGTTACGGCCTTTTGGTCCTAAAGTGGTGGTGACAGCAGAAGCTAATTTATTAATACCAGCCAACATTTTTTGTCTGGCATCATCGGAAAAGACGAGTTGTTTTGCTGACATAGTTCTCCTTGTTTAATCAATTACTATTAAATTTTTAATTACTTAATTTGAGCGAGCAGGTCTTCAAATTTGATGAAAGTGTATTCTTTATCACCAACTTTGAATTCGTTGCCGCCCCATTTTTTGAAGATGACTTGAGCGCCAACTTTGACTGGGCATGTAATCTCTTTAACGCCACTTTCCCAGATAGAATCACCAACGGCAATGACTTTACCGTATTGTGGTTTTTCGTTGTCATTTCCAGGAAGAATAATTCCTGATTTGGTTTTGGTAACATTTTCAGCTGGCTCAACTAAAACATAGCCAGCGAGGGGAGAAAGTTTGGAAACAGAAAGATCTGACATAGCATCTCCTAAAATTATTTTATACTAAAGTAGCAGTTATACTAACTGACTGCTAAATAATAGTCAAGAGATGTTTACCAGATAAATCTAAAAAGATTAGTGTTTTGTTTGGAAAATGTTTAACTAACGATCAATTCTGGAGTACGTTCTTCCAAAACCATGTGGTCATTTCCAGAGCGAGTGGCAAGTTTAACACTGGCCAAAAGGAAGCCTTCGCAGTTGAGACCACGATCGCGGAAGTAGTGATTGATATCTTCTTTGACGATTTTTTCGACTTCGGAACGATTTTGCTTGATTTGGTCTAAGGTTAATTCAGAAAAAACTGCACTAATTCTTGATCTGGAAAAAGGTCGAACGACTTTGGAAACCATGTCTTCACCGATGTTTTCCCAGAGTTCTGGAGCATTTTGTTTATCAATTCTAAAAAGCACTGAACCTTCAACGTTAATGTCGTGATTGTCTTTAGTACTGACTTCGATAGGCGAGTCACCAAGAGCTTCTTTATTGGCACTGGTATCAAAACCACTTTTAATTGAGTATTCAATCACTTGAGCATTAAAAAGCTTGGCCACTTGCCAAAATGGAATTTTCAAATGAAGTCCTGGTCCCCATACATGAGGTAAAACACCACGACCCCTGTCATAAACACAAGCCACATGGCCTGGTGGGACAGAGATAAAAAAGCCACCTACGACTTCATCAACTAAGAAAGAAACTACAAGACGGTCAAATTCCATAATAAACTATTATACCTATTAGGCATCAATCGGTCGATGGGAAGCAATGACGCCCTCAACCTGTTTGGTAACATTTTTTAAATTTTCAGTGTATTCAGCAAACAAACTCATTAGTTCTTGATCTAAAGTTGCCCCATCAAAGATATCAACAGCATCCTCGAGCATTTCATCTAAAAGATTAGAAACTTCAGGGGAGAATTTTTTGGCCCATTGTTTGCGAGTTTGTTTTGGCCAGAGCAAGATGGTGTCCATAATTTTGGCCAATTCGGTCACTTTACGATTGCTGAGATAGAGCTTGAACTTAAGTTCTTCAGCCTGTTCGGTTGTCATCGGTGATTGATTGGTTGCTTTAATCATGGGTTTAATCATCAGGAGCCTTTCTTGTAATCTGGATTATAACAAATTAGGCTATAATATCATCCGATGAAAATACTCAAGGTTAATGAAAACAACAGAGCAAAAGTAATTGATGAGATCGTCCAATCTTTATCAAGGGGCGAATTGATTATTTTTCCCACAGAGACTACTTATGGCGCAGGAGTTGATGCTACCAATCAAGCGGCGGTAAATAAACTTTTGTCTTATAAAACTAGAAGAGAAGGCAAACCACTTTCTATTGCTGTGCCTGACATAAGTTTGGCTGAGCAATATGTGGAGCTTAATGACACCGCTAGAAAGTTTTACGCAACTTTTTTGCCTGGTCCATTTACTATTATTTCTGAGTCTAAGCATAAAACTGCTCAAGGTGTTGAGTCAGAATTTGGGACTTTAGGCGTGAGAATTCCAGCCTATCAGCTTGATTTGGATTTCTTGAAGGCATTTGGTAAACCGGTGACCGCCACTTCCGCTAATGCGGCGGGAAAACCATCTCCGTATTCCATTGAAGATTTGTTTAAGAACTTATCAGACAAACAAAAAAGTTTAATTGATTTGGTGATTGATGTTGGTGAATTACCTAAGAATAAGCCCTCAACAATTATTGATACCACTTTGTCTGCTCCCGTAGCCCTTCGTCAGGGTGACGTGGTAGCTGATGGGGTGGCAAGAATTGAAGATCAGGAGGTTGATTTTATTTCTGGGAGTGAACAAGAAACTAAAGATATTGCCAAAAGACTACTACTCAAAAATTGGAAGAGAATTAAAACTACTGGTTTGATTGTAGGCTTAGATGGAGAACTTGGAGTGGGAAAGACTGTCTTCACCAAAGGTATTGCCGAGTTTTTGCAAGTTAAAGATACGATCACTTCACCAACTTATAATTATGTTAACGAGTATGATTTTGTCAGACATGAAGTAGAGGGAAGACTTTATCACTTTGATGTCTGGAAAGTTGGTTCTAAAGAGGAATTGGTGAGACTGGATTTTTATCAGATTTTAAAGCCTCATCATGTGATTGTAATTGAGTGGTGGCAGCAAATTTCTGGATTTGTGTCTGACTTGGAAGTCGGTTTATTGGAAGTTAGATTGAGCGAAAATGATAAGGGTCAAAGAGAGTTGAGAGTGAGACAAAAGTAATTTCAAAAATATGAATGAAGTAAAAACAATTTTAGCCTTTGATACTTCTTGCGATGATACTTCGGTGTCGTTGGTGCGAGGTGAAACAATTTTGGTGAACGTGATTGCTTCGCAGGTTGAATTGCATAAAAAATTCGGTGGGGTTTTTCCCACTGTAGCCAAACAAGCTCATCTTGAAAATATCGAACCAAGTTTATTGTTAGCTTTGAAAAGAACCGGTTTGACTTTGGAAGATGTTGACGCGGTCGCTGTTACTGTGGGGCCTGGGCTGGCACCATCTTTGGAAATTGGTCTAACTTTTGCCAAAAATTTGGCTAAAAAACTTAAAAAACCTTTTATAGCTGTTAATCATATTGAGGGTCATCTGCTTTCACCTTTAGCCAAAAGACAAACTAGAAAAATTATTGAAGCAAAAGCATCTAAAAAAACTCACCAAAAAAAAGTTAAATTTCCAGTTTTGGGTTTGGTAATTTCTGGAGGTCACTCTGATTTTGTTTTGATTAAAAACTTTGGTGAATATGTGAGACTAGGTTTTACGATCGATGATGCAGCGGGCGAGTGTTTGGATAAGATTGGCAGAATGATTGGTCTGGGTTATCCAGCGGGACCAGTGATTGAGGAATTTGCCAAATTGGGTGACGCCAAAAAATATGAGTTTCCTTTACCCATGACTGAGAGTCGCGATTACAATCTAAGCTTTTCTGGAATGAAAACTTTTGCTAGAAATTTGATTTCAAAAATTGAGCAAGAAGCGCAAGAACAAGGAAAAATTGGCCTAGATAAACAAACTATTTATGACTTGTGTGCCAGTGCTCAATATGGAGTTTTCCGCCATATCATGCACAAACTGGATAAGATTTTGGCCAAAGAAAATATCAAAGAAATTTGGTTGGGCGGTGGTGTCGCTGCCAATCAAACATTGAGAAAGCTGCTGCGTTTCAAAGCTAATCAACACGGTTTGGTTTTCAAAGCACCATATTCCAAAAAGCTTTGTGCTGATAATGCTGCCATGATTGGGGTGGTAGCGGCAAAAAAACTAGAAAGAGGGGAAGTAATAATTGGTCCAAGAGCAATCGCTAAGGTTGATCGTCAGCCACGCTGGCACGTTGGTGAAGAACTTAAGTAACTTTTTTAGTGATCTGTTTTTAAAAAACCTTCAACAATCATTTCTTCGGCCACGCGTCTTTTTAAACCACGACTAATCAGATAAAAAATTTGTTCTTCAGGAATTTTTGTAACGCTAGCGGCATGAGAACAGCGAACATCATCGGTCAAGATTTCAAGATCAGGAATCGCTAGAGCTCTGGCATTGGGTGAAACCAGCAACACTCTTTCTGTCAAAAATGACTCGGTTTTTTTGCATTCAGGGTCAATTAAAATTTTAGCTTTGAGGGAGATTTTGGAATAATCAAAACCAACAGCTTTGAGAGTAGTTTGAGCTTTAATTTCTGGAGCCAAGTGGTGAATTAAGATTTCAGTTTCTAAATTTTCTTCGCCCTTAGCTTTGGCAACCATGCTGATATTGATTTCAGTTTTGGGTGTGACTAATTCAAAAATGTAATTGCCTGGTTTTTTAATTACGAAATCAGTGCTTGAATCTAAAACGATGGTTTGGGGTTTGGCGGTAAAAGCTTTTTTCATTTTTGATGTTAGCCAACGCTACCTTCCATTTCGTGGTCAATCAATCGATTCATTTCCACTGCATATTCGAGCGGTAATTTTTTAACTAATCCAGCGATGAAGCCGTTGACGATCATTTTCTTAGCTTTTTCTTCATCTAAGCCGCGCGACATGAGATAAAAAAGCTGATCATCGCCAACTTTGCTAACTGTGGCTTCATGAGTCATTTCTACTTGGTTGTTGTCGATGATATTGGTCGGGTAGGTATCAGTTCGAGATTGACCGTCTAAAATCAAAGCATCGCAGATAACTGAAGATTTGCAGTGATGAGCGTCAGGAGCAATTTTGACCATGCCGCGATAACTAGCTCGGCCGCCATCTTTAGAAATAGATTTGGAAACGATATTGGAGCTAGTGTATGGTGCTAAGTGAATGGCTTTGGAGCCAGTATCTTGATGCTGACCTGCTCCAGCCAAGGCCATACTTAAGGTTTCACCTTTAGCGCCTTTGCCTGCCAAGATAAAGCCTGGATATTTCATGGTTACTTTACTACCCATATTGAAGTCGGTCCAAATCATTTGACCTTCTGTTTCGACACGAGACCTTTTGGTAACTAAGTTGTAAACATTTTTGTACCAGTTCTGAATGGTGGTGTATTGGCAAGTTGCGCCGTCTTTGACAAAGATTTCTACAACGGCTGAGTGGAGGGAGTTTGAAGTGAAGTTAGGGGCCGTGCAGCCTTCAACGTAGTGAACTTTGGCTCCTTCATCAACGATGATGAGTGTTCTTTCAAATTGACCTGAAAGTTCGGCATTGATTCTAAAATAAGTTTGTAAAGGCATTTTGACATCAACGCCTTTAGGAATGTAGACGAAAGATCCGCCAGACCAAGCAGCGGTATTTAGGGCTGCGTAACGGTTATCGTTACTGGGAATAACTTTGCCAAAATATTCTTTGACCAAATCAGGATATTTTTTAAGCCCTTCATCCATGGATAAGAAAATTACTCCATCTTTTTCCCACTCTTTTCTTAGTGAGCCATAGACAACTTCAGAGTCATATTGGGCTTTAACTCCAGCTAAAACAGATCGCTCTGCCTCAGGAATTCCCAGACGGTCAAAGGTTTCTTTGACTTCAGGAGGAACGTCATCCCAGCTTGGTTTTTCATCTGTAGCTTTCAAGAAATAGCGGATTTTGTCAAATTCGATTCCTGAAAGATCTGCTCCCCAAGTCGGAGTGGCTAAAAGCTGAAAATGACGAAAAGCTCTAAGTCTAATGTCTAACATCCACTTTGGTTCATTTTTTAGATCAGAAATTTCGCGAATAGTATCTTCGGTTAAACCTGGTTTAGTGATGTGTTGGTAGTTTTTGGTTGGGAAATAAAACTCTGTGCCAGTTTGATTGGACGGTGGAAAAGGAGGCTCGTTGGGAGTAGCACAATTAGTCATGTAAGCGGCGAGTGCTTGGATTATAGCAAAGACTTTTGAATCATCTGTTTGACAAACTCACCGTGTTCACCGCCAAAGTCAAATTGGGATAAATTTTCTAAACTTGTCCAATTAGACTCAATATGTTCTGAGCTGATGGTGATTTGAGATCTGTCAAAATCGACTGGTAAAAAATATTTCCAACCACAAATAATGGAAAAGATTTGTTTATTTTGGTCAAAAAAAGTATCGAAGTAAGTGAGATTTTCTAAGGTGAATTTTTGTTCCTCGACGATTAAGTTAGTTTCTTCTTGAATTTCTCTAGCGATGTCATGTTGGTGTAGTCCAAATCCTGATTGGCTTTCACTTGGCCACTCTGAGTTACCACCAGGGAGGTCCCATTTTTCTGGACGAGATTTGGAATCCGCTGATCTTTTTAGCAAAAGAGCTTCGCCATTATGGATTAGGACTGCTTTTTGTAAAAGCTTAACGTTTTCTGTTAGTTGGTGGGAAAGTTTGGTCATAATATTTTATTTCTTTTTCTTTTTTGATGCTGGTTTGACTTTGATTGTTTTGGTTGCTGTGGAGTTTGATGAAGCTGGTTTTTTCTTCAAAATTTTTTCATCCAATTGAATTAATTTCTTTTCAATTTGTGTTAGCTGCATGGTAACAATCACCGCAATCGAAGTGATGATAAGTGCATAAATCAAAAGTGAAACCACTGTCCCATTGGCACCAAAATAGGGATCGATATATTTTTGAACAAAACCTTTGATGGCTTCATTCCATGCCAATGCCACAGCCACACCCAAGCCACCAGTTGCTAGGGTAATAAAATTCCTCAACATTACAATAGGAAGATCGTTTATTTTTTCTGGAGCACTAATATTCGGCATATCTGTATTGTATCAAGTTTAATCAATGCAAATTTTGCAAAAATATTTTATACTCACTGATATAGATAGCTCCAAAAAGACAGAAAACGACAGTGTATAAGCCAAATTTTCAAATTACCAACAACTTGCTCACTTATATCACTCGCATTGAGGCGGCCAAGGCCATTATTGATAATTCACCATTGGTTCCTGCTTGGGAAGTTAAGTTTCGCAACGATGCTTTGTCGAGAACAGTTCACTTTGGTACCAAAATTGAAGGCAATGAACTGACAAGAGAACAAGCCCAAAAAGTGGTTAATCTTGAAGGGTATGTAGATACTAAAGAAGCGGTGGCCAAAACTGGGATTATGGCTCGCGACCGCGATGTTCAAGAAGTTCTTAATTATCGCAATGTGATGGTTTGGATCGATCAACAAGACGCAATTAACTCTACTTCACTGTTTTCAAAAAAAACTCTCAAAGCTTTGCATACTTTGACAATGCAAAAGTTGATTGACGAAAAAGATATTGGTAACTTTAGAACTCAGCAAGTGATTGTGAAGTCCGCAACCGATGGACAAATTGTTTTTAGACCACCCGTATCTTTTGAAATAGAATTTTTACTTGATGATTTTTTTGGTTGGTATAACGATCCACAATCTTTAGCGGTTCATCCTATTTTCAAAGCTGCAATTACTCATTACCAATTGGTTTTCATTCATCCGTTTATAGAAGGCAATGGTCGTTCGGCACGGGCTATGGCAACTTTATCTCTATATCAATCAGGTTATGATTTTAAGCGTTTCTTCTCTTTAGAACAGTATTTTGATTCTGATGTTGAGAGATATTATCAGGCCTTGTTGACTGTTCAGCAGTCTGGCAATGCCGACATGACATATTGGTTGGAATACTTTGCTTATGGTTTGGCTTTAGAAATTGATAAGGTTAAACAGCAAGTCCAAAAGCTTTCCAAAGATTTAAGAATTAAAAAGGAGTTGGGAACGCAAGTGGCTTTGTCAGAGCGCCAAATTATTTTATTAGAATTAATTCAAAACCAAGGTGAAATGACGTCAGCCGATGCGCAAAGAGTTTTGCCCAATGTTTCTGTAGATACGATTTTGCGGGATATGAAGGATTTGATTGCCAAAAATGTGATTAAAAAGAAGGGTGTAACTAAGGGCGTACGCTATGAGTTGGTTGAATGATGGTACACTTTCTGTATGACTTTTTTTGAATTTTCCTTGTACTTACAAAAACTTGAAGAAACTCCGTCTCGCTTGGCGATGACGAGTCTTTTGGCGGAGCTTTTTGCCTTACTTAAGGGTGAGGAAATTACCATTGCTTGTTATTTGATGCAAGGTCAGTTAGTGCCTAGTTATCAATCAAAAGAATTTAATTTTTCTATAAAGATGTTGCAAAGGTCATTGGCTCGACTTTTGCCAGATCAGAGTCAAGATTCGTCCATGAATTTATTTGGTGAAACAGATATTAATTTGGAGAATCTTCAGTATGTTGAGTCTAGATATAAACAGATTGGAGATCTTGGTTTGGTGGCAGAAGAAGTGTTAGCAGCTAAGAAAGAAGGTACGAAGTTGAGTATTTTGGATGTTTATAGAATTTTGTTGGAATTGGCAAATGAAAATGGCGAAGGTTCGCAGGAAAGAAAAATAGAAAAGGCAGTCAAAATTTTTGAGCAAGTTGATAGTTTGTCGGCAAAGTTTGTAGTGAGAATTATTTTAGGAAAGTTAAGGTTGGGTTTTTCCACGATGACGATGCTGGATGCATTAAGTTGGGCTAAAGCTGGTGATAAGAGTGAGAGCGGTGACTTGGAATTGGCGTATCAAAAAAAAGCAGATTTAGGAAAGTTGGCTAGCGTTTATTTGGCTACCAACTCCAAAGAAGAACGGGATGAAAACTTAAAAAAATATTCGATTGAAGCTGGTGTGCCTATCGTTCCGGCTTTGTGTCAGCGTCTTAATACGAGTGAAGAAATTATAGAAAAAATGGGAGAAGTTTTTGCCGAAAGTAAATATGACGGCATGAGAATTCAGATTCATCTTTATAAAAATGAAAATGGTGAGCGAACAATTAGAGCTTTTACCAGAAATTTAGAAGATGTCACACCTATGTTCCCGGAATTGAATCAAATTCTAACTTTGATCAAAATTGAAACTTGTGTCTTAGACAGTGAAGCTATTGGGGTCGATCCACATACTGGTGAGTTGGTTGAATTTCAAAAAACAATCACCAGAAAAAGAAAGCATGACATTGCTGAAACATCTTTATCTGTACCGATTCGGTTTTATATTTTTGATGTTTTGGAAGTTGATGGACGCTCATTAATTGATAGACCACTGCGAGAAAGAAAAGAGCTATTAGAGGGTCTATTTACTGATAATGAATCATTTTATAAGACTGAGTATTTGATCACAAGTGATGCGAAGGAATTAAGAAGGTTTCACGAAACCCAATTGGAAAATGGATTAGAGGGAGCAGTGATGAAAAAGTCAGATTCTGCTTACATCGGTGGTCGCAAAGGTTGGAATTGGGTCAAGATTAAAGAAGAAGAAGGTAGTCGGGGAAAGCTAGCCGACACTTTGGATGTAGTTGTAATGGGTTATTACTACGGTCGTGGCAAAAGAAATCAATTTGGTATCGGTGCGGTTTTGGTGGGAATTATGGGTAGCGATGAAAATATCAAAACAATTGCCAAAATTGGTACGGGTTTGACAGATGAGCAATTAAGACAAATGAAAACACTTTGTGAATTAAATAAATCAAACATAAAGCCAAACACTTATGAAGTTCATAAAAACTTGTTGCCAGATGTTTGGGTAAAGCCAGAAATAGTGATTGAAGTAGCGGCTGATGAATTAACAAAATCTCCAACTCACTCAGCAGGTTTGGCTTTGCGCTTTCCTCGTTTAATAAAATTCCGTGATGATAAAAATTGGGAGCAAATTACTAATGTTTCTGAATTGAGTGGCATTAGTCAGTTGCATTAATATGAAAAAAACTGGTTGGGTGTGGGAGGTTTATAAATTACTTTTCTTGGATATTTGGCATAGGCGATTTTTCAATTTACCTATTCAGACACTTCAACCACAAAGTGCTGACTTTTCTTTAAAAGAAAAAGAAGAGTATTTGAAACAACTGAATCTTAATATTTCTTGTCTTGATGAAAAAAATCACCCAATAAATAAATTGCCAACTTCACCAACTCTCTTTTATGGTGACCACCCATCTTCTCTTGATGCTATGTTTGTTTATTTCGCACTTTTTGGTAGGAAGTTATGGTTTGTATCTTTTTTGCACAATCAACTTCACTTTAAGTTTTTAAAAAATCGAACAATTCCAGTTGCATCTAGATTTGCTGCCCAAAAAATAACTCCTTTGGGAATGAAAATGAAGTTGGCGAGTAGACTAGAAAATTTAGATGAAAAAATGGCCAGAGAAATGAATCTTCAAGTGCCAGAGGCTGTGGCTGATAAGATTTTTAAAAATGAAGACGTAGTGATTTTTCCATCTGGTGGTTGGGGAAAATGGCAGGATGGGATTGGTTTTGCCCTAGATTTAATCTATAGAAAAAATCCCAGTCTTAGCTTAAATCTTCAGCCAATAAGAATTGTTTCTTTTAGAGAAATTCATTCTGTTCTTCATGGTTGGGCGCAGGTATTTGGATTTAAGGTTGGTGGTGTAGTTAAAATTAGCTTTGGTCAAAATAAAACTTTAGCTGAAATGGGTAAACAAAGTTTTATGAAGCTTAAAGGTCGTAAGCAAAGAGCGAAGGCAATCAGAGCGTGGTTGGAAGAGGACTATCGCCAACTTTAAACAAATAAACTTAAGCTTCAATTTTCAAAATCTTTTTGATTTTTTCTTTGGCTTGTCTGTTATATGCGGCCAGGGTTTTTAAATTGTTGGCAAACTTTTTGAGTTGTTCTGGCTGCTCAATAATTTGATGAAGAAGTTTAGTAGCTTTGATTGGATTTTCTTCAACGTAGCCCAATTTTAATTCCCTGATAATGTCTAGGTTGCCGTCTTCTTGACCAGCAATATGAGTCACGGCAAAAAACGGAGTGTGACAGGCAACAGCTTCAAAAACACTGTTGGGTCCAGCTTTTCCAATAACTAAATCCGCAGCTTGCATATAAAAATGCAACTCATTGGTAAAAGGAATTGCATGAAGTGAAATATTTTCTTTGAGGTTCTTTTTTAGGCCGTTAATTTTTTCCAGCAAATGTTGGTTGTTACCACAGGCTACAATAATTTGAACAGGTAAGTTGGTGGTGATTAGGTCGGAAACAATTGGCACAATTTTTTCTGTCCCTTCCGACCCGGTGGTAAAAAGTAGAGTCAATTTATTCCGATCTAAATTCAGGTGTTTGCGAACGTCCTCTTTATTAAAAGGTTTTTCAAAAGCATCTCTAACAAACCAGCCAATTGGCGTAATTGGCGCTTGTGGAACTAAAGCCTTGATTGAATCAGCAGTTTGCTCATCAAAAGCCAAATTGCTTTCGCTAATAGTTGAAGCTACAAAAGGATGAACAGACCATGGATCAGTTACGACAGTCAAATAACGAATATGACTATCTTTGAGCAAAACATCCAGTGATGGTCTAAACATCCAAAAGGCGTTGATGACAATATCAGGCTGATGGAGTTCAAGAAATTTTTTAATTTTCCTTCGATATTGAAGGTCTAAATAAATGGCTGCACTTTTTCTTAAAAGTGGCTGTTTGAAAAACAAAAATGGTAGTTTAGTGGAATTGGGGAAAAAGCGATAAATATAAATATAGTAAGCAAACATGAAATTGTCGTCAGAAAAAATATGAACGTTGAAAAATGGTTCCAAAGTTTTGGCAATCGTGTCCGAAATACTTTTGTGTCCTTGGTCGGTAGTAAAAATCGCAATTGTCTTTTTCTGATTCATATCAATTAAACGCCAAGTTCGTCATTGATAGTTTGTAGAATTTTTCTAGTTAATTTCAATTGCTGCATTGGCATTTTTCTCACCTGAGAAATAACATTTCTAAAAAGTGAAGGCGAGATTTGGTCGTAATAACTTCCACCAACCATTTTGTAGCTTTCTTCGTCTTTAAAATCATGACCTTGTAGGTATTTTAATTGAAGCAGGGCGCCATTGCTAACAAATTTTAGTGTTCCTTCTTTTTCAAATCTGCGCAAAGAAAAGATATAGCGTGGTTCTTTAAAAATTTTAAAGTTGCCACCGTTATCACAAACGGATTGGACAAAGAAAGTATCCTCCATAAATTTTTGAGTTTCATCAAATTGAACGTGATTGAAGTGAACTTTTTTGACGCCGATCATAGCTCCAAAAGCCGATGGTTTGCCGCTGCTGTTATAAAGCTCGATACCAAGATTTAAAATTCTAGTAATGGAACCTTCTAGTGAAGTAATGTTTTTGGGTTCAGACCAAGTTGTGAAGATGTCAGTTTCTGGATTTTTGGCCAGTTGATACTTAACCCCGTCCAAAAAATAAGCAGGCAACCTGTCATCTGCGTCCATAAAAATTAACCATTTGCCTTTGGCGTTTTCGCCACCCAAATTTCGTTGAAAGGCGACATTTCTTTTTTCAGCTGTAATGGTGGTCAGGTTAATTTTGTCAGCAAATTTTTGAGCTTCTTTTACAGTTTGGTCTTCACTTTTTCCATCAACATGAATAACTTCAAATAATTCTTTGGCAAAGGTTTGATTGCTCAAATCTTCTAGTAATGAAGGTAAGAATTTTTCTTCATTGAGAGTGGGGATGATGATGGAAAAAAATGGTTTGATCATAATTTATTTGATATTTTTCGAGATAAGCTGCGCTGTTTTTTCTGGATTAGTAATTGGTGCCAAATGTCCAGAATTTATTTCAAGTCCATTAACTTTAGTTAGTTTTTTAAGATAATCTAATTGTTGTGACTTGGTGATGATTATATCTTTTTTCCCATACAGGTAGTAGCCAGTTTCTTGATTGAGCGTGGTTAGGTTTTGGTTATGCCATGGACTCAATGATAAAAAATGCAAAAACCAATTAATAATGCCTCCAGTAACAACGGTGTCATGAAACCATCTTGCCAAATCGATATCCCAAGATTTTTCAAATTTTTTATAAAACTTAGGTGTTTGGTAGGCGAAGGGTTTTTTGTCTCCAGACCTTCTGGCAAGTAAGTTGTAAGAAATTTTCTTCAAAAACTTTATGCCGCCAATTTTTGGCGTAGAGCAAATGAGGAAAAACTGAGTGGGTTGGATTGAGTTTGGCAAATTTAAGTAATTTTGAATGATAATTCCGCCAAAACTATGACC
>JAHDXH010000014.1:0-4511 GCA_023382875.1 Patescibacteria group bacterium | reverse complement strand
GACCAATAACAACAAATTTTTTCAAATTTAAATATTTAATAAAGGCCAAAAAATCTTGAGCATGCACATTTTCTAGGTCAAAGCCTTCAGGAAAATTATTTGATGAAAATGCGTGGCCTCTGGGACTGAAAAAGTATAAATTAGCCTTAGGATTGAGACTTTTTAGTTCGTCCAAAAAACGATTTAAAAAATTGATATCTCCGCCAAATCCTGGAATAACAACGATATTATTATTAGAGTTTTGTAGCTGGTTAATGATTTGATAACCAATTTTTTCAGAGTCAAAACTCTTTAAGAATTGCATAGTGTTATTATAAGCATATGAAATTTATCATTGGCCTTGGTAATCCGGGTTCAGAATATCAAAAAAATCGTCACAATGTTGGCTTCATGTTAATTGATCAATTAGCTGAAGACTGGGGTGCTGGCGTTTCTTGGCAAAGCAACAATAAATTGAAAGCTGAAATAGCCAAAGTTAATTCTGCTATTTTGATTAAGCCGCAAAATTATATGAACAATTCTGGCCAAGTGGCGAGACAAGTGATTGGTTTTTATGAGAAAAATCTTGATTTAAACGACGTCATCGTAATTCATGATGATCTGGATATAAAATTGGGAGAATACAAGATTCAGTTTGGCAAAGGTCCAAAAGCACATAATGGTCTAATTGATCTAGATCGCCATCTTGGTGGTAGTGATTATTGGCATATTAGAGTTGGGGTGGATAATCGTGTGGGAGAAAGATCTGGAATAAGCGGAGCCGATTATGTTTTGGCCAACTTTACTACGGAAGAATTGAGTAAACTATCACAAATCAATCAATCCTTGATCAATCAATTAAAAGACATGATTGAAAAGTAAGGCTGATTTTAGAGATAATTAGTCTAATGCCTCGCTACATTCTTCATCATTTGCATTTTCCTCATTTTGATTTTCATATTGATAACACCCATAACTTAAAAATGCTTTATGGCATTCGAATTTTGAGGGAATTGATCAATAACTTATGTTTTTTCTTTTTGCCTTTATATCTTTTTCAACTTGCGCCAAACTTTCCCTTATTTGCTGGAACAAGTTTTAATGATTTCCAAAAGGGGATGATCTTAGTTGGTAGTCACTTTTTGCTTTTCAGATTAGCTATGCTGACTACAGTAATTCCGGTTGGCAAGTTAATTACAACTAAAATTGGGTTTAAAAACGCCTTCATTATCTCAAGAATCTTGACGGTTAGTGTTTTTTTGTTACTTCAGGCTAGTGTTCACAACCCCATTTTGGTTTTGGCAGCTGCATTTCTTGATGGGATTGAAGGTGCTTTTTTCTGGCCGCTTTTTTATAGTATTTTTGGCAAAAATTCCAAGCATCGTCGCGTCGGTGAAGATTTGGGCTTTTTACAATTTTTACTACATTTTGTAGCTATGGCTGCACCAGCAGTTGGCGGTGTGGTGGCAGTTTTCTTAGGCTTTGATAAACTTTTTCTTTTTGGCTTAGTTTTAGCTATGTTAAGTGTTGTTTTTTCAGTTTCTATGTATGATGAAAAAACCGGCGGCATCCCTAGTTTTAGAGAGCTTTTGTCATGGCTAAAAGAAGGAAGATATCGTCGTTTATCAGTGACTTATATTGGTAGATATGTAAATGACTCGGTGTTGATGGTTTGGCCACTGTATGTTTTTTTAATCCTTAAAGGTGTAGAAAAAGTCGGCTATCTTTATTCGATTTCGATGTTTATTGCTATGATCGCATCGTTTTTCATTGGCTTTTATATTGATCATCACAAAAGCCGACGACCGTTTATTTTGTCTGGAGGAATCCTGAGTTTGATTTGGTTTTTAAGAGCTCATGTTTTTGATATTTGGAGCATTGCTTTTGTCGATGTAGCAAACCGTTTGGTTTCTAGTTTCCATTGGCTATTTTATGACGCATTAATGATTAAAAGAGGTCGGGGGAATCGGGTCTACCCATTCTTCATTTATAGAGAAGTAGTGATGAGTGTAGGGGCATTGGTGGCTTGGACTTTCTTTATTAGTTTGTTCTTATTGGTCAATGACTGGAGAATATTATTCATGGCGGCGGCAATTGGTATTGCGACAAGTTTGCTCATGAACGAAAAACCAAAGGAGAGTGGTAAGTAGTTTTTCCTAATTTAGGTTAGAATATGGCCATGGCAAACAAAGGAATGCAGTCACTAGGTGATTTATTTGCTAATTATCAACTTGATGATAAAGGTGGATTTATCACTCAAGAGTTTCAAGATTTTGGTTATCGTTTGGCAGTTGAGTTGGAAGATTTAAAGCACAAAAGTTTATATATTAAAATGTCCAAAGAAGTTGATCGAGTGCTTTTGGAAAGAGCGCTAAGTTTTGTCAAAGATGCCGCCAGCGCCAAAAGTAAGGCCAAGCTTTTTATGTGGAAGGTTAAGCAATTAAAACAAGAGAAAAAAAATGAAAGCCCCTAAAACAAAAATCGTTTTATTATCTCTCTTGGCTGTTTTAGCAATTTTTCTAGGCTATAACTATTACTTTAAGCCATTTTATATTGAGCAAGTTAAAGAAGTTGTCAAAGAGGACGACACGACTAAATTTTCCACCCAGTCGGCAAGCCTGAGTGCGGTTGATGTGATTTTTAACCGCTTTTCGCCTCAAGATAGAGTAGGACAACTTATGGCTTGGCCAGTAAAAATTGATGCGTCTGGGAGTGCTACTACAAATCCAGTTTTGAGTGAGGAATTTTTAACTAAGCTTAGTAAAAAAAGGCCGGGCGTTGTGACTTTGTTTGGAAATCAAATTTCGTCAGAGTCAGCTAGAGCGGCAATCTCGGCGCTTAGTAGCCATAATGGTAGCGTTTTGCCTACCTGGATTGCTGTTGATCATGAGGGTGGAAGAGTACAGCGTTTGAACGGTGACGGTTTTACTAAATTAGCCTCATGGTGGAATTCTTGCAGTACAGATAAAGATAAGGCCGAGCAAGTTTTGGTCAAGTCAGCTCAGGAGTTGTCCAACGTAGGTGTAAATATTGTTTTGGCTCCAGTGCTTGATGTTGGGTTAACTAATGGCATCATGGGTGACCGACTATGCTCAAATAAGCCTGAATTAGTTGTTGATCGGGTCAATCTTTATAAAGAAACATTTAAAGCGCAAAAAATTTTGCCAGTCTTAAAGCATTTTCCTGGCATTGGGAAAATTGCTACTGATTTACACAATGAATTTGCAATTACTAGAGTGGGTGTTGAAGACGTGTTTGTTTACAGATCAATTTTAGATGATGACTCAGGAGTTGGGGTAATGACGGCACACATTGGTCTTGATAATCAATTTGCGCAGATTCCTTGTACTTTAAGTCCTGACTGTGTGGGTGAGTTGTTTGCCAATTATCCAAAAGTTTTAGTTTTTGCTGATGCTTTGGAGATGAAGTCAGCTTCGTATTTACCTGTAGCAAGTCGTAGTGGGCAACAAAAAGAACTAAGTTTGGAAGAAGTTAGCAGAAAAGCTGTATTGGCTGGAAATGACATTTTAATGTATGGACCGGGGGTAACTTTTGAGCAGTTGAGCGAGGTTTATGATATGCTTAATAGAGAATATCTTTCTGACCCAATTTTCAGAGAAAGAGTTGATCAAAGCGTTAAAAAGATCATTGGTTATAAATTGGGATTAACTACAAATGAAACTGAAACTCCCATCTCTCAGCCAGAGTGATTACTTCAAACTTTCACTGCCAATTTTTGCTACGCTGATTTATTATTTTTTTCATCAGTTTCTTCTTAGTGCTGGTTTTTATTTGTTGGGTTGGTATGCAGGAATGGCCTTATTAATTCTTGATAAAAACCAACTGTACCGCTACTACTACGAAAGTGTTCACCTTGATAATGATAAGTTTGCGCGGTTAATCACTAGATCACTGCTTTTTATTTTGGCCTATTTAGCTTTGTCAATTTTCATTATTACCTCAAGCGGTAGTAGTTTAGGGATGGGGATTATTTCTGGAATTGGACTGATTTTATGTTTTGAGTTGTGGCAGTCTAAAAATTTCGTGGAATTTTTTAATCAATATTTTATTCAGGCAAAAAAACAATGGAATAAAAACGAAATTGATCGCTTTGTAAAATTCTTTTTAGTTTTTTATTCAATCATTACTTTTTTGAGTGTTATCAAATTTTAATTATTACGGATTTCTAGTTGGCTTAGCTACAGTGGTGGCGATTTGGTGGTGGGAAAAAATAATGCTTAAGCTGGGGGTGAAGTTTAAAAAAGTTAATTTGGATTTGTTAATTATTTTGGTTTTTTCTGTTGTCGGAGCGAGAGTTTGGCATTTGTTGACAGATTGGCATCTTTATTCTTCTAATTTTTGGCAGGTGTTTGCCATTTGGAAAGGAGGCTTGAGTATTTTGGGTGCTTTGTTTGGTTTGGGGTTGGGATTGGTTTTTGTTGCTAAATTAGAAAAAGTTGGTTATTTATTCTTACTTGATACCGTTGCTTTAGCTTTGCCTTTTGCGCAAGCGATTGGCAGATGGGGAAATT
>JAHDXH010000013.1 GCA_023382875.1 Patescibacteria group bacterium | reverse complement strand
CGCTCTATCAAAGTAACCTTGTCCTAGATAAGGCCACAATTACTTCGAGCGGTATCGCAGAGGTTTACTTGACCGGAGAATTAAAATTGGGTGGAACTTGTGATGTACCAAGAGCACAAGCTCAACTAGAACAAACAATTAGGCAATTTTCATCAGTCAACCAAGTAAAAATTTACCTCAATGGCCAACCTTTAGACCAAGCGCTTTCCAGTCGCTAACTACTTGCAATCTTCTTACATTAGCTTCAACATTCTCACACAAAAAATTTCCATACTCCACTTATTAAAGTAGTTATTAAAAAAGGAAGTATGGCAAAAATCATTAACAACAACCCCGATGCAGCACCCTCAGAAAGTGCAACAAATTTTTTATTAGGACTTTCAATCATTGTTTTAGTTATTCTGGCACTCTGGTTTTTTGGTCGACCTTATCTTGGCGGAGCCAGAACCACTGTTCCTAGTCAAAATGAAGAAACAATGAGCCCTGAAGTACAAGATATGAGCTCGCCATCACCCGCAACACAGCAAGAAAGTAATACCAACATTAATATTCCAGATGAAATAGATGTTAACGTCAATGATGACGATGAAAACAACAATCAGGCTACTATGCAGCTATCCCCAAGAATGTCACCTCAACCAGAATAAACTTACTGAGGTGTGGTTAGCTGGGAAGCATAGTTAATAATCTCAGCTAACCATCCACCAATCAAAGGCACAAAAGAAACATTTCTGAGCATAAAAGCTAAAAAAGCCACCACAATTGTTGCCCCAACCACAGAACCCAAGCCTGACAATACTCCCCTAATAAAAGAATTTAAAAAATTGGATTGCCTATTTAACTTAGACATTGTTTTGTTTAATTGGCGAATTTCTTCGATTAATTCTTGATCTTGCATCAACGAATTATTTCATAAAAAGAAACCAGATAAAAGAAAAGATTTCTCAATCGCAAAAAATGCAATATAAAGCATGTTAAAATCAATTAATGCAAAAAAAGAAAAAAGCCAAATCAACAACCCCACAAACACAATTTAAAGTAAATGAGTTTCAGAAACTCATGAATCAACATACACAAAAAATGGAGTCAAGAAACTTTAGGCAAGTTAAAATCAATATGCCTAGAAGGCCAAAATAACTTAAGCACTCTTTTCTTATGAAGAAAATTATTAAGACAATATTGATTACAACTTTTTGTCTTTTTATTTCTTTTATTGGCTTCTATAAATTCATCAACTCAACTAAGTACCAAGCTGCGGGTACAATTATTAATAAAGTCAACACAACACAGAAAATTGTGGCACTAACTTTTGATGACGGGCCAAATGAAAAGACGGACGAGATTTTGAACATACTTGATGAAAAAAATATAAAAGCCACTTTTTACCTCATTGGTGAGCAAATCAGATTACATCCAGAAGAAGCCAAAAAAATTGTTGCCGCTGGACACGATATTGGAAATCACTCTTATTCTCACACTAGAATGGTTTTCAAATCTCCACAGTTTGTTGCTGAAGAAATTGAAAAAACAAATAGTTTGATTCGTGAAGCTAGCTTCTCTGGTGAAATAACCTTCAGGCCACCGTATGGCAAAAAGTTCTTGTCGTTGCCACTATTTTTAGCCAAGAATAATATTAAAACCATCATGTGGACGCTCGATCCCCTGCAGTCACTCCAATCAACAGCTTCCGCACAAGAAATTGCTGAGTTAGTTATAAAAAAGGCTGAACCTGGATCAATAGTCCTCATTCATCCTTGGTATGGAGACAAAAACAACTCTAGAGATGCAATCGCTAAGATTATTGATGGCCTGCAAAGCAATGGCTACCAAATAGTTACAGTGAAAGAATTATTAAAATAAGTAAAATGAAAAAAACTGATTCGTCTAATATTAACAGTGTAGCAGCCGCAAATAGCGCTGCCACTGTGGCACTTGGATGGTATCTATTTTGTCGCTTCTTTTACCTTCCATTCCCAAATATTACTGAAAAAATATTTCAAAGTTGGTTTCCCGCCCTGAATCTAGAACTCCTCTGGTCTGATCATTTATTGGGACAATTAGTAATAGGAGCTATTACCTTTCCCCTAGCAGTTTGGATTAGTGTTTATCTGTTTACCAAATTGTATAAGAGTTGTTTGTGAGCTATCTGTCCTCAGAGTGAAACCACTTAGTCGAGTATTTAAGCGAAAATTCGCAAAATATCAGAGACCTTCTCCAAACTACGAACTTAAACTACGCATACGCTTAACCCTTATTACCTCTATGGGCATAGAGAACACTAGGTGAAAACGGCGATTTTGTGTAATTATTACATGCGGAGCATCCAGTGGGTCAAAAACAGCTCTTTTCTTTCCAAACTCGCTTTAGATGAAAAGCCTAAGTAACACGTACATGGCTAGCAGTGGTTACTGAGTATCGGGGTAGGGATGCCCCAGGGCGTTTGAAAACACCTTGGAGTCCCAAGAGTGTCTGTGTGGTAAAGCGATAGCCTTGCCACGACAGACCAAGTGTTCAGTTATTAAGATGCTTGGCTACTTATACCATGTTCAACATGGTCTTTTGTTGCGGCATTGTTTTTTACCACTTCAACTTCATGGAGATATTTGTCTTCGTGAGTTATAATCCATACTGAAAGACAAGCTAGGATAATAAAAATATGAAAAAGATTGATTGGCAAACTAGGCTATTCAGAATAACACTATTTCCAACTGAAGCCTTACCACCAGATATGGATTTCGGTGAAACTTGGGAAAAGGTTTCGGAACTTGAGCCAGAAAGCAGAAAAATCCCCAGAGAACAAAAAACTATATTTATTGCTGATATTGACGACAATAAAAGAATAGTAAATGAAAATACTCCTACCAGAATTGACTGGTATTTTCGAACAAAAGAGGAAATTAATTTTGAAGATTTTACCTTTACTAGCTTAGGAAGTTGGGAAGAAAATAAAGAATATATCTTGGAAGTAGGAAGCAAGGTTATTAAAGCAGTTAACTTTGACATTAAGCGAATAGCTTTTGGAGTAGTCTTCTTCTCTCCAAATAATACCTTAGAACAAAATCAGGCAATTCTATTTGAGAAACTTCCTGTTAGCCTAAAGCCAGATAATTATACTGATTTCTTATTTCAGATTAATGAGCCAAGCGAGATAAAAATTGGAAAAGACAAAAAAGAACTAAGATTAAATAGATTGTCAAAGTGGGGAATGCTCACTCTGGAAGGTCAAAAAGTGTCTAATACTGGTGAAGAACAGGATTTGCCTATACAGAATTACTGCCAAATTGAATTAGATATTAATACAGACAAAAGCAACAGGGAAACGCTGTCTCAAAACCAGTTACTAAGCATATTAGAAGAATCCGTAGGTAGTGCAGAGGGCATGATTGACAATGGTATCAAGAGCAATAACTAATAATGAATGCTAACGCGCAAGCGATCTCACTAACTGGGCAACTTCTTCCTTGGGATTGGTTTTCATCCACAACCCCAAGTAATTTTTGGAAAATTAAGGAAAAAAATTTCATCATTGTTAGTCCTCTGGTAGATGAACAGACCGCGGATTCTTCTACAAAATTGAGAAGTGACGGTTTTAGCCACTCCTTACAAGAATTAAAGAATACCATTAAAATTTTGTCAGTGCATGACTTTGACAGTGACTTGTATGTGGAAGAATTGAACAAGATTGATTCTTGGTTCTCAACCAATTTTAAGTTTGCATGTGATGTTATTGATGACCTTGTTGAAAGCAAAAAAACTGACATTTTTTTGATGTCAGAAATAATTGGTAAAATAGCCAAAATAGATGACACTTTAACTCAAAATCTCAGAAAAAAAATGCTGTTTAATTTTTCAGTAAGTCCGTCTATTAGAATTAGACAGACTTCCGTACAAGGTTTATTTTTCTTAGCCAAACACAGTGATATTCCTCAAATAAAAAAGCACATGAGGCAAGAGGAAGACGATAGCTTAAAAGAATTGTACGAAACCTTAATTTCATGGTTAAAAAAATAATGTATGCCAATATATGTAAGGATAGTCAAAGATAAAAAATGGCTTTGCGAATCAGAAGTAAAAAATGACAAAGTTGAATTTGATTGGCTAAAAGATAGAGACGAAGATTCAGTTCCCTGTCAAATAGTAGATGGCGTAAATCAGTTAACTAAGAGCTCTATGTCACTTTACCTGTTGCCTGATGAAAGCCATCTCAATAGGCTAGCGGCAGCATGGGCAATTCACAGGAGCAGTGTGGAAGGTATCAAATTTGTTTATGTTGATGCTGAAATAATTGAGTCACTACCATTAAAGATTTGCCCTGAAAAGGGGCTATTCGAAAATAACGATAATCAAGTAAATGAGTGGCACAGATCAATAATCGAAATGGATACTAATGAGCTTAATACTGTTATTAAAATTCTGTATAAAGGCAAACCAAAATTAACTGCCGAACCGGTGGTTTTAGCAAACATAATGAATGCGGTCAAAAAGGGTTGGGTCAAAAAAAACAAATTGCCTAAAAACTTACAAAAATCTTTAATAACTTTTCCTGCGTAACCATAAGCGATTTTCTAAGAAGCCAAAAGAGATCGATGATTTAGTGGAAGCAACAATTTCACAGCTAGAGTTTTCAGAAGGAGATGGCAAGCTCTTTAAAGAGTGCTTCATGGTTGTCTACGCCCAAAGGAAAAGTGAAGCCACTGTTGATAGTGTTAAATATTCTCAAACATTGGATGAGATGAAGTTAAAGCAGGATGCTGCATATCAAACACTCAAAACCACATCAAGTGACTCTGCTAGAGCTAGAAGACAAGATTTTGAGCATGGGCGACATCGCAGCTCAGAAAGAACAAAAGGAGTTAAAAGCACGGCAAGTATATAAGAAAGCAGTACGCTTAATGGAACACCTAGAAGGAGTATTGATAGATAAGGAAAATGTGTTAAACCAGGAGACATTTTTTAGGCTTGCATTCAAAGAATTACCAACCCATGAAGACTTAGTTAATGGAACACTCAATTTACACCAATTGTTCAAGCTAAAATCAAGTGCGTTGTCTTCTAAAAGACAGTGTGTGACCCCACGGGGAGTCTCCCCTCCGGGGATTAGCCACGGGATTCTTGCTTTAATAATCAAGCAATTGTTCCCACCACCCTTGGCGGCAGAACCTAGCTCGCTACGCTCGCTGCGCCCAACTCCAACCATGAGATGATAAATAAAAAAAGAAGGACAAATCCTTCTTTTTTTACTTGTGACCCCACGGGGAGTCGAACCCCGCTTACCAGGATGAGAACCTGATGTCCTAGCCGATAGACGATGGGGCCATTATTTTCTTTTTCAAAAATCCATCACTATCTCGAGAACAATATTTTATCATACTTAGCCGATTGTCATCGCTTTAAAGATTGTTTATGATGTTACTAATGAAAGAAAAATTTCGTCATCAATCAGGCCAAGTTGGTGTGGCAATCCTATTGACCATGACCGTTCTTTTGACGATGGGTCTTTCTATTGCCTCCCGAAGTACAGAAGATTTATTTCTCTCTGAGCAACAATCAGAATCTGCTCGCGTTTTTAATGCCGCCGAAGCAGGCGTTGAAGATGCTTTGGCTGCCAACTTTGACTTTGAAGGTCAAAGCCGCACTGGCTCTGTTACTGGAATTTCCGACACCACTGTTGATTACTCAGTGACCAAACAAAATGTTTTAGAAACGAGACTTTTTGAGGGTGTAACAGTCAAAGTTGACGTTGATGATTCCCTTAATGAGTCTGGGCTTACTTCTAATCGTAATATTTTACTTGAGTGGTCAAAAGAAACCAATTGTTCAACACAAGATCCTGCCTCATTGATTATTTCTGTTTTCTATAACGATGCTGGCACTGTTAGAGCTCGTTATTATGCTTACGGCGCCTGTGACAGATCTGATGGCTTCACTCTGGGTAGCAGCGGAACCGGCGGCTATTACCGCCAAGTTACTTTGCCACTTCAAACAGGAGATTTATTTGTCAGAGTTAAAACTGTTTATAATGACACCCACATCCGCGTCTCTGGCGTAGGTTGGACGCTACCTGTTCAAGCTTACAATATCCGTTCTGAAGCCAAAAATGTCCTTGGCAATGAAACCAGAGCTGTAGAAGTCAACAAAACTTTGGATGCCGCCCCATCAGTAATGGATTATGCACTGTTCAGCGGCACCACCATTGTTAAATAAAAACTATGCCTGCCCTTGCACTCGATATCGGTTCCTACACCATTAAAGCTATTGCTGGAAAACCTGGCAAATCAGTGGTGGTTGATAAAGTTGTCGAAACATTTAATACCAACGGCATTATTATTCCCACTGATGATCCACAAACAGAAAAGTTAGTTGAAACTATCGGCAATTTAATCTCTGATCATAAATTGCCAACTACCGACGTCAGACTGTCACTTCCAGAAAGCATTATTTCCACCAAAATTATCAACATGCCACGTCTCTCTGACGCAGAACTCTCCTCTGCGATTGGCTGGCAAGCTGAGCAATATATTCCGATTCCGCCAGAAGAATTAACACTCGAATACAAAGTTCTCTACCGCCCTGAAAAAGCTGACAACAACGAACAAATGCGAGTTCTTCTAATTGGCACCAGAAAAACTTTGGTCGATAAATTTATTATGGTTTTTAATTACCTCGGCATTGAGCCAACTCTACTTGAAACTCAAATCTTATCAGTCGTCAGATCTCTTCACTTTGAAACTATTGACCCCACCACCCTAATTGTTCACATGGGAGCAAACACTACTACCTTAGCTGTTGTCCATCAAGGTGAGCTGGCTTTTGTTTTCAACCATATGAGCGGATCTCAAACATTGACTAAAACTTTGCAATCAGCTGTTGGCTTAGACGCTGATCAGGCTGAACAATACAAAAGACAATATGGCCTTGATCCAAGCCAGTTTCAAGGGAAAGTGCAAACTGCATTATTGCCCGCGGTTAAAGTTTTAACTGATGCCATGCAAAAAGCTATTCGCTTTTTCATCAATCAAAACCCCACAGCCAATGTTCAAAGAGTGCTCTTATCAGGCGGAGGTGTTCAACTTCCTGGCTTTGTCCCTCACTTAGCAAACATCTTAGGCACTGAAGTAATGCTGGCGACACCATTTGCCGCTAGTACTGGCAATATTCCTGAAGCCAATCATGCTGCCATGGGTGTTTGTATGGGTCTTTTGACCAGAGAAATGTAACATGGCTAGAGAAATCAACTTTGTCCAATCACGCCGCAAGCAACTGACAAAAAATCAAGAAAATGATTTAAAAATTTTCAAGATATCTGGTGCAGTTTTTGGTGTACTAGTTGTAGTTTTTGTAATTGCTTTAGGCATTAATTTTTACCTGCAATTTAGAATCAAAGGCATTAAAGACCAAGAAAAAAGAATGGAAACCCAAATCTTAAGTAATGGCTTGATTGAGCAGTCCATTCTCGTCACCACAGAAAAGCTGAAAATTTTAGCCGAGCTATTTGACCAAAGATACGACAAGCAAGCAGCCATTGAATATTTCTCCAATATTTTCGGACCAGAAGTTTTGATCAAAGACATTAACTATGCAGCCGATGAAAAAATTCTTTCTTTGAGAATTCAGGCCACTTCAATCTTTATTTTGGAACAAGTTTTCGCTCAACTATCAAATCCAGAAGTAGAAAAAAAGTTTGGCATTATTAATAAAAGTGAATTGATTCGTAATGACAGAGGTCGATATAGTATGGCCATTACTTTAAGCTTGGGCGAAGAAGCTGCTAAGACGACAACGACAAAGAAAAAATGACAGATTCGATTAATTTGAAACTAAACCAACAGAACAATATTAAGTATTTTTATAATACTAGGCGATTTTTAGTTTGGACTGGTTTTTTAGGCTTGCTATCAGTGGGCATTATTTTGCTCTCAATTGTTCCTCAAATTAACTCAACGACCAATCTTTACAATGAAATGTTAAAAGAAAACAAAAGATTAGCACAGTTACGTGTAAAAGTGGCTCAATTAGATGATGCTTCGAACTCAACTATTTTAGTAAATTCAGATAAAATCAATTCAACATTGCCCTCAAAAAAACCTTTACTTGAATTACTCTCTGGTCTTAACGCTATTGGCAATAAGACCCAAGTTTCATTTAATGACATTTCTTTAACTCCTGGAGAAATTTCCACCAAGAGTGCTGAAAGTGCTACTACAAAAAAGAAAAAAGAGAGTAACGTCGCAGCTAAAAAATATGAAGTCCTTGACCTAGATGTTACAGTCACGGGCAAAATCCAAAATATTAACCAATTCTTGAAAGAAGTAGAGCTTTTGGCACCATTTACCAATGTCACAGCGATGACTCTTAATGAAAAAACATCTAGCAATCAAGACTTATCTTTTAGTGAGACAGTTTTTGAGGCTAAGCTTACTATTACCACTTACTTCTTTAACCGCGCTATCACAGCCACTATTGATTCTTCACTGCCAGAGCTAACCGCAGCTCAACAAAGCGTTATCAACGGCATTCAAAACTTCACCTACACTACTGTAGAAGCACAAAGTGAAATTAGAGGTGGTGGACTAGAAAATTTATTCCCCAACGTCGACTCACTGCCAAACGTGGAAAATTTATAAACGAAAAGTAAAAAAAGAGAAATTTAGTCTTCGAGTTTAATGAAAACGCGAATGCCTTCTTTGACGGCTCTTACTTTGGCAATAGAACGAATAGCTTCGATAACTGCACCCTTTTTACCAATGACGCGACCCATATCTTCTGGGTTAACTTTAAGTAGGTATTCAAAACCTCTTTCAGTTTCGTTTTCTTCAACGACTACATCTTCTGGAAAATTAACTAAGTGAATTAAAAGATATTCAAGTAAGTTTTTCATGATTTGTTTGATTAAGCTTCTGTTGGAGCTTCTGGAGCAACTTCTTCAGCTTGAGGAGCGGCAGCTGCCTCTTTTGCTTCGGCTTGTTTAGCCTTAGCTTTTTTAGACAATTGTGGCTTTCTTTCTGGGAAAGGATTGCCTGATTCGAATTTTTTAACTAAAGAAGCGACAGTTTCAGTTGGCTGAGCACCTTTGGCTAACCACTCTTTGTATTCAGCTAATTTGATTTCGAGAACTTTTGGTACAGAAGATGGAATGTAGTGACCTAATAAGGCAACATAACTACCATCTCTTTTATCTCTAGCCTCGTTGACGACAATACGAAAATGAGGTTGATTCTTCTTACCAAATCTAGCGAGTTTTACTTTAAGCATAGGTTTATTTTGTTCTTGTTATAAGACAATTGACAATAGAGTTGAATTTTATCACTCTCCATCATATTTCTCAAGTGCTTCTCTAGCAGCTTCTTGTTGAGCGGTTTGCTTGGAACGACCACTGCCCTCGCCGACCTTAGTTCCATCGACAAAGACAGCTACTCTGAACATTTTATCGTGATCAGGACCCTCTTCGCTCAAGACTTCATAACTTGGTGCACCCAAGCCTCTGGATTGCACCACTTCTTGAAGTAAACTCTTACCATCGCGGTAAAGTTTTTTGGCTTTGATTTCTGGCAACTTGATAAATAAATATGATTTTAAAAATTTTTCGCAAGCTTCTAAACCCTGGTCTAAATACATAGCGCCCAAAAAAGCCTCGACTGAGTCAGCCAAAATTCCGATATTTTGTCTGCCACCAGTAGCTTCTTCGCCTTTGCTCATGTATAAAGCATCGCCAAGACCAATTTGCTTGGCTACTTCAGCCAAAGTTTCGGTTTTGACTAAGGCACTACGGTAAGCTGTCAACATGCCCTCTTGGTCATCTGGATAAAGGTCATACAAATAATGAGTTGCTACCAACTCCAAAACCGCATCGCCCAAAAACTCAAGACGCTCATTACTTTCTTTGGAAGTAGATGATTGCTCATTGAGAGCACTGCGATGAGTGAGGGCGGTGGTAAGTAAGCTTTTGTTTTGAAATGTCTTAAACAAGTCTTGCATCGTTAATTGAATTCGACTTCTTCTTCAATCATGGCCACCATAGAAGCCACTGTGGCTTCTTCTGGTTCAGCGAGTACTTGCTTTTTGTATTCAGCAATTGTCTCACTTGGCACCTCTACTCCCAATTCCTTGGAAACATTGGCGATGATTGCAGGTAAATCTGTCTCCAGATTCAAAAACAAGTCTTCTTCGAGATTATCGTCAATACCAATTTCAGTAGCGTCAAAATTGGAAAAAACGGCAATCCCTTTCATGACGGCATCAATGACTTTTTGGCTATCACTTTGAGTCATGGTCTTCTGTTATCAGGAGCTTGCCTAATACACCATTAATAAATTTGGGCGAACTTTCTGTCCCAAACTCTTTGGCCAGCTCCACTGCTTCATTAATTAATACTTTTTTTGGTGTGTCTTTGTGTTTTGATTCAAACATGATGACTCTCAGAATAGCTAAGTCGACTTTGTTAATGTCGGCCAAAGGTCTTTCTGGAGCGACAGCTAAAACCTGCTCATCAAATTCGTCCTTTTCGGCCAAAATTTGTTCGATTAGCTCGTCTTGATCGGTGTTCATCGAAGCACCATTTTGATCAATAGTAGCCTGACCAATTAGGTCATTGAAGCCTCGAGCAAAAAGCTCTTGGACCAGCTTCATTCTTTTCAGATGGCGTGGATCAACACTTTCATTCATCTTTGTTTGTTATCAAAATTACTTAGCAAAACCTGCAAATTTTAAAAGTTGATCAACCAAACTTTTTTTAGCTTTTGGAACTCTGGCAACTTTGACATCTTTTTTCAAAGCTGGCATGTTTCCGGCTCTTCTTTTGCCGCGTTCAACACGAGTAATTTTGTTTTTTGGTAGTGCACCCATGGGGCTCCTTTAAAAATTATAATTAGATGGTTGATTTTACATCAGCTGTCAACTAGTTTGCCATCGGGGTTAAAGACGACTCTTTGGTGTTAAGCTTCAATAAAGGTGACCACTTTTTTTCGTTAAGTTCATTATAGATTTTACGAGCCATTGAAATCAATTCTAGATTTGTCCAATTGGCAAATCTCAAACCATCTTCACCGCTTTGTGCCAAACCAAAAATGTCACCAGCCCCTCGATTAGATAAATCGAATTCGGCTAATTTCATACCTCGATGTTCTTTGGTGAACATTTGTAGGCGCTTTTTAGTCGCTTCAGTCCGACTGGATGAAAAAAGCACACAATAGCCTTGCTCGTCGCGACGGCCAACACGACCTCTAATCTGATGCAAGCTAGCCAAGCCAAACCGCTCTGCGTTATGAATAGCCACCACCGTAGCGGCAGGCAGGTCCACTCCAACCTCGACAATTGGTGTCGTGACTAAAACTTGAATTTTGCCCGCAAATAAATCTGCAATCACTTGTTCCTGTTCAGCTTTTTTTAATCTGGAATGTAATTTTCCTACCACTAATCTTTTTTTGAAAAACGCTTTAATTTTTTCATATTCTGTCTCAACACTAGCAATTTCAGTAAATCCTTCTGTATCTGACGGATCAATAAAAGGACAAACAATCAAAATTTGCCTTGAAGGTTGTTCTTTATTCAACTTTTCTACCCAAGCATAAAAATCATCAAGTTTGTTTTGTTTGGACAAATATGTTTCTACCACCATTCTCCCCGGTGGTAACTCATCGATGACAGATAAGTCCAAATGAGAAAAAATGGTTAACATCAAAGTTCGGGGAATTGGCGTGGCCGTCATGGTTAAAGTATGTGGCTTAATCACCAACTCTTTTCCAGACGAACGGTGCGAAACACCAAAGCGGTGCTGTTCATCATAAATAATCATTGAAGGATTGAGCTCAAACAAATGATTAATGACTTTATGTGTACCAACTACAATTCCACCCTTTTTCAGATCGGGAATTTGTTTGGTAGTCAGTAACTCGATTTGAATGTCGGGAAATAAACTTTTGAGTGTCTCCAAATGTTGAGCGGCCAGAATCTTAGTCGGAGCCACTAAAGCCACTACTAATCCAGCTTTTACAAGATGATAGGCGGCTGTTCCCGCCACCACCGTTTTACCAGCACCAACGTCACCAATTAAAATTCGATTCATTGGCTTGGACTCACCAATATCAGCTACTAATTCATCGATACATCTCAATTGAGCTTTGGTTAATGCGTAAGGAATACTTTTAGGTACGAGATCTTCTGCCTTAACTTTTACCACAGGTGGATGATTTTCTGCGCTCAGTTTTTGCCATTCATCACGAATTTGATTTGATTTTCTAATCAATAGAAGTAGCTCTTCCAAAGCCAATCTTTCTTTGCCCAGCACCACTTGTTCCTCTGTCTCTGGGAAATGCAAATATTCAAGCGTATCCAGCAACTTCGACAAACCTTGGTCTGGTAAAACTTGACTCAGGTCCTGATCACCATCAACCGCCAAATTATCTAAAACCTCTTTATAAATTCTTCTTAAAGTTCCGACTTTCACTCCAAAAGAACCTGAGTAAACTGGCACAATTCTCCCCGTGTGCAAAGAATCTTCGCCGACACCAGCAACCACTGGTTGAACTACACTGCCCTTGGCGCTCAGTTTGCCACTAAATACATAAGATTTGCCTTTTTGGATTTTCTTCAAAATGAAGGGGTTGTTAAACCACATCATTTTCACTCGGCCTGTATCGTCTTTAACAGTTGCACTCTGAATTGAACGTGGTCTTCGATAAAAATTACTAATACTAGTTACTTCGCCAATAAAAGTTAGTTCTCGTTCTTCGTTTAGCTCGCTAATTTTTCCCAATGTCGACCTATCTAGATAATGAAGTGGCAAATTCAAAAGCAAATCTCGCACGCAGGAAAAACCGCGCTCACTCAAATCTTGAGCAGTTTTTTCACCAATACCTTTGACCTCTAACAAAGAGGTGGAAAGTCTATACATAACCTCATCTTACTATAATAAGGAAAGTAGAGCGCTACCCAAGCCGCCAAAAATCATCACCAAGATAGCAATAATAGCGAAAGCTTTTTTGAGAAAATTTAGTTGTTTTTTGGTCATACTTTAATTTTATAGTAATTGCGCTTACCCACTTTGACAACTTGTCCTGAAGTTAATGTTACTACTTGTCCCACATCAGTGATTTTTTGATTATCAACTTGGACAGCGCCTTGCATAACTAAACGACGCAGTTGTGAGTTACTTTCTTCTGACATCAACTGTTTGAGTAAATCTACAATGTTGAGCCGGCTTTCTTTGATCTCAACCTCGGCAATTTCATCAGGCAATTCTTTATTTTGCACTGTCTTTTGAAAATGCTCACTGGCTTGGTTGGCTAAATTATCATCGTGGTATTGGCGAGTAATTTCAAATGCCAAACGTTTTTTAAATTCCATCGGATTGGCACCACCAGCAATCGCTTTTTCCATTTCTTTGATTTCATCCATTGGTAAATCAGTCAAAACTTCAAAGTAAGTAATGATTTCGCTATCCGCAGTACTCATTAACTTGCCGTACATATCAATATGGTTTTCAGTCAAAGCAATATAATTGCCATAAGACTTACTCATTTTGCGACCATCGGTGCCATTAATAATTGGAGTAGCTAAAACCCACTTTTCTTTGTCGTTGTAGGCTTTTTGCAAAGTACGACCCATCATCATGTTGAAAGTTTGATCCGTACCACCAATCTCCAAATCAACGTCCATAGCCACACTGTCATAACCTTGTAGTAATGGGTAAATAACTTCGTGTCCAAAAATCGGACGACCTTCTTCCATTCTTTTTTGGAACATATCTCTCTCCAAGAGTTGCTGTACGGTGGTCTTAGCCATCAATTTGACAATATCAGAGAAATTCAATTTATCTAACCAATCACCATTACGCATGATTTTAATTTTGGAAAAGTCCAAAATTTTACTAGCCTGTTTTTGCCAATCTTTGAAATTTTCCTCGATCTCAGAATCTGTCAACATCGGACGGGTTGAGTCCTTACCAGTGGGATCACCAATCCGAACGGTACCATTGCCAATCAATAAAATGACATCGTGACCTGCGTCAGCAAATTGTTGAAGTTTTCTCAAAACCACACTATGACCAAGCGTCAAATGTGCACCCGTTGGATCTATGCCAAGATAGACACGAATCGGTCTTTTATACATTAAAGCCAAAAGTGATTCGCTATCTGGTAAAACTTGGGCGACACCTCTAGTAAGTAGGTGTTCATTGGTAACATTTGACATAGTAAACATATTGTACCCCATCTCGAGCATTTGTCGCTTGATCATTAAAAGTGTTCAAAAATACATATTTGTAACTTATCTGGTAGTAAAATACCCCTTGATACGGTAAAATACACTTTGTGAAAATGATCAAGGTTATCTTGGCCACACTTCTTCTCTTTTTCGGGGCGCTAATTGCACCCCATTTCGTTTTTGCGATTGATAATGATAGTAGTCAATTTGGTCAATGTGATATCAGCATTAACGGCACTTCACTCACACCAAACAATTCAGCTACTGTTTTTGCCAATTCTACTTCTGGAGGTCAAGCCACCTATACAATTAGAGTGTGTGGTGGAGTTTTAAACCAAGGTTTAGGCGATCAAGAAGATTCACCAAACAACTGTATGGATGGTGGAGACGGCGCTGGTCCATCTGGACAAGAACTCAAAGCAGCCGTTAATATTTCCACCCTCAATTGGCGCGACTTTACCATCGATCAATTCGATGGCTCTTGCTATTCAGGCACCATCACCCTTCCTGAAAGCGATGCTCGCTCCAACTCGCCAATGGCCATTGATATTGAACTGGATAAAGATGGAGACCGCTTATGTCGCGAAGAAATGCCTGTCTGCAGAAGAGTTACAGCTGTTTTTAACCAACAAATTTTGGCCGATGATTCCACCCAATGCGAAGAAATGCAAAGCTCCATCGAAAATTGTAGCTTTTTAAGCATCTCCAGCACAGGCGAACAAATTTATGCCAATCGCCCAATGACTATTTCTGGCGCCATCAATCCTTTGGCTAAGTCAGAGCAGTGCGGAACACAGGATGCAGGTGACCCAAGACTAATTATTACCGGACCAGATGGCGAAGTTTTAGATGAACGCTTCTCTTTTGGTGCTGGCGTCAACACCACTTTTACCCCAGAAAGACTCGGCAACTACGAACTAACCTTTAATATTACTGATAGCACTGTTTATGGTGGTAGTGATATTTATGGAGCTTC
This sequence comes from Patescibacteria group bacterium, assembly GCA_023382875.1. Taxonomy (GTDB): domain Bacteria; phylum Patescibacteriota; class Microgenomatia; order UBA1400; family PJMF01; genus JAHDXH01. The sequence continues at coordinate 8,236 of JAHDXH010000013.1, read as the reverse complement.
TTCCTTTAATTTTGAGTGTAAAAAAACTTTTAGAGTTTGTGCAGATGGCGATGCCAATTGCGTTTCCTTAAACCCCAACACCGGCGAAGCTGGTGATTACTCCATTTGTGAAAGCAACCTTGGACCAAATTCAGCTGCAGCAGGAGCCTGTCAAAGCTGTTATGGTTCAGGCGGAATTTGGACTGCTGTGGGCTGTATTTCTCAAGATCCAAGAGACTTAGTCAGTAAACTAATCAATATTGGTATTGGCATTTCTGGTGGCATTGCTTTGCTAATTATCTTGGCCAGTGCTTTCTCATTAACCATGTCACAAGGCGATCTTAAGAAAACTAGCGATGCCAAAGAGTGGCTCACTGCCGCTGTTATTGGCTTAATATTCATTATTCTGTCCGTCTCTCTCCTTGAGTTTATCGGGAATACCGTTTTGCGAATTCCAGGATTTGGTGGATAATAAAATGAGAATGCATAACAAATCGATTTTTAAATTCTTTTTTACTATTATCTTTATTTTTGGTTTTTTCTTATCAAGCTTAACAATTAACGTTAATCCAGTTTTCGCTGCTGAATGCACAGAAGGCCAAGAAGTTTTAGGTAGTGGTTGTGAGTGTAGTCCGCCAAGAGGTTATCCGTATCACGAAACTAATAATTCTGGCTCGAGTAATCCACAACGTTTTTGTGTCAACAGATGCACCACTGGGCAAGATGTTTTCAATGCTTCAGGCGTACCCACCTGTTTTTGTGCTGGCGATGCCGATATGATCATCAACGAAGCTGGTACCTGTGTAAGCAATGAACCAGACTGTGAAACAGGTGCTGCTATCGAAAGTTGTTCTTGTTATTTACCAAGAAGATCAGTAACTAGAACTGGCGCTAGTACAGCTTACTGTGTTGCCACTTGTTCTGATGGCCAGAGAACTACTAATGACGCTGGTAACCCAGCTTGTTCCTGTGACTTTAGAAACGTGAGTGGTTTCTGTGTCAGAGATTGTGCAAACAACCAATTGGCCTACAACGACGCTGGCACTCCAATGTGTTTTTGTCCGACTACAACAGAAGAAAATCGATGTATTTTAGAAGATGAGGGTGGAGCTGGTGGCGATGGTCAAAGCCCCTTGGGACCTGGCAAAGAAGGTGTTACTAGCTCAGATTTTGATGCTTTCAACCCACTTAAAATTGGTCAAAATAGCACTGGCGGCACTGGCTCTAATTTAGCTACTGACCTCTCGACCCCAGGTGGAATTATCTCGCGACTTCTCGACTTTGCCTTCCCATTAGCAGGTTTAATTCTATTCGTGATGTTAGTTTGGGGTGGCTTTGAAATGGTCTACGGTGCCAATAACACTAGTAAAGCCATTGAAGCAGGTAAAAATCGTATCACCACAGCTCTAATCGGCTTCATCTTGCTGTTTGCCAGTTATTGGATCATGCAACTCATCGAAGTCATTTTGGGAATTACGATTTTTTAAACTATTTTCCAAATCGTCGTTTTCTTGAGGAAAATTCTTCTAGACATTCATCCAGTTTTTCACTGTCAAATTCTGGGAAATGCCAAGCAGGGAAATAAAACTCAGAATACTCACATTGCCATAACAAGAAACCTGATAAGCGCTGTTCACCGCTAGTGCGAACAATAAATTCTGGATCAGGAAGATTATAAGTATCTAGATGTGCAGTAATTTTATTGGCATCAATTTGATCGACCTGCAAATCACCACCGCTTACTTCAGTCGCAATTTTTTTGACTGCCCGCACCAATTCATCACGACCACCATAACTCATTGCTAAGGTCACAGTAATTTTGTCGCAGTCTTTAGTTTTTTCCATCCCATCAACAATTCTTTTTTGGATATCTGAAGAAAAATGATCAAGATTGCCAATCATATTAAAACGAACATTTTTTTTCTTAAACTCATTGATTCTCGTATCAAAAAACATTCTGAATAAATTCATCAAACCCTCAACCTCAATCTTATCTCTTTGCCAGTTTTCGGTGCTAAAAATCCAAAAGGTTAAATATTTGATCCCTCTTTGAGCTGCTGCTTCAATTAGCTCATCAAAAACCTTATCTACAGCTCTCTTATGACCCTCAAAAGCAGGTAGTCCATGCTCTTTGGCCCAACGGCGGTTGCCATCACAAACAATTGCTAAATGCTGAGGAACAACTTGTGTCATAAAAAGTAATCTTAATAATTAAAATAAGTGCTGATCAATTTCTTTGGGTGCTGGACCAACTTTGGCCGATAAAATTTTCTTAACTAAACTTAATTTGCCTAAGTGCTCAGCTACAACTTTTTCATACTCTGGCAAAGTCAAAACGTGAACATTAAAACCAGTATTAATTGTAAAGTAGCATGGCACTCCCGAAGCTCTCAAATCAGTTACCGCCTGCATTACTTCAACAGTGCCAGGATACCAAGCAATCAAGGGAATTTCTGAAGTCAACAAAATTGAGTGAAATTCTAAAGCTTCTTTTTCGGCCAAACTACCAAGCTCCATAAAATTTTTGTGTTCGATAGCTTGTTTCATTTGAGCGATTTTATTACCAATTCTATCTAACCTCGCCTGATAAAAAGGACTGGTTCGAGCTGCTTCATGACCTTCAGTTGAAGAAATTTTTTTCTTGCCCTCATCAACCACGACAACCACATCACGAATGTCCCAATAATCTGCGGGCTTTAATGAAACCGAATATGAAGTTTCTGAGGTGTCACCGTCAAGCCATTCAATAAAGCCTCCGCAGGCACAACGACAGGCAGTTCCAGAACCCTGGCGAGCCAAGATAGACAACTCACGCTCTGATAGCTTGAGTTCTAAACTAGCTACCGCAGCGAAAGTCAAAGCAGCAAAACCTGACCCAGAACTAGAAAGACCGGTGCCTTTAGGAAAGGTGTTTTGAGAAACGACTTTGGCAAAAGTTTTTACACCTGCCAAATTTCTAATACGATCCAAATGTTTAGTGACCCGAGCCGTTTCCTCGTTGTTTGACTCACCTTCAATCGTGATATCGTCAGCCATCAAATCATCACGAAACTCAACCGTTGTAACCGTATCTAAGCCATCTAGCTTAATCGACACACTGCCATTTTCTGGCAAACGCAAAATTTCATCTTTCTTGCCCCAATATTTAATCAAAGCAATGTCAGAAGCTGTTTTTATGGTAACTTTTTTCATTTCTCCATTCTAACACCAGAGGCATTGAGACTAACGGACATAACTTCCCCACCAGCAGCTTCAATTGCTTTTTCCACAAATCTTCTAGAATGATCATCGACGACTGCCAACATACAGTCACCGCCGCCAGCGCCCGATAAACTAGCGCCATAAGCACCAGCTTTCAAACTAGCTTCAATCAGTTTTTCCAACTCATTACTACTCACCCCAAGCTTCCTCATTAATTCCTGATGTTGATTAAATAACTCTCCCAATTTTTCCCAATCTTCATGACCTAGAGTGCGCAAAACCTCATCTGAAACTTCACCCACTTGGTTGAAAATATCTTCTACTTTGACTGGACTTCTTTTCAATTTTTGATCAATCATTCTGACTAAGGTTGGCGTGTCTGCCTTAACGCCAGTATAACCAACCACGATAGGCAACTTTTTGATTTCAATTGGCTCTACCACTTTGGCCGGAGAAACGTAATAAATTGTTCCACCCCAAATAGCTGATGCTAAATCAAATCCAGAACCAACACCTTGCACCTCAATTACTGCTCCATAACAAAGTTTGAATAATTCTTTGTTATCCAAACTCACGCCATAAAGTTTACACAAAGCTTTGGCAAAAGCCACAGTCACTGCACTGCTGGAACCAAAACCAAATGAACTAGAAAAATCACTCTTAGTTTTGACAATAATGCCTTTTTCCTGTGGATAATCGACCAAAAAATGCTTATATAAAATTTCAATAAATTTGACCGCACTAGGAACATCTTTAGTACCAAGTTCAGACAATGTTTTGGAATAAGCCATTAAACCTAAATCTGGAGCTTCCAAGTGGAATCTATCAGCACCATTTTTTTCGACAGTCACATATAAGCGTTGATCTACTGATGTAACCACGCAAGGTCGACCATGAACCACTGCATAACTACCACTTAACATCAACTTACCAGGCGCGGAAAACGTAACTTTATTCATAAAATCTTCCTATCCAATGGTCACCTGATAAGACTTCCATTTTTTCTCTTTTATTAAATTGGCCAATTTTTCTTGATCTTTCGAATAAACCAATAGCATACCAGATCCACCTTTAACACCACCGGCGCCGGTAATTTTAGCAACCGCTCCAACCTCTTCTAATTGTTTAATCATTTTCTTAGCTTTTTCACCAACAACTCCCAAGAGTTCTAGAAGTTTTTCATTGTCTTGCAATAAATTAACTTCGAACTTATTTTGTCTAACTTGGGTAATTAGCTTAGTGGTTAATTCGCCAATTTGTTCTAAAACCTTAGCTGCCACTTGGTCTGACTTAACTCTATCAGAAACAGCCTCCACCATTTCCTTGGTTGACTCTACAGGACGGCCTGAATCAATTAAATAAAAATTGGTTTTCTTCAAAACATTGTTTTCATCGCCCAACTTATTGATGCTAATTTGATCTTCTTTTCGCAAAAATTCCAATAAACCACCATAAACAACTGCTGTTGCGTCTACACCACTGGGATTACCGTGAGCAAAGCGCTCACTTTCTTGGACCATTTCGTAAAGTTCTTCCTTAGTAGCCGATAATTTGAAGTGTTTAAGTAAACTCAAAAAAACTGCGTGAGCATAGGCAGCCGAAGAACCTAAACCAGAACCAATTGGCAACTTACCCAAATCAACAACTTCTAAATCATTAGCAACATGGCCAAACTTCTTTTCAAAAATTTTGAAGAGATTGTCAACAAAGGCAGGTTGAGAAATTTTTCTCTTGATTGGTTCGCGCAAAACTACTTCACGGAACAATTTAATACTACCAACTAAAGCAGGCATTCCGTAGACAACACTATGCTCACCGGAAATGATAACTTTACCTTTTGATTGAGCGGTGGTGCTTTTCATATTTTTCCTTAAACTTTAATTAATTTTAAACTATATTCTATTAGACTACTTGCATCAGGTTGAAACTTCTTTCTCAAAACCAATTTGACCTTGTCACCTACCTCTAGCTTTTCACCAGCTGCAGCCATAAATTCTTTTTTCTGACCAGCGAAGTCAACCACGGCATAATCATAAGGTGTTAAATAATTGAGCTCGGGACTACTGGTCCTAATTGTAGTTACCAACAAAACCTGTCCTTGTTGGCCCAACCAATTAGCCACCTCACTTCTGTCACGCAAATATCCTGCTGGTTTAGTCATTTTTATTGGTCAAAATATGTACGACGCTAGTGGCACCACTGCCACCAACGTTATGAGCCAAAGCCGTCTCAAACTGACCTTGAGCTAAAATTTTTGCTAAATAGGCAATCTGCTTAACTCCCGTCGCTCCCACTGGATGCCCACCGGCTTTCAAACCTCCCGACGGATTAACTACTACTTGTCCACCATAAGTCATCTGGTCTGCAGCCACCGACTTGCCACCCTCACCAACCTTGGCGAATCCCAAATCTTCATAGGCCAAAATCTCAGCAATAGTAAAACAATCATGAACTTCGGCGACTTGAATTTGTTTGGCCGATAAATCTGCCATCGCATAAGCATGATCAGCAGCCAATTTGGTAGCCTCAAGTGAGGTCAAACTTTTTCTGCCAGCTAAATCCAAACTGTCCTGGCCATGGCCAAAACCGCTAATCTTAGCCAAGCCTTTTGCTACTTTAGTAGTCAAAACTACTGCTGCCGCACCATCTGTAATCGGCGAACAATCCAATAATCTTAGTGGGTCGGCAACTAACTGACTTTGGCTAATTTGATCAAGAGAAAATTTCTTGTGATACTGTGCATTAGGATTATCAAAAGCGTGCAAATGGTTTTTGACTGCTACAGCAGAAAGTTGATCTCTGGTCGTACCATATTTTTGCATATGAGCTCCAGCCAATAGTCCATATAAACCAGGGAAAGTACTACCATATTCTTGACCATAAAAAGCAGCACCCGATAAGTATTTGGTGGCTAATGCACTATCAATATCTGTCATTTTTTCCACTCCTACCACCAAAACAGTTTTATACTGACCAGCTAGCAAAGAATACTCACCAGCCAGCATTGCCAGAGAACCAGAGGCGCAGGCACCTTCAACTCTCATGGCGGGTTTATTGCCGCCAAGAAGTTGGCTAGCCAAAGCACCTAAGTGAACTTGGTTTTCTGCCATACCTGCACTCATGTTAGCGACAAAAATTGCATCAATATCATTAATTTCGAGGTTGGCATTTTCTATAGCACCAGCCATCGCCTCCATCAGCAAATCTGGCAAAGATTTTTGCCAAAGCTCTCCAAAACTAGTGATTGCTTGTCCTAAGACGGTAATCTTCATAATTAGTGCGCCAACAATTTCATTGCGGTTGTATAAGTTTGATAATCAACCTCTATTAATTTTTCAATTTGGTCGATAATTTTTTGATTTCTTTTTTTGTTAAAACTTTCCAACAAGTCTGTTGTTTCCAAAACAAAAGCATCACTGCCAGATCCAGAACCATAAGAGACCACTAGAATCTTTTCCTTAGCCTTAGCTTGTTCTAAAACAGCTGATAATGCCAAAGGTACAGCTGCAGCATAAGTATTACCAATTTTCTCAACTAGCAAACTGGGCTGAATTTGCTCCTCTTTAAATCCAAGTTTTTTGGCTATTTCTCTAGGAAATTTGCCATTGGGAGTGTGAAAAACACAGTATTTAAAATCATTGGGTTTCAAACCAGTTTCTGACAAAATTTTTTGAGCAGCAGTAGAAATATGATAAAAATAAGCTGGCCCCCCGGAAAATCTACCAGCGTGTTGCGGGTAGCTTTCCCCAGGTCTACGCCAAAAATCTGGAGTATCGGTGGCAATACTTAAAGTGGCCAAAAACTTGACCAGCAAATTGTCACTTCCTAATACATAAGCAGCTGCTCCCGCTCCTGCCGTGTATTCTAAGGCGTCCCCCGGACTAGATTGTGCAGTGTCAGCACCAATAATCAGAGCATTTTTAACCAAACCAGACAAAACGTAGCTTGCTCCAATTTGCAAACCTTGTGTTGCTGCTTTGCAGGCAAATTGCAAATCGGCCAAAGCCATATCTTCACTAAGTCCAAGAGCACTTTTTATAACAGTGCCAGATGGTTTGACAGCATAGGGATGACTTTCACTGCCCACAAATAAAGCACCAATGCTGTTTTTCGCACCAGCAAAAGAAGTAAGCGCTTCTAAGCTAGCCTGAGTGGCCAAGGTAATTGTGTCTTCATCAAGGCTGGGAACTGTTTTAGAAATTACACCCAAAGACTTACCAATACTCTCATCTTTTCCTTGAGCCAAAGCAATAGTCTTGGTCAGAATCTTCTGTTGAGGAAGAGCAAAGCCAAAGCTGGTGATTCCAACGTCTTTTTTTATTAACATGATTATCTAGCCAAGGTTTGATGGGCATGAGCCAAACTTTTTTCTGTCAAAGACGCCAATAGAGATAACTCACCAGCCAAACAACTTACGGCCGTCACAGCTACCAATTGGTCTGCTTTCAGTTCGCCCATACCTATTAGTTCACGCGCTTCTTTTTGGCTTGGCAAATAAGTGCCTCCGCCAATAGTTCCCAGATTAAGATTGGGCAAAGTTAAAGCCACATAAACACCGTCGCTTTCTTTAGTCACACTCAGAAAAGCGCGGCTACCTTCGACAACATGAGCAGGATCTTGACCAGTAGCTAGAAAAATACCTGCCAAAACATTCGCCACTTGAGCGTTTTGAGAAAAAGATCCAGCTACATTTGAACCAATTAAATTTTTTTGGACATGAGCTGCAACAAGTTGATCGGAAGTAGTTTTGAGGACGGTTTGCAAGACATCCTCAGACAACCAAGCCTCAGCTTGCGCCCAATAGCCCCGTCCATAAAAACTATTAATCAAATTATCTTTTTTATCACTGCAAACATTACTCGATAAGGCAATAAGCTTAACATCGGAAACCTGGTCTTCTAGCCAGTCACAGATTTTGCCGGTAGCAATGGTTACCATATTCATCCCCATCGCCTCACTCGTATCAAAAACAAATCTGACATACAAATGCCTACCCCTGGCCCAACTCTGTTGGTTCTTAAACAACAAATGATTACTAGTAGACTCAGCAATTTGC
>JAHDXH010000012.1 GCA_023382875.1 Patescibacteria group bacterium | reverse complement strand
CACGGCAACCCCCCATTTCTATGCCTACGCAGCGGCAACCATTCTGTACATGATAAAATCTTGAATTTTTTTGAAAACAGCCAAACGAGCATCTCGAGCTGAGGCCAATAAAACATTGTCACCTGTCCAATAAGTCAAAACATTAAGCAGCAAGCGAACAATTCTCACTCCAAAAAAGACCACTAAGATTTGCAAAATAAGATCAAAATTTCGGCCAGGAATCGCGTCAATCAACAGCTTATAAAAATAAGGCTGAATACTTTCCGCCACTGCATACATCAACAAAAACACAAAAAAAGCGACAAAGCGCCATTTGTATTTCATTAAAAATCCATAGTAAGTTCGATATAAATTCAACATTTTCTTATCCTTGTACGTCAAAACTCAAGCTGATTGCTTGTCCATCCCCGAACACATCTCCATTTGGAAGATTTTATTTTAACACAAAAAAGCTTTTTGAAAAAAGCTAATTTGCAAACGGCTCAAAAAGAAAGGTTCTTCTAAAACAACTAACTTCGATTGGCGGCTTTTTGTCTTAGATTTTTGTCCAAGATTTTTTTGCGTAAACGCAAGTTTTCTGGAGTAATTTCCAACAACTCATCGTTTTCAATAAAGTCCAAACATTGCTCCAAACTCATTTCGATTGGTGGTGCCAATTTGATCATTTGGTCGGCATTAGCAGCTCTAAAGTTGGTCAATTGTTTTCCCTTGCAAACATTAACATCCATATCTTCTTGTCTGGAATTAAGACCAACAATCATGCCAGTGTAAACATTAACACCAGCCCCTATAAAGGTTGAACCACGTTGCTGAACTGCATCCAAAGCGTATGAGGTAGTAGTACCATTTTCGGTAGCAATCAACACACCATTTCTCAAACGAGCACTAGTACCAACAACTGGGAAGTAACCCAAAAATCTTGAGGCAAACAAACCATTGCCTCGAGTTTTAGTCAAAATTTCTGATCTGAAACCAAGTAGGTTTCTAGAAGAAATCTTATAAATCATTCTTGCGACACCTTTTTCATTGGTAACAGTGTCCAAAAGTTCAGCACGGCGTTTACCCATTTCTTCAGTAATAATTCCCACAAAATCTTTATCAATCTCGACAGTCAATTCTTCCATTGGCTCATGCATTGCTCCATCAATTTCTTTCAAAATAACCTGTGGCTTACCGACTTCCATTTCATAACCTTCGCGGCGCATGTTTTCAATCATGACAGCTAAATGTAGCTCACCACGACCAGACACCATATAGCCTCCACCAGATTGATTTGCTTCAATCCTGAGACCTAAATTAGTTTTTTTCTCTCTCTTCAAACGATCTTCGAGCTGACGAGCGGTACAAAACTCACCCTCTTTACCCTTGAAAGGTGAAGAGTTTGGTCCAATTTGAATACTCAAAGTTGGATCAGTGATTTTAATCTTAGGGAAACCAATAGGATGAGCTGGATCAGTCAAAGTTTGACCAATGGCTACGCCATCCACACCGGTAATAGAAATAATGTCTCCAGGCTGACCTTCAGCGACTTCGACTTTTTCTAAGCCATGAGAAGCTAAAACATATTGTACTTTACAGTTTTTGATGAATTGATCTTCTTCAACAATACTAATTGTGTCGCCTGGCTTGACAGTTCCAGCACTAATCTTACCGATCGCATGAACACCTTTGTAATTATCAAAGTCGATATTAGAAACCAACATCTTAAAAGGTTCTTCTCTTTTAGCTTGTGGCTCTGGAATGGTTTCCAAAATCTGATCAAGCAAAGGCACCAAACTACCAGGAGCGTTCATATCAGATGGCAATTCAGTCCAAGCTTTTCCTTCTCTAGCAATCGCATAAATAACAGGGAAGTCTAATTGAGAGTCATCATTGACCAAATTCAAGAATAATTCTTCAGTTTGTAGCAATACTCTATCTGGTTCAGCGTCTTTACGATCAATTTTATTAATCACCAAAATAATCTTCAAATTACGAGCCAAAGCTTGCTCCAAGACAAATCTGGTTTGTGGCAATGGACCCTCAGCAGCATCAACAATCAAAAGAGCACCATCAGCCATGTTAATCACGCGCTCCACCTCACCACCAAAGTCAGCGTGTCCAGGGGTGTCGATGACGTTAATTTTTGTATCTAGATAATCAATTGAAGTATTTTTGGCCAAAATGGTAATGCCACGCTCAGATTCTTGAGCATTGGAGTCCATAATTCTAATTTGGCTCATTTCAGCTTGGTTGTCGCGGAAAGTCTTGGTTTGTTTGAGCAAACCGTCGATTAAAGTGGTTTTACCGTGGTCCACGTGAGCAATAATAGCGATGTTTTTAATCTTTTGCATAAATTAAGAATTCACGAGTGAAATTAAAGTGAAATAATTAGCGAGGATTGTATTATAGGCTTTTTTTGAGAAAAAACAACTACAACAACCAGATCATTTTGACTCATTTATGTAAAACTATTACTATAGGCTTGACAAAAGGTATTAAACGCGCTATAATCATCACGTATTTTGTACATCGGGAGATATACAGTGCATTTAATGTTGATTTCAGAACGCCTGAAATCGAAACGTTAAATAAAACAATTTTAAAACCCGTAGCCCACTTGGCGAATAACCTTTGGTTGTTAACCTAGTAAGCTACGGGTTTTTCTATTAATTTAAGTTTTGGCTATACTTTTAACCAAGTAGACTACATCTCCAGCCTTCAGCTTTTGCTCAACCACTACCGTAACCACATCGCCTTGCTGAGCTTGACTAACCTCATGATCATCAATCACCAAGTTGATTATCACATGTCTTACTAAGCCAGTTTTTGCTCCAATAAACAAAAGTTCGTTGTTTTTTACCAAATTCTCTTTAGCAGTTAAAGTAAACTGTGCAACTTTTATTTTTGGATAATATTTCTCTATAACCCCAATTTGCACTTTAATTTGCGTTGCCTGACTGCCATCGCGCCCTGCCCATTCATTGAGTTTGCGACCCATATAATAACCATCAGACAAACCTCGATTGAAAACCGTACCCAGCTTTTCTTGCCAAACCTTCACCTTATCAGAGTTAAAACTGCCACTTTTAAGTGCCTCTATTGCTTCTTTATAAGTACTAACAACAGTTTCTACATATTCTGGCGGTCTTCCCCTGCCTTCGAATTTTAAAATACTCACACCTGCCGCAACCAACTCAGGCAAAAAACCAATCGTACAAAGATCGGCGCTACTCATAATATAGTTATTATCAACAATCATCTCTTTGCCATTAGCAATATCTGTGACTTTATATGGCCTTCGACAGATTTGAGAACACTGACCTTTGTTGGCAGATCTATTTTGGTGATACAAGCTCATCCCGCAACGTCCAGAAACACTGACACACAATGCTCCATGGGCAAAAACTTCTATTTTTACCAAATCACCATTGGGGCCGACAATGTTTTCTGATTCAATTTGTTTAGCAATCTCTTTAACTTGCTCCAAAGTTAGCTCTCTAGCCAAGACTATCGCATCGCAAAACTGAGCATAAAACCTCACTCCTTCAATATTTGAAACTGACATTTGTGTAGAAAGATGAACATTTACGCCCTGTTCTCGTGCATAGAGGATAGTGGCGATATCAGCTGCAATAATTGCGTCCACACCGCTTTGTTTTACCAAGTCAACACACTTTCTCATCATTTCAAGATCAGAGTTATACATAAGAGTGTTAAGTGTTAAATATGATTTAACTCCCGCACTTTTGCACATTGAGACAATTTTTGGTAAATCAGATTCTTGGAAATTTACAGAAGCACTCGCCCTCATATTAAAGTCGCCAATGCCAAAGAAAACACTGTCGGCTCCAGATTGGATAGCGACTTTCAGACTTGAGAAATTACCAGCAGGTGCCAATAACTCAGGAACATTTTTCATCATAGGTGAGTATTATACTCAAAATACCTATTGACGCTGTCTCTAGAAAATCTGTATTCTTATATTGTGCACAAAAAGAGCTCAATGAGCTCCTTTTCAACATGTTTAAACCAGAACAATCAAATCTTACTAATCAAGCGCTCAACAAGCCTACTATTTCTAAAATGGTAAATGCTGGTTTGAGTACACCTGCTTCAAGCGCCCCATCTCAAACTCAGCCTGCTCCTCTTACTAATCAACCAAAAAACAGTAAGTTTTCTCTAAAATATATTATTGGGGGCATTTTGCTCTTAGTTTTAATTTTAGGATCTGGAACTGCCCTCTATTTAACTCAATCTAGTCAAGATGTTCGCCAAAGAGCGACCAGTTGTAACTATTGGGTTGGTGGTGGCTCTGCTGGAGAAGGTTCTTGTGACTGTCGTGGCGGAGTTGCTCAAAAATGTGTTGGTGGTTACTGGAGCGCTGCTGGAAGTGAATGTGCTAATGCTTGTGGCGGCAACGGTGGAAACAATAATGGTGGTGGCACTGCCACACCATCTCCTTCTTCTGGAACAGGCTCAGGTTCATGTGTAGGCAATAATTGTAGCAACCCACCTGGTGGCTGTATTGCCGTCCACCACTGCGATAGCTTAAATAATGGCGAATGTACCGTCTTAACACCTGATGTTAGAACTGGTACTGTCAACGCTCAAGAAGAAGCCAACAGAACTTGCCAATGTGTCCAGGTTGACGTTTTGACTGGTGGCAGTGGCTCTTGTGTAAATGGCCATATTAATGAAGACTGGTCAACATTAGTTGGTGCAGTAGTTGTTTGTCCAAACTCGAGTGCAAACTGCGGTGGAAATGGTGGTTCTTCTCCAAACCCAACAACCAATCCAACGACAAATCCGACCACAAACCCAACCCCATCGATTAATCCTTCACCTTCTGCCTCACCAATTACTTATTTCTGTAACAGTAACTGTACGACAAATGCTCAATGCCAAACTGCTGATAGTAGATTTGCATGTAGCGAAGGAAAATGTCGACTTAACTCAAACCCTAGCTCAGTAGAATGCCAACCGGCTGTAGGACCAATGTGTTTGGATATCGCCATGGTTAACCCAGCAACAGGCGTAGAAATTACCGCTGATCCAAAGTTCAACGATACCGTCAAATTCACCTGTGCCAACGTCGAAGGTGTTACCAATTATGCCTTTAGAGTTGTTGAGCCAGGCGGCACAGTTAAAACCTTGACTTCAACTGGTCGGGTTTCAGAAAGCTACACCATTAATAAGAGTGGAAAGTTCTTTGCTCAATGTCAGGTTTGTACAAGCAGTGATCCGGCATCCTGCAATGCTTTTGAGGCACTCAACTAATCATGTTAAATCAATTAGAAAACAACACCAGCACTACTACCACCAACACTGTTGCTAATAGTCCAATTCCATCAGTCAAAAAACCTACCCCAGCAAAAAGCAATAAGTTAGCTATGATACTAGGCGTAGCACTTTTCTTCCTAGTTGCTACTGCCGGTGTAGCAGTTTCTCTCAAACAATTCTTTGTTAGAGAAAGCGTTGCACCAACTGCTCCTACTCAGTCAAAAGCTAACGTTGAAAAAGTTCAAGATTGTTCCCTATCCTTTAATGTTGCCGAACCTGCTGTTGGCGCTTCATGTGTTAAAAATTCTTATCGCGATGAGCTATCCAACACGGCCGGAGATTATGAGTTAAACTCACAAAAAACCCAATTTGAACCAGGAGAAACAGTTGTTTATAGCTTTGAAGTCAAAAATACTGGTGACCTCACTACTACAATAGTTGCTACCGACAAACTAAGTGTTACCAGTGGTAATAGCAATGATTTTTCTTACCAATTCTTAGATAGTAATTGTGGTACTAACGCTTACAACTCAACCACCAAAACTCTAACTTGCACCGCAAAAGATTTAGGACCAGGGCAATCTGAGGTTTTCAATTTCAGAATCAAACTTGCCAATACCATTGACAGTGAAATTAAAGTTCAAAACCTAGTTACATTATCAATCGAAGAAGCAGAAATGAGCGGTTGTGGTGTGGAAATTACTGTTAAACCAGAACAATTGGCTCAATGCAATGAAGGTTGCAGTGTTACCAACGATTGTGCCGAAGACAATCACATTTGCGTCGAAGGCAAATGTCGCTTAAAAACCAACATTAACAGCACTACTTGCCAAGAACCAAGCCCAACACCTACTCCATCAGCATCACCAAAAGCTGAATGTAATGAAGCTTGTAGCAAAAACAGCGACTGTGCTGAAGCCAACCATGTTTGTAGCACTACTACCAACACTTGTCGATTAGCCACCAACCCTGGAGATGCTAATTGCCGAGCCGCTTCACCAACACCTACTCCAATCACATCAACCAAAGCAATGTGTGGAGAATACTGTTCTAAAAATTCAGATTGTGCCCAAAGTGGGCATATCTGCTATTTCAACCAATGTCGTTTAGCAACTTATCCAGATAGAACTAACTGTACTGCTCCACAGCAAACAACTACCGTTGTTCCTCCAGCAGAAATAGCCGCAGGTTGTAACGAAAACTGTCGTGCTAACAGCGACTGTTCTAACAGTAGTCATATCTGCTTTGAAGGAAAATGCCGACTTGAATCTTATCCAAATAGCAGTAGTTGCACTATTCCAAGTAGTCCAGATCAACCAAAAATGCCTGCTGAATTACCAAAATCTGGCTCTGATGACCTAATGAACTGGATCAAAGCTGGTATCGGTATCTTGGGCGCTGGCGCACTGCTCTTATTGCTCTAAACTAATTCCAATATTGCTGCTGATTCATCAAGTTACCTATTTGAAATTTCTTATCTTTTGATGCTATGATGAGATATCGAGTAATTTTTGTAATTATTTTTATTGTCCACTATGCTCACCTCATCTCAAACTACCCCAGCAGTCCCTATTGGACTCAAAAAAGCTCAAGAAAACGTCTCAGGCTCAATGGGAGATAATCCAGGAGCACATGGACCAATCTTAGACAAAGCCCCAGAACAAAAACCTACCAAACTCGAAAAACCAAAAAAGAAAATTTCACTTAAATATATTCTTGCTGGCATCATTTTAGTCTTATTACTAATTGGTGGCGGCACTGCTTATTACCTATCTAGCATTAGCCAAGATGTTCGTCAAAGAGCTACTGGATGTACCTATTGGACCGGTGGTTCAGCCGGCGAGGGTGCTTGTGACAACCGCGGTGGTATCATGCAGGAATGTAAAGGTGGTTATTGGAGTGCTCCAACTGCTGGTCATTGTGGATCAACAGGCACTGGCACAGGCACTGGAACAGGAACTGGGACGGGAACTGGAGCAACCGCAACTCCAACATCTTCAGGCACTGGATCTTGTAGTGGTGGAAATTGTACTAGCCCATCTGGTGGTTGTATTGCTGTTCATCACTGCGACAGCTTATCGAATGGCGAGTGTACTGTTCTAACCCCCCAAGTTACTACAGGCACTGTTAATGCTCAAGCCGAAGCTAATAGTAGTTGTAAATGTGTCCAAGTTGACGTTTTGACTGGTGGCAGTGGCTCTTGTGTAAATGGCCATATTAATGAAGACTGGTCAACATTAGTTGGTGCAGTAGTTGTTTGTCCTGATGCAACTGCAAATTGTAGTGGAACTGGTGGAAATACTACAAACCCAACCACTAACCCTACTACCAATCCAACGACAAATCCGACCACCAATCCAACAACTAATCCGACGACTAACCCAACCCCTTCACCAACCCCATCGGTTAGTCCATCACCCTCACCAACCCCATCGGTTAGTCCATCACCTTCACCTGTTGGCTGTGGTCAACCATGTAGTGTGAGCACTGACTGTGCCGAAGCAAATCATATCTGCTACGAGTACTCAGGTGACAATAATCCTAATGGTGGCGTTTGTAGATTGATCAGTAATCCAACCAGCACTTCATGCGTTGCACCTTCACCATCGCCATCTCCAACACCAAAAGTTGGTTGTAACGATGCTTGTGTAACCAACGGAGACTGCAGAGATACAGACCACATCTGTAATAGTTCTACCAAAACTTGTAGATTAGCTGAAAATCCAGGGGATGCAAATTGTGCCCCAGCACCAACCCCTACTCCTACACCCGCTCCAGGCTGTAATCAAACCTGTTACAAGAGTAGTGAGTGTAACTTCTCAGGAGCAGTCTGTTATGACAACCTCTGTCGCTTAGACAGCAACCCTGTCAACACTGCCTGTCAGCCAAAAGCAACACCTGGCAACTACTATCAACAGCCAGCCTTGCCACAGGCTTTGCCACAGTCTGGATCTGAAGACATCCTCAACTGGCTAAAAATCGGCCTAGGAGCCTTAGGACTTGGATTAATCTTCCTCTTCCTATAAATAGAGTGAATAAAGAAACAGCCTCCTGAATAAGGAGGCTGTTTTATTTTATGAAGTGAGCCGAGCAGGACTCGAACCTGCGACCAGCAAGGTATAAGCTTGCTGCTCTAACCAACTGAGCTATCGGCTCATTAGACTAATATTGTACCACCACCAGTCTGGGAACAAAGGTAAAAAACCTCTATTCGTGTTAAAATATAAGGATGAAATTCGTAATTAAAAAAATCTCCCCACTTTTAAAACTTGTCAAAAAACGCTGGAAAACAACTTTAGCAATCATTGTTGTATTAATTTTGGCTGGCGTATGGCAAATTAATAAAGCCGGCGCCAAAAAAGAAGTGCTGACTTTTGAGCCAGTTCAAAGAGGTTCTTTGACCAAAACCCTAGATATTTCTGGCATTGTTGACGCCAAAGAAAAAGCTCGAATGAGATTTATGGCTGGTGGAAAATTGGTTTATTTAGGTGCTATGGAAGGTGATTGGATTAAAAAATGGCAAACCATTGCTTCCATCGACAAAAAAGCCCTCCAAAAACAATTGGATCAAGAATTAAATAACTACGTCAAAGAACGCTGGGATTTTGAAGATTCCCAAGATCAATATGATTACAACGTCGAAAACAAAAACACCAGAAAAGCCTTAGACAAAGTTCAGTTGGATTTAGAAAACCAAGTTCTGTCAGTCGAAATCAGAGATATTGCTATCAAAGATAGCTCTTTGTACTCACCCATTGAAGGTGTGTTGGTTAAATCACCATCCACCGTTACTGGCGTGCAACTTTTGGCTACCGACTATTTCGAAATCGTCAATCCAAAAAGCTTAATTTTCCGAGCTGAAGTTGATGAAGCTGATATTAGCCTGATTAATCTTGAACAAAAAGCTACGTTAGAACTAGATGCTTATGACAACGAAACCATTAATACTCAATTAAGCTATATTGCTTATTCCAGCTCAGTTAATAGCTCTGGCACCGTCTTTTTAGTTGAGTTCCCACTCAATTCTGAAGACCTAAACAAATATCGCCTTGGTATGAACGGTGATGCCAAAATTATTCTGGACACTAGAGAAAATGTATTGATCGTTCCTTACGACGCTACTATTAGCCGCGATGGAAAATACTACGTCAAAGTCAAAGGAGCTAAAGATCAGCCAGAAGAAAAAGAAATTACAATCGGCCTTGAAACTGACGACAGTGTCGAAGTCTTAAGTGGTCTTAACGAAGGTGATTTAGTCCTTATTCCTGAATAAAATATGTTGTTGGAAATCAAAAATGTTGCCAAGCACTACCAAATTGGCAATAACACCATCAAAGCTTTAAATAACGTAAACCTTGAAATTGAAGAGGGTGAATTTTTAGCGATCATGGGTCCTTCTGGCTCTGGCAAATCAACTTTTCTTCAAGTGGCTAGTATGCTCGCTCAACCATCTGCAGGAAAAATTAAACTCAAAGGTCGAGACGTTACCGAATACAACGAAGTTGAAAGATCAAAACTAAGAAACCAAGAAATCGGTTTTATTTTTCAACAATTCAATTTACTTCCTAGAACCTCAGCCTTAGACAACGTGGCCCTTCCACTTTTATATGCCAAAGTTAGTCGCAGTGAAAGAGACAGACGAGCCAAAGCAATGCTTGAAAAAGTTGGCTTAGGTGACCGCTTATCAAACACGCCAGCCCAACTCTCTGGTGGCCAACAACAAAGAGTTGCTATTGCTAGAGCATTAGTCAATGAACCAAGTATTATTTTTGCTGATGAGCCAGCTGGAAACTTAGATTCAAAAAGTGGCAACGAAATTAAACAATTTTTAATTGAACTTAATAAAGAAGGCAAAACCATCATTATGGTTACTCATGAACCAGATGATGCTCAAATTGCCAAAAGACTCATTATTTTCAAAGATGGTGAAGTTATTGACGACTCAAAAATTACCACCGAAAAACAAATTGAACAAAAAACCAAATCCGTTGCATCTGAGGTTATTAAGAAAAAAAGAAAATAATCATGATTGATATTTTTCTTGTCGCTATCAAAGCTATTCTAGTCAACAAAGTTAGATCTTTACTGACTATGTTGGGTGTGATTATTGGTGTTGGCTCTGTGGTTTTATTGACTAGTATTGGAACCGGTCTGCAAGCTTACGTAGAAGATCAATTCGCTGCACTTGGCACAGACACGATTTATGTTGTTCCAGGAACACCCTTTGGAGAAGGCGGTGGTTTTGGCGGATCGACTTCAATGATTGAATCTACTAAACCAATTCTTAAGAAAGAATATTTAAAAGATATCTTAAGAGACAATCGGGATGTAGTTAAAGACGGTGTTTTAATGGCTATTGCCATCAATAAAGCCAAATATGGCAACAATGAGAAAAAGATCTCAATCCTTGGTACAACCAATAACTACGAAACTGTATACAACACCAAGGCAGAAAAAGGCACGTGGTTCACCAAAAGCAACAATGAAAAGAAAGACCAAGTCGCAGTTTTAGGACCAAAAGTAGCAGAAGAATTTTTTGGCGAAGTTGATCCAGTTGGTAAAAATCTCAAAATTGGCTCCAAATCATATAAAGTTGTTGGGGTTTTGGAAGAAAAAGGCGGAGGTTTTGGTGGACCCAGTTTTGACAACTATGTTTATTTGCCACTCGAAACAATGTATGAAGATTTAGACGTTCAATATATTGATAATTTTACTCTCGAAGCCAAAGAAGGTGTGGAAATTAAAACTGCCATCAAAGCAGTAGAAAAAACTCTCCTCAAAGACCTAGATAAAGATGAATTTACTGTGGTTGATCAAACTAAATTACTTGAAACTATTCAAGGTATTTTAGGCATGTTTACCATTGGACTTGGTGGAATTTCCGCAATTTCTCTTGTAGTTGGAGGCATTGGTATTATGAATATCATGCTTGTCTCAGTAACTGAGCGCACCAGAGAAATCGGCTTAAGAAAAGCCTTAGGTGCTACACCAAGCACAATTTTGACCCAATTCTTGATTGAAGCTGCCCTTTTAAGTTTGATCGGCGGCATCATTGGCCTAGTCATTGCTTACCTAGGATCATTGGCCATTCAACCATTCTTCCCAGCTCGAGTTACCATGAATGCAGTCTTAACTGCGTTTGGTGTCTCAACTGTAGTTGGGCTTTTCTTTGGAGCTGCCCCAGCTAAGAAAGCTGCTAGCCTCTCACCAATCGAAGCTTTGCGCTACGAGTAAAGCTTTGGCAAATCAGATTAGATATCACAGAGTAAGCACTTTTTTTAGTCTCATAGTTATTACTATTGACATGTTTTGATTTATTTAGTAAAATATCTTCCTTGTTGGCTTAACCCAGAAAGAAGGTTAGCAAATGGATTTCTTCGCAAGTTTGGTCGTGGCAACACTGGAACCCGACCTCGTCATCACTGAAGTAGTGCTGACATCAGAAGGATTCATTATCACCATCACCCGCTACTGGCTGATTGGCGATATGGTCATTTCTGACAGCGAAACCATCATCGGGCTGTAAGGCTCGACCAACATATTACACTCGCCCCTCAGCAACCACTGAGGGGCGCGTCACATCTGTAAGCTTTTTTGCTAAAATACAGGTGAATGTTATCACTCATAAAAAAACCATTATTGATATTGCTTTTATTAACAGCTGTTGGCGGTGGAATTTACTACTTTCAAAAGAAAAATGGTCAAGTTTTAGGTCAACAAACTGAAATCGGCAAATATGTTGAAGAAAACTTCCCTGCTATTAGCCAAGCAATTGAAAAACTTCCCTTCAGCTCCAAACTCCTTGGGCCAACTGTGGAATCTAGCGAAAGTGGCGAGCCAAACAAAAATTTCGTAAAAAACTCGATCAATTTGACTTCACAACAACTCGAAGTGTTAGGTCAAAATGGTAATAAGGTTAAAGACCAACTCACAGAATTTATTTCACAAATTAAAGAATCAAGTCAAAGCACTCCTCTTCACGAAAAAGCTTTTGAATATGGGCAATATATGTATTGCCAACAAGTAATCAAAGAGTACGAAAATACCGTCAAATAACCCACAAACTGGTGGGGTTAAACCAACAAATTAACCAGCAGCGATCATCACTCTAGCGTCCATTTCTTCCTCGACAATCGCTTTTTCTCTACCATATTTCAAACGAGACAATTCTTTGATCATGGCTGCCAACTTTGGACTCATTCTGGCTTCGATAGCCGACATATCTTTCATCAGCGACATAGAAAAGGCTGGGACTGGCTCGTTATTAACAATAGTTTTTATGTAAACATGGAATTTTTCAACGTTTGCCAAATCATTATCGTTGAAAATAGGCGCAAACTCATGTTGTAGGAAGTTGGCGTCGGTCACACCGACACGGAAAGAAACAATTGTACCAACGTTACCAAAGACAGCGTTTTTAATTTCTTCATCAATCTGGCCAATAAACTGGTTAGCCACAATTAAGCTCAAACGATATTTACGAGCCTCAGATAAGATGACAGCAAAATCTTCAGTCGCATAGTTTTGGAACTCGTCGACATAGAGGAAAAAGTCCTCGCGTTTATCCATGGCAATATCTTGACGACTCATGGCTGCGGTCAAAACTTTAGGCACTAAAATTAAACCTAAGAATTTAGCATCTTCTTCACCCAAAATACCTTTGGACAAATTACAAAGAATAATTTTTTTCTCATCCATGGCTTTTCTGAAATTGAAAGCACTCTCATTTTGGCCAATGATGTTACGCATGGTTTTATTGGTAATAAATCGACCAAATTTAGACACAATGTAGTCTAAGACTTCAGATTTATGGAAATCAGATGTTTGGGCGATTTGGTCAGTCCAATAACGCTTCACCACGCCATCTTTAATCAAAGGCAACATTTGCTTGAGATACTTCTCGTCAGTCATAATTCTGACCAATTCGATAAACGTTGTTCCTTTTTGATACATGATGGTCAACATGGCGTTGCGAATTGCATGTTCAAAACGAGGGCCAATAATACCAGTGCGATGTGGGTCATAGAGCTTGTACATTAAACCGATAATCGAACCCACCACAAAATGTCTTTGTTCCTCAGTATCAGCTTCCATCATATTAAGACCCATTGGTCTTTCCAAATCTGAAGGGTTGAAATAGATCACATCTTCAGCTCTTGAAGCAGGCATTAATTGCAAAATATCTTCCACAAATTCTCCGTGTGGGTCGATAGCACACACCCCGTAACCAGCCTCGATATCTTGCAGAATCATTTCTTTCAAGAATTCAGACTTACCAGTACCAGTCTTACCAATAATATACATATGACGTCTTCGGTCATTTAGACCAATGTAAACGTCTTTTTCTTGTCCTCGGTAAACAGATTTACCAAGTAGCAAACCGGAAGTAGCAATGTTTGATGGAGCAGGAGCATTTTTTGCAATTAGCCATTTAATGTGATGAGTTTCAACAGTTTTGTTGGGCAAATGGAAAATTGTAGCCAATTCTTCAGTATTTAAAACCAAACAATTTCTTCGAAGAAGAGGCATGTATCGATAAATAAAATCGATCATGAAAAGGTGTTTAAAGATAAAATATGGAACAGAAAATTGATTATATGAACTATTGAATTGGGCAAAAGCAGCGCGAATATTATTTAAGTGTGATTGAGCAGCTTGTTCACTTGGTGAAGAAACAACCAACCTAATCACAACATGGAAGCCTGGTTTTTCTACCTTAGAGTTAATGCCTTCCATTTCTTTGGGGTCGTGGTTATAACTGGCTTTGTCTGGATCAGACTCTCTTTTCTTGGAAGAAGCAACGTGTTTGCGACCTGCATTTTGCCAACCCCCATCGGCTGGCTCCACCAAAATTTGCACCACTGCGCCTTCTCCATCGCTAAGCTTTGATAAAGCGGAAGTAATTAAAGACAAACCATCGGTTGGTAAGTCTTTGTAGGTTTTGATTGGCAAATATTTAGAAGAGGCTAAAGTCAGGGTGGTAAAAGCAACATGACCTTTTTCACTGAAAATATTAACCTCATCAACTTCTTTCAAGACTGCATAAGGATAAGCGCCATTAACCTGCTTCTCCACTAAATCTTGAATTTCTTTGGGACAAGTAATATAAAAAGCAATTTCATCTTTTAAGGCTACTATTTCAAAAGAAATGACATCCTCAGGTTCTAAAAAGGAAAAAATGCCAGTTTTTTTGAGTGAATAAAGTCCAGCAAACATCTGCTCAGCCGCGTCAATCTTGACCTCATTATCTTTTGGCAAACGAACCAATAAAGTTACGAATTCTAAGGCATAATCTTCTCTTCTTCTGTTTTTAAGCCACTGCACCAACATATAGATAAACACCCCAACGATGATAAAAAACAAACCAAAAACAAACATTCCCATAACAATGGAAACCAACTGGTTGAGTAATGTATCTATGGCGTTATTCATGTTTCCTCACGGTAAATCACTTTTCCTGAAAATTTCTTCATTATTTTGACACTCCACTCAACTAACCAACGAATACTAAACTTGTAATCTTTATTTTTACCATCAATTTGATCTTGGGCAGTAATGGGTAAAACCACCACTGGTTGTTTGGGGTGATGAGCAACACTAGAAACCTCTTGGTTGTCTGCGATCACTATTTCTTGAGGAAGTTGGTCTGGTTGCTGCTCGACATGCTTCATAAAACTCTCAACTTCTGGAGCAATTTCTGGAGTTTTTTCCTGCTCAACAGCCTGAACTCCCGCTGGATACTCAGGTGTTGGAGCGGGTGCCTCGGCTACTGCTGGACCTGGTTTGTAAACTTCTTTTTTCGCCTGACCAACTGGAGCTGGATTAGGTGGATTTAAAGGATCTGGGACTACGGTGGTGATAGTTTGGGGAACAACTTGAGCAAAATCAGATAAAACTTGTTCAGCAATATTGAGCTGAGTTTGTTGGGTCGGCTGGGTCTGTTGAACTGGTTGCATCAGTTGCGATTGTTGAACTGATTGAGTCATAGCGTCACTGACAGCACCCATCGTCAAACCCCCGCCCTTAGAAAAATTGGAGCGAAGATTATTCATAAAACCAGAGGCATTACCACCAACAAGACTCATACTTCAATCATAACATTTTTTTGCCACCCTACTCAGCAACAGTTGGTATTATTTTTTAAGAAATGTTTGTAATTCTCCCCACATCACCTCTGGAACAGCACTGCACAGATCTGTAGCATTAAAATATGGACCCATGATTTCATATAAAGCTTCACCAGCTCTTTTATTTACATAGCTACCAATCACCAACGAGGTCAATTGGTCATGGTTACAGTAAAGACCAGCCACTAATCCAGACAAAACATCTCCGGTTCCACCCTTAGTCATCCCTGAATTGCCACCAACTACTGAGATTTGAAGATCGTTAAAATAAATTTGATCAACTTCTCCTTTGAGCAAAATTCCCACTCCTGTCTTTTTTAGCTCAGATAATGGATTTTCAGCTTTGATTTTTTCCAAAACCATTTGCAATTCTTGTTGGTGAGGAGTAATTAAATGATTTTTATTAAAAAGACTTGGATCAACCATTTGCAAAGCGCCCGCATCAATCACCATTTTTTTATTTGGATGATTTTTAATAATGTCATTAACAATCAAGGTGGTATCTGGAGTTCTAGTCATTCCCGGTCCAATTAAAATTACATCTGCCTCAGCAATATAGTTAGATAAATTATCTCTCTCAACTACAATACCGTTCCAAAAGTTTTGTTTAGCTTCTTTGATTAATTGATTGTTTTCTGGAGTACTAGAATAAAAAACCATGTCAACAAAATGACTAGCAACATCTAGGCTCCATCTAGAAGCAACATGAAAGAGGTCGCTGCCACCAATAATCATCAACTTGCCGTTTTGTCCTTTATGAGAAGAACTTTTAGGTAAATTTATTTTTTCAAAAAAGGGCTTGAGATCAAAATTTTGTTTCATGATGCGATTGATTTAGATCTAAGATTTTTATTTCACCAATATACTTTTTCAGCTCGTCTTTTACCAAAACATCGGCACTAGTAATTATACTTTGTCTTTCATAAAGCAAACCAATCACCTTTTCTCTCATTTGAGCATCTAATTCAGAAAAAATGTCATCAAGCAGTAGCAATGCTTTTTGATTACTAACTTTTTCCAAATATTTAAGCTGACAAACTTTCAACCACAGCACTGCCATGCGCTGTTGACCACGAGAGCCATAAATAGCTACATCAAAATCTGGAACAGTTTGTTGATGAAGGTGATCTTTGAGATGAACAATAAAATCATCTTTGTGCGGACCAATCAGCGAATGTCCTGAAGAAATTTCTCTACCTTCATACTCATCTTGTCTTTCCTGAGAAATAATTGAAGGCACGTATTCAACTCTAAAACGCAGTGGAAAATCAACTTCTACAAATGAGTCCAAAAACTTTTGCCTCATAGTTTGCAAATATTGTCCGTGTTTTAAAATTGTTAAATTCCAATACTTTAAGGTAGTTTTGGGCGCCAACCCTTCTTTAATTTGCCACAATAATTTATTTTTTTTCAGATGAGCTTCTTCATACATTTTGAGTGATCGGTCATATTGCCAATCT
The DNA here is from genome assembly GCA_023382875.1 of Patescibacteria group bacterium. Classification (GTDB taxonomy): domain Bacteria; phylum Patescibacteriota; class Microgenomatia; order UBA1400; family PJMF01; genus JAHDXH01. Next base: position 8,560 of record JAHDXH010000012.1, on the reverse strand, counting down.
AATACGGACAAGGATTCGTCAATGAAATTGCGTCGCCTAGTTTTTGAGCCCTCAATTAAACGCATGTCTTCAGGACGAAAAACCACGCATAAAAACTTACCCACAAAATCTTTGCGTCTTTTTTTGGCAGAGTTAACCGTATAAAGTCTTTTTTGTGTCCTTTTTCCAGACACAATACCTTTGTTTAGTAAAATTTCAATCGTTTCAAAATCACTGTCTTTTGTATCGCCCAGCTCAGATAACCTACCACTAACTCTAGAAATCTCGTTCTCAAAGCTAATCATCTCATCGATTTTGCCACTTCTAAAACTATCCGCCGTCGAAAGCAAATAAATCGCTTCAATAATACTGGTTTTACCAATGGCATTGGGACCTACCAATAATGTTGACCTTTTATCCAGATCAAATGTACCGAGTTTGTAGTTGCGAAAGTTGTTCAAAACAACTTTTTCCAAGATCATGTGACCTATTCTATACTGTTTTTTAGGAAAAATTAGCTCTGGTGCTTAATTTTTATGCTCAATATTAAAGAAGGCAAAACCTGATTGAGGAATTGAAAGATGCCCGGGAGCGCGAAGGTTAAAAGCAGTTTTAAAATCAGAACCAGAAAGAGTAATTTCACCTTTATCGGTTTGGAAAACAATTTGATTGGTAGTTCCATTGCCCTGACTTACGCTGACGCCAGTTACTTTTGAAGGACCATCAGACTTAGCTCTAAGTTCCTCAAATGAATATGGATTTCCTCCCCAACAAGAAGTAGTAGTTGGTGTAACACGGTCGTCACGATATCTAGCGGCATTAATAATGTCGGCCAATTCTTCTCCACTTAGCCATGGATTACTACGACCACATTTTTCTGATGATGGACTATAACCCTTGGTATACCAAGCTTTATAAAGCCATGGTGAACCGCCAATTTTTTCATAAGATTTATCGATGAAATTGCCTCCGCCACCGCCATCAGTTGTATCCCAACCGATTGGTGTCGCAAAAACACCATGAGTAGAGGCATAAGAAGTAGTTACATCCTCAAGAATTTGGCCTTTTGTTTCGTCTACAGCTTCCTTCCATGATCCTGGCACATTATCAGATTTGGATTTATTAAAAACCTGACACGCTTCAGTGGTACAAATAGCTTTGCCATCTTTTTTGTAGCGGTAAGCGTAAGTTCTAGCTGCTACTGCCTGAGCCTTAAGCGCCTCCTTATCCCAACTCGATGGCATTTCCGCAATTCCGTAAAGATAGGTGGTTTCAAAATCCATACTGCCATATCCTGTTACCTCAATATTGCCACCCGTATCTTTGCTAACTGGCTCTTTTCCATAATATGCCTTAAGAATTTGTTTAAAATCTTGACCGCTTTTAGCACGACCTCTTGCTCCATATTGACTCATGCCCTTGCGGTGAGTGTAAGCACCAAAGGAAAAAACAGCAAAACTACCAGAGGGAGCTGATTCTCTAAAACCTTTGATCGAAGCATTGTAATCATCAGCCAACTCACTACTACCAATAGAGGCAGTAAAAGTACCAGATCTAGCATTAATAATTTCTTGCTGTCTAGCTGATAAAGCTGCGATTTTTGCTGATACTTCTGATTGGTATTTTTTGGCTTTGCCGATTTCTGATTCAAAAAAATCAGCTTGTTCATCAAGTTGTTTTTGTAAAGCAGCCAAACGAACTTGATCTTCTTCAAGTTTTTTTGTATCAGCTTCAAGAGAACTAATTTCACCGCTAATATTAGAAATCAGCCTGTTATCTTGTGCTTCCACCGAACTCCTATACATCAAGTCTTTGGTTAAGTTAGAAGCACTTTGGGAAGAAAAAAATAACAAAAGCGGAGTATTTAATCTACCTCTTTTATAATTAGCCGCAATTCTTTTGGATAAAATAACATATTGAACAGCCAAATCTTCCTCTCTTTCTGAAATTTTTTGTGCTAGCTGAGTAGCTTTTTTCTTGGCAGCAGCAATACCGTTTTGGGCAGATTTAATCTGAGAATTTAATTTATTCAGCTCACTTTCCAAAGGCTTAGTTGCGTTCACAGACTGTTGGTAGGCTTCCCTAAAGCCCTTAATACATTCTTCCAGCTTATCAATATCTTCAGTATCGCAGTTGGTGCTTTGATCAAATGCTAAAACAATTTGATCTTTACTAAGCCATACGCAGAAAGTTAAAACGACTAGAAATAAAACGAGAATTCTTTTCACTCTATGGTCAAGCATACCAAAAATATGCTAATGTTTGTTTATTATGAACCTCAAGAGCCTCAAGAACCAAACTGTCAAAGATCGCAAGGTCATCGTCCGGGTCGACTACAATGTACCGATCAAAGATGGAAAAGTCAAAGACACAAACCGTATCTTAGCCTCTCTAGAAACAATTAACTATTTATTGAAAAATGGCGCCAAACAAATAATTTTAATGTCGCACCTTGGTAGGCCAAAAAGAGCAGAAACTTACGAACAAACCCTCAAAGATAATAAAGATCTATCTTTATCGCAAATCATTCCTGAATTAGAAAACTTACTAAATGAAAAAATAACTTTTTGCCAAAGCCTAGATTTACCTGAAGATAAAATTGTTTTGTTAGAAAATTTAAGATTTCATGAGGGCGAAAAAAAAGACGACTTAAATTTTGCCAAAAAATTGGCCAATCTCGCTGATATTTATGTAAATGATGCTTTTTCATCATCACACCGTGCTCATGTCAGTGTTAGTCGATTAGCAACTTTACTACCTGCCTTTGCTGGTTTTTCTCTGTCAAAAGAAGTTGAAATGTTGTCCAAGCTAACCAAAGATCCCAAAAGACCATTTGTCATGATTATTGGTGGGGCAAAAATTTCCGATAAGGTTAGTGCTATCGCTAATTTAGCCAAAATCGCCGACACAGTTTTAGTAGGTGGCGGAGTTGCCAACAACTTCTTGAAAGCTGAGGGGTTTGATGTAGCCAAATCATATCTTCAAGATGTTCCCGCCGACTTAGCCAAGGAAGGCGTTGATTTTGTTGAATTCGCCGATAAACTTTTAGAAGATGCCCAACAAGAACACACTTTGATCGACAATTACATTCCTTTGCCAAAGATAATTTATCCTGTCGATGTCATGACGGCCAAATCTCCTGATGCTAAAAACGCTAAGGAGGTTAATCTTTTGCGTTGTGAAAACCAAAGTTGTTATGAACCCGATGACATGTTTTTAGACATTGGACCAAGGACTATTAAGCTATTTAGTAAAGTTATCATGAGTGCCAAGACTATTTTTTGGAATGGACCAATGGGCGTATTCGAAAACGAAGTTTTTTCACTTGGTACCAAGAAAATTGCCACCGCAATATCTAAATCAAAAGCCGAAAGTATTTTAGGTGGAGGCGATACTATCTCATCAATTAAACAGTTTGATTTGGAGGGTAAATTCACTTACGTATCTACAGCCGGTGGTGCTTCCTTAGACTTTCTTTCGGGCAAAGAAATGCCGGGACTAAAAAACCTGGTGGAATAAAATAGCCAAACTTAAGTTGAATTAGTCAAGGTAATTGGTAAAAGAAAGCTAAGCAGCGTTGGCGAGTGGTTCAGCCTCTTCTTGAGAAGATTCTGGGGTTGGAGCTGAACTAGCTTGAGCTTCGCCTGATGTGGCAGAAGTGGCGGATGGATTTTCTACAGCTTTATCGGCAGTTTCTTGCTCTGGATCAATCTTGAAATATTTTAAAATATTCTCAGCACTCATTCCCTCAAGTCTGGCGAATAAGGCTTTAATTTTAACAAAACTTCTTTCTTTATACTGTCCTTTGGCATCATTTAAAAAGTCTGCCATTCTAGAGTGAAGCTCATCCCAACGAAGCTCAGCATTCATATTAAATTCTTTGACCAAATCTTTAATTTCATTAAGATCTTGAAGATTGGGTTTTTCCAAAACTTCTCTGAAGAAAGTTAAAAGTGTTTGTGAACCACCTTTTTCCAAAACTTCATTAAGATAAGCATCGTCCGTATCTTTACCCAATGATTCTCTTAAACTAGAGGCACTCGTATCTCCAAATCTACCCTCAGTACCAAAGACAAGAAAAGCATCTAAAAACGTCTTAAGACTAGAACCTTCATTAGCTGCTTTAAACTCATTAAAAGTCATACCGGCAATGGCGGCAGCTCGATCCATCAGTTTTTTAGCTCTTGTTTCTGCTTCCTGAGGATCGGCACCCGCATCAGTAGCAGCTTTTTTCATCATATCTACAGCTTCTTCTTCTGATTGAGCTTGCGTAACGCCAGTGCCTTCCAACTCATTCATCGCTTCTTCAACAGCGGCAGATCTTTTTGCTGCTGTTTCTGCCACAGGCTCATTGCTAACATTTGGAACTAAGTCTGGATCAAAGGGCAAACTTTCTGGAAGATTTCCTGTAGTATCGGCACCCTGTACTTGTGGTTCTGTTTGTACTTGTGCTGCTTTATTTCTGGCTATTCTCTCTGGAACAATTAAACCACTAGAGTTTGGATCTTGAACAAATCTACCTTCAGGTTCATTGAAAACCGGTGGTTGCTCCATAGAATTACTTGCTTCGCCAAAATTAGGTGACATCATACTGACACTGTAACTTATTTCCTTTCTTTACTCAAGTCGCTTTCCAAAAAATGTCCCGATATGAAAACATCCCCGCTTTTGAAGGCGGGGATGTTGTTGACTGGAGAGCTATTCTTCCCCAGAGATTTTTTGGCATGGAGTTCCAATTTCGCAACCATGCTTTGCGCGCCATTCCTGTGACGTAGCGTTCATAGCAAATTCAGGAACCACTTCGCCAACTTCATACACGTAAGTTGCGTATGCGTCAGCCGGATTCCGAATTCCCACAACGCTGATTGCGATAACTGCCGCTGCAAAAACAGCTGCAATCACCAACAATGTCAAAAGAACACGTTCGTTTGTCAAGATTTTTGTAATCATCAGATTGTTCCTTGGTTCAACTGCTAACTTAACATCCATTGTTATTATAACATATATTATAGGATATTTCAAGTTTATCACTCGAGGGAAATTAACCTTGCTGTAAAAAACATATCTATAAATAAAGAACACCCCCGGTTTTGAAGCGGGGGTGTCGTGCGTTGGTAGTTTGTAGCTGATGACTAGCGTTGCCAAAAGGCTTCGTTAGCTTGGCATGGGTAGCCAATGACACAGCCATGTTCGTTCCGCCACTGTTGACTTGTGTGCTTGAGAACAATCTCTGGAACCTCTGTTCCAAATTCCCAAGTCACGTCTGCCAGAGGGTCGAACGCAGGTGCAAATTCAAAATTCGTGCTGAAAAATGCAAATAGCACTGCCAGCATAATAATGATTCGCACAACCCACAACAAACTCATTTCGACAAAGGTAGTCATCGCATATCTCCAAAATCTTAAACTGTAATCGAACTATCTAATTATACCATATATTATAGGACTTTTCAAGTTTATCACTCGAGGAAAAATATTTGTTTCACCTAATTTTAACCACAAAAAACCACAAAAAAAGCCGCCTATTAAAAGCGACTTATTCATGATTTTTGGTACTAAAAAACCCTTAGTTCTGGCCTCGACCTATCTTCACATATCGTTGCCAATATATTATTGTCAGCGCTAAAGTGTTTCAAGACTCTGTTCGGGATGGAGAGAGTTGGGTCCACTTCGCTCTAGAGACCAGAACTAAAGGTTTTTTAAGTTGCAGTGATTACTCACTAGCAAGCGAAGAGAAAAATTTGTCATTGATTTTTTAATAGTAGCGAACACAATTTCTTGTTATTTATGTTCAATCGACACTTAGTACAGATAAGCTTAGTTTGTCGCCAAACTTACACCTTCTGCCTATCAACCTGGTAGTCTCCCAGGGGTCTAATGGAGATATTTCATCTTGAGTCTGGTTTCCCGCTTAGATGCTTTCAGCGGTTATCCATAAAGAACGTAGCTACCCTGCAATGCACTTGACAGTGACAACAGGAACACTAGGGGTTCTCTCACTCCGGTCCTCTCGTACTAGGAGCAAATTCTCTCAAATATCTAACGCTGACGGCGGATAGAGGCCGACCTGTCTCACGACGGTCTGAACCCAGCTCGCGTACCGCTTTAATAGGCGAACAGACTAACCCTTGGGACCTTCTACAGCCCCAGGATGCGATGAGCCGACATCGAGGTAGCAAACCACGCCGACGCTAGGGACGCTTAGGCGTGATGACTCTGTTATCCCCAGAGTAGCTTTTATCCGATAAGCCCGGTGTCTTCCACAAAACACACGAGGATCACTATAACCTGCTTTCGCAACTGCTCGGACTGTTTTCCTCACAGTAAAGCACTCATATGCTATTGCGCATACAGCCCGATTTCCATCCGGGCTAAGAGTACCATTGCGCGCTTGCGTTACTCTTTAGCAAGCAACCTCCCCAGTTAAACTGCCTACCAGACAGTGTTCCTCCTTACGATGCAGTAAGGTCAGGTTAGATTTCCTAATTCAAACGAGTGGTATTACACTTTTGAGTCGTAATAAATTACGCCTCTCCCACCTATACTAGACGATTCAAATTAAAAAATCAGTGTCAAGGAGCAGTAAAGCTTCATGGGGTCTTTTTGTCCAGCCGCCAGTAGGCCGCATCTTCACGGCCATTTCAATTTCACCGAGTACTAGTTCAAGACAGTATGAGACTCGTTGGACCTTTCGTGCACGTCACCAATTAAGCGACAAGGAACTTCGCTACCTTAGAACAGTTATAGTTACTGCTGCCGTTCACCGGGGCTTCGATTGAAGGCAAATCCCAATAAATTGGAAAAAACCCTCGCAATTAACCTTCCGGCACCGGGCAGGTTTCAGCCCGTATACTTCCTCTTACGAGTTTGCACAGACCTGTGTTTTTGGTAAACAGTCGATCTCACATCTTTTGCTGTGCCTCCCAAAATGGGAGAAGGGCATCTTTCGAAATTACGCCCAGCTATTTTGCCGAGTTCCTTAAACTAGTTTCTCTCGCTCCCCTCGGTCTACTCGACCAATCCACCTGTGTCGGTTATCGGTACGATTTGATTATTATCTCCTTGCGAAACTTTTCCTGGATGTTGAAGTCGCGTATAACAATTGTTCCGAAGAACTCATGTCCCGTCACACATCGAATAAACGCCTCTACGGATTTGCCTATAGAGACTGTCTTTGTGATTAGATCCAAAATTCACATCTGGACATACGTTATCCATCACCGTCCTTTCCCAAGTCAAACGATAATAACCAAGGACTGGAATATTAACCAGTAATCCATCGGCTACTCTCCACATTATGTGGGGACTCACCTTAGGGTCGCCTAACCCGCACACGACGAACGTGGGTGCGGAAACCTTGGATATTCGGGGTTGAGGATTCTCACCTCAATTTCGTTACTCATGCCGGCATTCGCACTTCTGATCGCTCCAGCATCTCCTCACGGGACACCTTCAACGCACACAGAACGCTCCCCTACCACTCCTAATAAATTAGAAATCCAAAACTTCGGTAGTACATTTAGCCTCGTTACATTTTCGGCGCACTCGTCCTAGGCTAGTGAGCTGTTACGCTTTCTTTAAAGGGTGGCTGCTTCTGAGCCGACCTCCTAGGTGTTTTAGGAAAAGTACTTCCTTTCCCACTTAATGTACATTTTGAGACCTTAGTTGTTGGTCTGGGATGTTTCCCTTTTGCCCGCCGAACTTAGCTTCGGCGTACTGAGTGCCATGGAACATTGCAAAGTATTCGGAGTTTGATTAGATGCCAGGGATTGCTCCCTAGACACCAGATCAGTGCTCTACCCCTTTGCAACTTAACATGACCCTATACCTAAATATATTTCGGGGAGAACCAGCTATCTCCGGGTTCGATTGGCATATTACCCCTAACCACAGCTCATCCAAGAATCTTGCAGCATTCACTGGTGCGGACCTTCACTAAGTGTTACCTCAGCTTCATCCTGGCCATGGTTAGCTCACCCGGTTTCGGGTCTATAACAACATACTAAACGCTCTATTCAAGCTCGCTTTCACTACGCATTCGTGATTACAATCACTTATGCTCGCATGTTGCCATAACTCGCCGGCTCATTCTTCAATAGGCACGACATTACACAATAAATGTGCTTTGTCTGATTGTTAGCAAATAGTTTCAGGGGCTATTTCATGGGGTCTTCAACCCGTCTTTTCACCTTTCCCTCGCGGTACTCGTTCACTATCGGTCTTGTTCGGTATTTAGTCTTGGAGTGTGGTCACCCCGGATTCAGAAAGGAGTTTGCCGTCTCCTAACCTACTTAGGAATCTCCTATGTTGTCTTTAGATTTCGTATACGAGATTTTCACTCTCTTTGATCACCTATTCCACGGTGTTCTACTATCTTCAGACATACAATATTGGAGTCCTGCAACCCCGTAATAAATTACGGTTTAGACTGTTCCCTTTTCGCTCGTCGCTTACTCGGGGAATCACTTACGTTTTCTTTTCCTCCTCCTACTTAGATATTTCAGTTCGGAAGGTTCCCGAATCATAATAAATTATGACTCCATCTTGATTTCTCAAGACATGGTTTTCCAATTCGGACACCT
>JAHDXH010000011.1 GCA_023382875.1 Patescibacteria group bacterium | reverse complement strand
AACTAAATAAACTAAATAATAAACTACAAAAAAAAGCTATCGAAGTGATTACCCACAAAACGATTTTTTTTAGTGGGAGGTGAACTAAATTCAACATTAATGAAATGGCAGAAACTTGGAAAAAAAGTGCAAACATGTACATTCTTGCTTCCGCAGAATACCACGTCAGTATTGGAGACAAAGAGAGGAGGGAAATGAACAAATATCGAGTAGATTTATTAAAGTGAAGTTGTTTACTTAAGTGCCACGAAAGTGGGAGCAAGAGTATTCCTAATAATAAAACGGGAAACCGTAGGGCGAGTTCGCTATCTCCTAAAAATGTGGAAAAAAATTTAATGACGAGGTAGTGACCTGGAGGTTGGGGATCAAAATCATTACCTTTGAAGATGATATCCGTCCACGAATGGTTTCGAATGATGTACCAAGTTGCAGCCTCATCTAACCATAATGGCTGAGCATAAGCCATCCATATGCGCAGTAGGACACCAACAAGAAGAATTGTCAAAAAGAGGAGTTTGCTAGTGATAAAACGTAGAAGGAATTTTTTCACAGTTGTTTGCATGTGAATTTCAAGATCTAGGAATGGTTTTTATAGCATTAACGATTCTTTTTATTTCTGAGTTTTTTAGTTCAGGAAAAATTGGTAAGGATAAGGTTTGGGCAAAAAATCTTTCGGCATTAGGGAAATTTCCCTTTTTGTGTTTTAAAAATTGAAAAGACGGTTGCAGATGAAGCGGTGTTGGATAATAGACGCCAGTGTCTATATTCAGTTTTTCAAAATGCTTTTTGACTTCATCTCTATTTTTGACTTGAAAAGCAAATACATAAATTGAGGGTCGACAATGATCGGGAATAATCATTCCGGACATTCCGTTTTTAATAAATGCTTCATTGTAGTGTTGAGTAATTTGCAGTTTTTTTTCAATAACTTTTGGTAGGAGTGGGAGTTTGTGCAAAAGTACGGTGGATTGAAGATTATCAATTAATTTGTTGAAACCATTTAGATGGTGAGTATATTTGGTTTGAGAATCCTTGATACCGTGGTTAGCTATCATTCTGGCTTGTTGAATGAAACTTCTATTGTTAGAAACAATAATTCCAGCGTTACCTAAAGCACCCAATGATTTAGATGGATAAAGTGAAAAGCAGCCTGCGAGACCAAAAGAACCAACTGGTTTGCCTTTATATAGACTTCCGTGAGCATGAGATGCATCTTCAAGTAATATTAAGTTTTTTTCTTTTATTAGCTTGGTAATTTCTTGGAGGTCACACGGAATCCCATATAGATGCACAATTAAAACGGCTTTTGTTTTGTTGGTGATTTTTTGTTTTATTGCTGCTGGACTTATATTGCCAGTTTTTGAATCAACATCGACAAAGACTGGTGTTGCGCCAACATGAATAATTGCGTCTGCTGTTGCAGAAAAGGTGCACGGGGTGGTTATGACCTCGTCACCTTTTGAAATACCAGCTGCTTTGAGAGAAATAATTAAAGAGTCGGTGCCAGAGTGAACAGCTAAGGCATATTTTGTTTTGCAAAATTCAGCGAATTTTCGCTCAAATTCAACTGTTTCTGGGCCGCTGGTAAATTCGTTTTTTTGATAGTTTTTTTTCCAACTAGCGAGAATTTGTCTTTGCAAGGGTTTATTATGGCGATTGAGATCAAAAAGTGGAATCTTTTTCACAAACTTGATTGTAGCATGGGTAAAGGTTTGCCAATTCAGGAGTGGCAAGTTAAACTACCACTATGCAAATGAAACCCACTATAGAGTATCCAGATTTTGAAAAAATTGATTTAAGAATTGGTCAGGTGGTGGCGGCTACCAGTCCTGAATGGAGCAATAAGTTATTGGAATTTAGAGTAGATTTTGGTCCTGAAATTGGTTTGAAAACCATTTTGTCTGGTATTAAAGCTTGGTATCAACCAGAGGATTTCATCGGCAATTATTACGTTTTTGTTGTTAACTTGGCTGAAAGAAAAATGGGCGAAGGTGTTAGTCAAGGAATGATGATTATGAGTGATGAAGCAGAGAAACCCGTTCCTTTCGCTATTTCTCAAAAAGTTAGCGCTGGATCAATTGTTCGTTAATCAAATTAATCAAGTTTTTGAGCATCAAGTCGTTGCTTGTCATGCTAAAATGAACCACTTATGGCAGAAGATAAAAAAACCAATCCTGTTTCTAATCAAAATCCACAAAAACCAATGAAGAAAATTGAATTCCAGTTTAATCTTGGACAGTTTTTATCCAAAGGTTTTTTATACGTTGTCATCGCAATTTTGTTCTTCCCTTTTTTGATGTCGTTTTTCTCAGTGCCCAAAGAAAGCCAAATTTCTTTGAGTGGTTTGGTGCGCGATGTGAGTGAAGATAAAGTTGGTAAGGTGGAAATTGTCGGTAGTCAGCTTATTGCTGATTATAAAGACGAATCGCAAAAAGTTGCCAGAAAAGAAGAAGGTCAGGATTTCGTCTCTATCTTGAAAGCTGCTAACATTGATTTATCCAAAGTTGATATTAAGGTCAAAGACGTTAGTTCTACACAATTGATTTGGAATTTACTCCTGAATGCCTTACCAATCATCTTGATGGTAATTTTCTTTTTCTTTATCTTTAGGCAAGCTCGTGGTGCTCAAGATGGCATTATGGGGATTGGCAAAAGTAAAGCCAAACTTTTTATCAAAGGCAAGCAAAATAAAAAATTCGCTGACGTTGGCGGCATGGATGAGGCTAAAAAGGAGTTGGAAGAAATCGTTGACTTCTTGAAACATCCCAAAAAATACACCAAAGTTGGCGCTCGTACCCCAAAAGGTGTTTTATTAGTTGGTCCTTCTGGTACCGGTAAAACCTTATTGGCACAAGCCGTTGCTGGTGAAGCTAACGTTCAATTCTTATCCATTGCTGGTTCAGAATTTATGGAAATGCTAGTGGGCGTAGGTGCCTCTAGAGTTCGCGACTTATTTGCGACAGCCAAAAAATTGGCTCCAGCAATTATTTTTATTGATGAGATTGATGCCATTGGCCGCGTTCGTGGCAATGGTAGTCAAGGTGGTCATGACGAAAGAGAGCAAACACTCAACCAAATTTTAGTTGAAATGGATGGCTTCAACACTAACGATAACGTCATTGTGATGGCTGCTACCAACCGCGGCGATATGCTTGACCCCGCCTTGGTTAGACCTGGCCGTTTTGACCGCCGAGTTTTGGTTCGTTTGCCAGATTTGGAAGAAAGAAAATATATTCTTAACATTCATTCCAAGAGTAAACCTTTTGCCAAAGACTTTGATTGGGAAAAGGTTGCTCGCCGTACCGTTGGTTTCTCTGGTGCCGATCTTGAAAATATGCTGAACGAAGCAGCAATTGCTGTCGCTAGATCAAACCGAACTGAAATTAACATGGAAGACATCGAAGAAGCATCATTGAAAGTTAAACTTGGTCCAAGTAAAAAGCGACTTCAGGACAAAAAAGAGCGCGAAATGACTGCTTTCCATGAAGCTGGCCATGCTTTAATTGCTCACGTTTCTCCAAATGCTGATCCTGTTCATCGCATCTCTATTATCTCTAGAGGTAGAGCTTTGGGTTTCACTCTTACTCCGCCAGAAAAAGACAAACTGCAAGTAACCAAATCAGAGTTAATTGATGAAATGGCGGTTTTGATGGGTGGTCGTGCTGCGGAAGAGTTAGTTTTTGGCGAATTAACTGCTGGTGCTAGTAGCGATATTGATCGGGCCACTAGAATCGCTAGAGCCATGGTAGTTGATTATGGTATGAGCGTTTTGGGCCCAATGAATTTTGGACCACAGTATGAACAATCTGACTACAACAAAGCTTGGGGAGAACCATCAAAGATATCGGACAAACTTCAAGAGAAAGTTGATGAAGAAATTCTCAAGTTTATTGATGAAGCTCGAGAAAAAGCCACCAAGGTATTAAAGAAATACCGCAAACAATTGGATTTAGTTTCCAATAAATTAATCGAAGTGGAATCGCTCGACGGTGATCAGTTCGAAAAATTGATGGGTATCAAAAAATCTAAAATTGCTGAATAGGTGTTTCAAAGAGTAAACTTGAGGGTGCTATGAACGAAACATTTTTAATTGTTGATGGACATGCCCTGATTTACCGAGCCTTTCATGCTTTTCCCAAAACTTTAGTTTCAGCCGATGGCCAGCTGACTAATGCCGTCTATGGTTTTAGTCGCATTTTACTCAAAAGTATTCAAGATTTTGAACCTAAGTATTTGGCTGTTGCTTTTGACCACAAAGAGAAAACTTTTCGTCATGAAAAATATGTCGAATACAAAGCTCATCGTCCAGAAATGCCCCCTGAATTAATCAGTCAAAGTGAAATTATCTTTGGAGTGGTCGAAGCAATGAATATTCCTATTTTTCGCCAAGCCGGCTTTGAAGCAGACGATTTGATTGGAACTTTGACTTTGGCTAATGAAGCTAAGGGTATCGATAACTTGGTGGTCAGTGGAGACAAAGACTTGTTTCAGTTGGTAACGGATAAAACACATGTTTTCATTCCTGGCCGAGGGAAATTCAGTGTTGATAAAGAATATACACCGAGTGAAGTTGAAAAAAAGATGGGAGTGACCGTCGATCAAATCGTTGACCTCAAAGCTTTGATGGGAGATGCTTCTGATAATATTCCAGGTATTAAAGGTATTGGACCAAAAACCGCAGTTGGTTTGCTACAAAAATATAAAACCTTAGAGAACCTTTATCAAGCATTGGAGAGTGGTGAAAGTGATTTATCTTCAATGATCAAAGCAAAGCTGGTTTTGGGTAAAGAATCAGCGTTTCTTTCGCAGGAACTAGCAACTATTAAGCGCGATATTCCCATTGATTATGACTTGGTTAATTGTGAAGTTCGTAGTTACGATAAACAAAAAATTGTCCAAATTTTCACTGAGTATGGTTTTAAATCACTCCTCAAAGTTTTACCTAACGATGAATTTGAAAATAGCTTACAGGAATCACTTTTTTAATCAGTTTATAATGTAATTATGAATCAAAAATATAGGGTTGCGATTGTTCATGATTACTTGCGCGAGTACGGTGGTGCAGAAAGAGTAATTGAGGCTTTGCATGAATTATGGCCAGATGCTCCTGTATATGTAGCTTTTTATGACAAGGAGGCGCTTGGAATCCAGGCTGAAAGATTTAAGAATTGGGATATTCGTGAAACCTGGATTACTAGATTGCCATTTTATAAAAAACTTTTTTCACCTTATCGAATCTTTGCTAAATTTGCTTTTGCTGACTTAGATCTTAGCCAATATGATTTAGTCATTTCTTCATCAAATGCTTATATGGCCAAAGCCGTCAGAGTTCAAGCAGGTCGTCACATTTGTTATTGTCATACTCCTCCACGATCACTTTATGGTTACAGCACGATGACAGATTGGCAAAAAAATCCTGTGACTTATATCTTTGGTTCGTTAATTAACCACTTGATGAGAATCTGGGATTTTGAAGTAGCACAAAAAGTTGATGTGATGGTGGCTAATTCTGAGGAAACCAGAAAAAGAATCAAGAAGTTTTACCGTTTGGATAGTCAGGTGATTTTTCCTCCAGTGGAACAGGTTGATATTGCAAGTCAAAACAAAGCAGAAAAAAAATCTAGCGCAGTTGAAGATTATTATTTATATGTTGGTCGTTTGGCTAAGAGTAAAAATGTTGACTTAGCAATTAAAGCTTGCGAAAAAATGAAAGTAAAATTGAAACTGGTGGGGTCGGGACAGGGCTTAGACTATTTACAGTCTATCGCTGGAAAACAAACAGAATTCTTGGGTGGGGTAAATGATAGTGAGTTGGCGGATCTTTATGCCAACGCCAAGGCTCTTCTTTTTCCCGCGGAAGATGAAGATTTTGGAATCGTACCGATTGAGGCTATGGCTCACGGTGTACCAGTAATCGCACATAATTCCGGTGGACCTAAAGAAACAGTTTTGGCAAATAAAACCGGTGTTTTCTTTGACGAGCTTAATGAAACAAGTCTAATGGAAGCAATGAAAAAAGCCGAAAAAATTAAATTTGATAAAAAACTGATTCAAAAACATGCTCAAAATTTTTCGAAAAGAACTTTTGAAGAGAAGATTCTCAAGTTAGCACAAAAAATTTTGAACAGCTAACCCCCCCTTAAAAACCAGTTCTTCTTTGAATTGGAGGTCCTGAGGGAATTGCGACTGGTGTCGTGACTGTTGGTGTAACTGGTGCTGCAAAGCCATCTGGTCCAATTGAGTTAACTGTTCCACCTGCGTTTACATCAAAGTCTGGAGTTAGGGTGACGAAGGAAACAGAGTTAGCAGGCATTGGTATAGTGACCATTAATTCTCCGGCAGTGGTGGCGACTTTTTCAGCATTTTTTTGGCCAGATAAAAATTCTTTGGTCACTGTATAAGAGCCGGGCTGAATGTTAGTAAAAGTAACTGGCACAACTTCAGAATGTTTCCCAAATGAGTCATAGTTGGCCAATACTACTTCTACATTGTTGTTTTCATTTTTTGCTGCCAAGCCTTTGACCCACGAGCCTTTGCCCATGAGTTGCAATCTTTGATTACTAATTTTGTCGAGTAATCGTAAAGCATAATAGCGTGGCTTAGCTTTGGCTCCAGCATCTTTATGAGTGAACATGCCCCAGCGACCCCAGTAGCTTTGACCAGCTGGATCTTTGCCATCTTGAATTTCAAAAACAAAAGCCCGATCAACTACTCCGACCATTTCAATAGCACCTGCCACAGTGTGGGCTGCTCCAAACCCAGAGTCATATCCAGCATGGTTGTTGCTGTCATGGCCCCATTCAGTAATCATTAATTCTAATTGTCCATCAAGAGTGGGGTATTGTTGAAGCCAGTTTCTTACGTCAGTCATATCATCTTTGAACTGATCAACTTTGAGGTTGTAGCGATGCCAAGAAAAGAAGTCTAATCTCAAATTATTGCTAATAGCATATTTTGCCAAAGCATCAAACCAATTTTTATACAAAGCGGTGATGCCTGGCCCACCAATTTTAAATCTTTGGACACCTCTAGCATTGGCGGCACCTCTGGCTGCTGCGCCATAGAGTTCTAAATAGTTTTTATCACCGTAATATTTCCAACCACCAAAAAGGTCTGGTTCATTCCAGACTTCATAATAAACATCGCTTATGCCTTTGGCACCAGAAACGTGCTCGATGGTTTTTTGAACAACAACTTGCCAATCTGAATAGTTACTGGGTTCAGCAACAATATCGCCACTACTAATAACTGTGGGCATATAAGAAAGAGCAATGAATGGTTTAGCCCCAGCGGCTTTGATATCGTCAAGAATTGGATCAAGTTTAGACCAATCAAAGGTTAAATTACCAGATGTGCCCCCAACAATTTGGTAAAAATCATAAATATGGTCAATTCTAATGTAGTCTGGTTGCAAAGCCCTGACTTGTCCGACTAATGGTTGCAAGCGCCAATCAAAACCTTCACCGCCTTGAGCTAGATTTCGCCAAGGTCTGGGCATAGTGCCAATGACTGCTTGAGTATCAACTCTAATATTAGCTTCTTCGCCAGAGGCACGAGAGAAGAATTCACGAATTTTATCTAATTGGGTAACGCCGACTAAGGCAACGACAGTGATGATTAAAGTCACTAACCCGCCAATCAGCATCTTCTTTTTGCGTACAGCTCTTTTTTGCTCGATGGGGTTGGCGGAAAATTCCATAAATTAAGATTATCATAATTTATTCGAAGTGGGTGCAGTTGTTTGAGCGATTGGTCAATGTTTAGCACTCACATCCACTACTTGCTAATAATCTAGGTTGTGGTGTAAACTAAAAACATGATCGATCTAACAGCCCGACAAGTTCAAATTTTGCGATCCATTATTGAGGAGTTTATTGCTACGGCTCAACCAGTGGGGTCGGAGACTGTAGATAAAAAATATCGCATTGGTGTTTCTCCAGCTACTATTCGCAATGAGATGGTTCATTTGACCAAGCAGGGCTATTTACAAAAAGGTCACACATCTTCTGGTCGTTTACCTACGCCTTTGGCCATGCGTTTGTACGTTAATGAATTGATGAAGGAGCGCGATTTATCTGTGGCTGACGAGGTTTCGGCTAAAGAAAAAATTTGGCGTAACAAAGACATTAGAGAAGATTTACTTCATGAAGCAACTACGATTTTGGCCGAAAAATCTCGAGCAGTTGGTATTGCTTTGACCGCCAACAAGCGTCTTTATCATGCTGGCTATGCCAACCTACTCAATATGCCAGAATTTTATGACATCAATGTGATTCGTCACGTTTTGTCATTGATTGAAGAAGTTTCGTTGTTGGAAGAAGTTTTTGGCTTAGGTAATTCTGAAAACCCAATTCAATTAGTTTTTGGACCAGATCTTGGTAATCGTTACCTAGAGCCAATTGCCGTTTTGTACATGAACATCAATGCCGGAGGTATGCCTTGTAAACTTGGTGTTTTGGGCTCAGCTAGATTTGAATACGATTATATTATTCCGTTAATGAAATATTTTGGTGGTCTCATTGAAGAGATGACCGCCCAATAACCTGCCTTTAGAAATTTAAGTATATGAACAAGCCTAAGCAAGCCGATCACGATTTGGATCTAGTGAAGCAAATTGAAACACTTCAAGCCGAACTTCTATTGGCTAAAGAAAAAGAAAGACGCGCTGTTGCTGATTATCAAAATTTAGTTAGACGCTCTGGAGAAGAGAGAATTAGAATTGCCAAGCTGGCAGCTTTGGATTTCATTGAAGTTTTACTTGATCCACTTTCTCATTTATCTCTTGCTAGCGATCAACTCAATGATCAGGGTTTGAAAATGGTTGTTGATCAATTGTGGAGAAAACTAAATGAAGTTGGTTTAGAAGAAATTAATCCAGTTGGTCAATTATTTGATGTTAATACCATGGAGGCAGTTTTAGATCCAAGTAAGGAAAGTGCAGACGAACAAAATCCAACCAAAAAAGACGAAAAAAACCAGACTCACAAAGTTTCAAAAGTAGTAGCCAAAGGTTACAAGCTTAATGGTGAAGTAGTGCGTCACGCCAAGGTAATCGTCGAGTAGCTTGATTAGCAGGATGATAGCTCTGATTGCTAATTTGCTACTAGCACTCCCATAAATTGAGTGCTAAAATAAATTTCAATATAGTACAAAAATAGTTAGAAATAAGGAGATCTATGGCTAATACAGGCAAGATTATCGGTATCGACTTAGGTACCACTAATTCTGCTGTTGCGGTAATGGAAGGTGGCTCACCTAAGATTATTGCTACTGCAGAAGGTCGTAACACCTTCCCTTCAATTGTGGGTTTTAAAGGTTCAGAAATCAAAGTTGGCGACAACGCCAAAAGACAAATGGTTTTGAACTCTAAAAACACTGTTAACTCGGTTAAACGTTTTATGGGTCGTAAACTCAAAGATGCAGCTGTTCAAGATGCTACTAAGCACGTTGCCTACAAAATCGTCGAAGGTAAAGATGGCATGGCAGTTGTAGAAATTGAAGGCAAAAAATATACTCCACAAGAAATTTCAGCCAAAATCTTAGCTAAGGCTAAGGCTGATGCTGAAGCATATCTTGGTGGCGAAGTTACCAGAGCAGTTATTACTGTTCCTGCTTATTTTGACGACTCACAACGCCAAGCTACCAAACAAGCAGGCGAAATTGCTGGACTTAAAGTTGAAAGAATTGTTAACGAGCCAACTGCTGCTGCTTTGGCATATGGTTTAGACAAAAAATCTGCACAAACCATTGCTGTTTATGACTTAGGTGGTGGTACTTTCGATATCTCCATTCTTGAAATTGGTGATGGTGTTTTTGAAGTGAAATCTACTAATGGTGATACTTTCCTTGGTGGTGATGACTTTGACAACGCTATTATCGAGTGGATTGTTGAAGAATTCAAAAAAGAAAACGGCAAGGATTTGAGTAAAGATCCTCAAGCTTTGCAAAGAGTCAAAGACTCAGCTGAAAAAGCTAAAATTGAACTGTCTTCTGCACAACAAAGTGAAATCAATCAACCATTCATCACTCAAGGTGACGATGGCCAGCCATTACACTTAACCTTAACTTTGTCTCGCGCTAAATTGGAGGAAATTGTTGATCCTTTGATCAAGAGAACCTTCAAGCCAGTAGAAAAAGCATTAAAAGACGCTGGTGTGACCGCTAAAGATATCAATGAAGTGATCATGGTGGGTGGTCAAACCCGTATGCCTAAAGTGGTTAGTGAAGTAGAGAAATTCTTCTCTAAGAAACCACATCAAGGCGTTAACCCAGATGAAGTAGTCGCTATTGGTGCCGCTGTTCAAGCTGGTGTGATTGGTGGCGATGTGACCGATGTCGTTTTGTTGGACGTTACTCCTTTGACTCTTGGTCTTGAAACTTTGGGTGGAGTGCGCACCGCATTAATTGACAGAAATACCACCGTTCCAACTAGTAAATCTCAGATTTTCTCAACTGCAGCTAACAATCAAACTCAAGTTGAAATCAATGTCTTGCAGGGTGAAAGAGAAATGGCTGCAGACAACAAGAGCCTCGGCCGATTTATCTTAGATGGTATTCCACCAGCACCTCGTGGGGTTCCCCAAATTGAAGTGACCTTTGATATCGACTCTAATGGTATTCTTCACGTCACTGCTAAGGACAAAAATACTAATAAAGAGCAAAAAATCACCATCGCTAATTCCACCAATCTCTCTGATGAAGAAGTGGAAAAGATGAAAGCAGATGCAGAGAAACATGCCGAGGAAGATAAGCAGAAGAAAGAAACTGCCGAAGCTAGAAATCAAGCCCACTCTGTAGCTTTTGAGATGGAAAAACAACTTGGTGAATATGGCGATAAATTAAAGGCTGAAGATAAATCTAAAATTGAAGAAAATGTCAAAAAACTCAAAGAGTTAGCTGACAAAGACGACTCTTCTGCTGAAGATCTTAAGAAAGCCACTGAGGAAACCTTAAATAGCGCTCAAGTCATTGCTCAGGCAATGAACGCTGCTCAACAAGGGCAGGCTGGACAGGCCGGTAGCGCTGCAGCCGATGAAAAGTCAGATAAAAAAACTGACAAATCAGGAGCTCAAGAAGGTGAAGTAGTGGAAGAATAAAGCCTAAGAACTTTTAGGTGAGGGCAGACGGCGAAAGCCGTCTGCTTTTTTGCTACTAAGTGTTTTGATGCTCAGATTTTGTATTTTTAGTGTCCCCATCTTGACAAGAGTGTCCTATAGTGTTATAATTATGCCTGTAGTTTTTGACCAAGTTTAAGTGGAGATACGACCGATGAACGCCAGAATTCTTGTTGTTGACGATGACAAAGACCTTGCCGAAGGTTTAGCAGAAGTGTTTGAACTTGAGGGCATGAGTGTCACTATCGCCATGAGTCTATCTGAGGCACTGCTTTTGGCAGAAGCCCAGTGGGACATCGCAGTGGTAGATGGCAACCTAATCAAAGGCATCGTCACCGGAGATGACGGACGTGAAGTAACCAGTAAAATTGCTGAATTGCACCCAGAGACCAAGATTATTGGTTTTTCGGGCGGCAACTATCAACCGCAATCATTCTGGAAACAACACGGCGCGTTCGTTGCCAAACCAGCAAGTCCCTTCGACCTGCTGGCAGCAATTGAACATCTGACATAGTCATTAGACAAAAAAAGGACGGCTTCAAAACCGTCCTTTTTTGTTTTCATATGTGGTTTTTGGTAAGTTAATGAGAAAATATCCGCATGTTTAAAAAAGTTGTGGTTGCTTGGTTTTTGCTTTTGATTTTAGAAATCGGAGTGGGTTTTTTTGTTTATGGCAAAGTAATGCACTATAAAAAGCAACAAGCTGAAAAAGAAGCTTTGAGTAAGATAGTTCAAATAGATAAGGAGAAGGTAATAAAAAATATTGATTCTGAGCTAAAACATTATTGGGAATACAAGCCCAATAGTGAAGCAGTTGATAAGCCATATTGGCTTGAAAAAGAAGTTGCTTATAGTATTAATGCCGATGGATTAAACGATAGTTACGATTATCCTGTGGAAAAAGGACATGATACTTTTAGGATTATTACATTGGGCGAATCATTTACTTTTGGTCAGTACGTAAATACTAATAAAAACTGGACTGAGCTTTTGGAGAAAAAGTTGAACGAATCGGGGTTCACTTGTCAAACAAAAAAAATAGAGGTGATTAATTTGGGTATGCCTGGATTTGACGTGCAAGAAATTGTCAGAAGATATAAAAGAATCGGTCAGAAGTACAACCCAGATATGATTATTTACTTTGAAAGCGGTTCTGGCTTTATTCGTTTTATTCAGAAAGCTTTGCCTTATGTTGATGAGTGCCTTAGTCATTCTGATTTAGTTGAAATCTCTACATCGTCTGCTCAAGAAAATATGAAGGATCTTGCGGAAGCAAATTTTTTAAAAGTTAGAAAATGTTGGGATGAGGCGGCTGAAAAAGTTTCAAAAGATTATTCCCTTCCTGAGAGAAAAGAGATTTTAGAGGGGTATTGGCAGGAATTATTTGCACTGACCGAAAATCGTCCAGTTTGGTTCTTCTATTATGAAGATTTAGACTTTGATTATAAAGAAATAGTTAATGATTGGATGAAAAAGTATCAGGATAAACAATATTTTATAAAAATCCCCAAAAGTATTAAAGGCAAAAATATTTTTATAGATGACCATCCCAATGAGTTGGGACACCAAGAAATAGCTAAAGTTATTTACGATACTTTGCTTGATAAGCAAGCAGTTTGTCTTGCTAGATAAATATCCTTAGCACTCCTTGTTTTTGACTGCTTAACAAAGCTCATTTGCTCTGGTAAAATTATCCCTCTATGGCAACCAACAAAGATTACTACGAGATCCTCGGACTTAAAAAAGGCGCATCGAAAGCTGAAATTAAGTCTGCTTATCGTAAGATGGCTTTGAAGTACCATCCAGATAAAAATAAAGCCGCTGATGCCGAAAGCAAGTTCAAAGAAATCAACGAAGCTTATTCTGTTTTATCTGATGATCAGAAAAAATCTGCTTATGACCAATTTGGTCATGCGGGTGTAAATGGCGGGGCTGGTGGCGGCAACCCTTTTGCTGGCGGTTTTGGTGGGCAACAAGGTCCATTTACTTGGTCTTACACTAGTGGTGGAGGAAATCCATTTGCTGATGGTGGGTTTGATGATGCTTTCGATATTTTCAATCAATTTTTTGGCGGTGGTTTTGGCCAAGCACAAAGACGATCTCAATATCGCTTATCGGTTGACTTTATGGATGCTGCCAAGGGTGGAGAACAAACTGTAGAAGTTGAAGGCAAAAAACGTAAGATTAAAATCCCTGCCGGAGCTAACACTGGTACCAGATTAAGATTTGACGATTTTGATATTATTTTTGAAGTTGAGCCTCATCCAGAATTTAAGCGTGAGGGTTACGATATTTTTGTTGATAAAAAAATTAGTTTTGCGACTGCAGCTCTAGGCGGAGACATCATAGTGCCCACTTTAGATAAACCAATCAAAATCAAAGTTCGACCAGGAACTCAGTCTCACACCTTGATGAGATTACGAGGAGAGGGTGTGACGATGTTGAGGGGCAAAGGTCGTGGTGATTTATATGTGCGCATGATTGTTGAGGTGCCAGAAAAATTATCTAATCAGCAAAAGAAGCTTCTTAAAGAGCTCGAGAGCTTGGAAAACTAAGTTTTATCTGGTATAATTCACTTTGAGTGTAAAGTTGACAAGGGGCGATGAAGATCGTCCTTTTTTATTAAAATTTTAATTAATTAAGGCCAAAAAAACCACTTTGGCTAAAAATAACATTATGTCTAATACCAATGTTGCTCGTACAGAATTTGCCGCTGCTATCGCTCAAATTGCCAGTGAGCGCAATATTCCTGTTGAATCTATTCACACTGCTATCAAGCAAGCTTTAGTTTCTGCTTACAAGAAACAGATGGGCGATTTGGAAGAAGATTTCCACTACTACGCTACCTTGAATGAAATGACTGGCGAAAGTCAAATCTTCAAAGCCAAAGTCTTGAAGAGAGACGAAGAAACCTTGGAAGTTTTGGAATGGGATGAAAAATCCAGTGAAAACGTTACTCCAGCTGGTTTTGGTCGTATTGCTGCTCAAACTGCTAAGCAAGTTATTTTGCAAAAAATCCGTGAATCAGAAAAAGAGCAAATTTTGAATGACTACCAAGATCGTGTTGGTACTTTGTTGATGGGTCAAGTTTTGCGTATGGATGGTCGCATGGTGGTCGTTGATATTGGTCGTGGCCAAGGCTACATGCCACCAGAAGAACAAATGAGAGGTGAGTTCTACAAAATGAACATGCGTCTCGCTGTTTTGATTAAAGATATTCGTGAAACCCACAAAGGCAAAAGAATTATTGTTTCCAGAGCTGACAAAGCTTTGGTAAGTAAACTTTTTGAACGTGAAGTTCCAGAAGTTGCTTCTGGCGCTGTAGAAATTGTTGCTATTGCCCGCGAAGCTGGTGTTCGTACCAAGTTAGCAGTTAAAGCTGCTCAAGATGGTGTTGATCCAGTTGGTTCATGCGTTGGCCAAAGAGGTGTTCGTGTTCAAGAAGTTATTAACGAATTGAACAATGAAAAAATTGACATCATTCCTTACACCGATGACGCAAGACTTTACATGCAAGCTGCTTTGGCTCCTGCTGAAGGCTTGAAAATTGAAATCGATAAAAACAGTAAAAAAGTGGTAGTTATTGCTCCCGATGATCAATTGTCATTAGCCATTGGTAAAGGTGGTCAAAACGTCCGCTTAGCTTCTAAGTTAACCGGTTTCATGATCACTGTTAAATCTGCAAGCGGCGATGTTAAATCAGAAGTGACTGGCCAAGAAGAATACGAAATTGATACTTTTGAGGGTTTGACTGCTGAAACCAGAGAAAAACTGGTTCAATTTAAGTTAACTACTCTTGGCGACTTATCAAGATTCAAAGCCAAATGGCAAGCATTTGAAGACATTGCTGAAGAACAAAAAGAATTCTTGAATAAGAGAGTCGAAGCTTTTGAAGCAGAATTAGCTGCTCAAGAGCCAAGGGTGTATGCTGAAAGAGAAGCAAAAACTGAATAATAACGTACTTGAGTAAGTAGAAAGATTGGAATCAATATGGCACTACAAACCAGACCACCAGTTATCACGATTATGGGCCATGTCGACCATGGTAAAACTACCTTGTTGGACTATATCCGCAAAACAAGTGTAGCTGCTCGTGAGTCCGGTGGTATTACCCAACATATTGGTGCCTATCAAATCCAATACAAAGGTAAGCCTTTGACTTTCATTGATACACCAGGTCACGCTGCTTTTTCAAAGATGCGTGAGCGTGGTTCTCATATTACTGACATTATTGTTTTGGTGGTGGCTTTGAATGATGGTGTTAAGCCACAAACCATTGAGTCTATTCGCCATATTAAAAATTCCAAAGCCCAGGTGATAGTGGCGATTAATAAAGCTGATTTGCCAGGTTTTTATCCTGATATGGTGAAAGGCCAATTGGCAGAGCATGGAATTTTAGTTAATGATTTTGGCGGTGATATCGAGGCGATTGAACTATCAGCAAAAACAGGCCAGGGAGTTGATAAACTTCTTGAAACTTTGACGGTCATGGCTGAGTTGGCTGATTATAAGGCTGATCCAGAAGCTCCATTGCAGGCTGTCGTCATCGAATCAACCAAAGACCCACATCGTGGTAGTCTGGCTAGCGTTATTGTCCAACAAGGAACTTTGTCAGTAAGACAAGATATTTTTGGTGATGGCACTGATGGTAGAGTCAAATCTTTAACTGATGAAAATGGTAAACAGCTTAACGATGTTAAACCAGGTTCACCAGCAGAAATTGTTGGACTTAAGGAAGTTCCAGCTGTTGGCTCTATTTTGAAAGAAGCCAATCGAGAATACCCTGACGTCGCTCCTGTTGCTCCAGAGTTACCAAAGGAATTAGATCCATTTGCAAACTTAGATTTTGATGCAGCTTTTGGCGATAAAGAAAAATTGAACTTGATTGTTAAGGCGGACGTTGAAGGAACATTAGAAGTCATTGAACAAAATCTTGATTCTGACAGCGTGAATGTATTGGCTAAAGGTGTTGGTCAGGTTACAGAGAGTGATATTGAATTGGCCAAAACAGCAGGTGCCAAAATTATTGCTTTTAAGATCAGAATTCCTGGTCGTTTGAAGCAATTGGCTAAAGACAGTGGCGTTAAACTTAAAGCATATGAAGTGATTTATGAGTTGATTGAAGATATTCAAAAGCAAATTTTGAAGCTCATTGAGCCAACTATTGATGAAAAAGTTCTTGGTGAAATTGAAATTTTGCAAATTTTTGACATGAAAGGCATGAAAATTGCCGGTTGTCGTGTCAAAACTGGGGAACTTAAAAAGAGTGATAAGTTGCACTTGAAGCGCGGTGAACAAATTATTGCTAATCCACAAATTGCTTCCATGATGCATGGCAAA
Organism: Patescibacteria group bacterium; assembly: GCA_023382875.1. Classification (GTDB taxonomy): domain Bacteria; phylum Patescibacteriota; class Microgenomatia; order UBA1400; family PJMF01; genus JAHDXH01. Next base: position 11,118 of record JAHDXH010000011.1, on the reverse strand, counting down.
GATGAAATTAATGAGGTTAAAGCTAAGAGTGAATTCGCTTTAACTTTCAAAAACAAAAAGCAAGATTTTCAAGTTGGCGACGTGTTAGTTGCCTATGAGGAAGAGGAGTAAATACCAGGCGTGGTATAATACCCATACTTATTAAATATGCCTACTTTATTCGCTGGTTAGTTGTTTGACGAGCGGACTAAAGGCAAGAAAGATCACTATGGCCATGACTAAGGACCAAAAACAACAAATTATTAAAGACTTTCAACTCTTTGAGGGTGACACTGGTTCACCAGAGGTGCAAATTGCAATTTTGACCGCTTCTATTCAAGAATTGACCGGTCATCTTCAAGCTCACAAAAAAGACAACCACTCTAGAAGAGGTTTGCTCAAACAAGTAGCTAAAAGAAGAAGACTTTTGAACTTCTTAGAGAAGAAGAGTGAAGAAAGATACAAAAAACTAATCGAAAGATTAGAATTGACTAAATAAGAAATTTAAGCCCCCGCTAATCGCGGGGGCTTTTGTATAAACTACGCCTTTGATATCTGGCAGAGTTGCTAGTTTTCGGAGGGAAAATTTGGTAAAATTACGAGGTATATACTAAGCCAATTAATATGGTAGAAACAAACACTCGATCAAAAGAAGAACAAGCTGCATCACTTCAGTTTGAATTAAAAAACTTGGAAGCTGAAAGAGATGCTATTCCTACCTATAGAGCCAGTGAGCGCCAAAGAGTTCAGTCGGAAATTGATAAAATTCAATCACACTTAGATGCTTTAAATTCTGGAACGAGATCAGAACAAAAAGCAGAAGTTGCCCCAAAAGTTGAACTCTCTGTATCCGATATGGTGAGGTTGGTTGTTGAATATAATAATCTTAAAAAAGCCCAAAGTGAACTTAACTCCGCCCATAGTGACCGTAAGAGAATTGATGCTGAGTTAGTTAAAATTTCCGAAGAACTTAAGAGAAATAATGTTGATACTGATAATAGGTTGATGATGGGCTTAATTGACACTATTCAAGTGGTAACCAAAGAATTGAACGACTTGAGGAATAAGGCAGCAACTGCAGAAGCTATTAATGAGCCTACTGTTGAAATGACCAGCGCACCTGAAGCTGAATCTGATCCTGCTGAGGCAGCTTTCAGAAAAAAGTCACTTGAAACAAGCGGATTATTGACCAACTTAGATGAAGCTTTAAACTTATTTAATACTGATAGGGTAAAAGGTGCAGCTGAAATAAATAGAGTTGTTGCATTATTAGAAACCGTATCAATGGAAGCTGAATTAATTATTGGTGAAGTTAAAAACGAAGATACAAAGCAAAAGTATCAAGAAAGATGGGATAAAAAGAACGTAGCATCAAGAATTGAAGAAGCTAAAAAAATAGTAGCTTCAGAAGAACCGATTGAAGATGGGGCTTCAGCTGCAGATGAAACAGAAGAGTCTGAAACTGGTGCCGGAAATGAAAGCGGGGAAGCCGAAAGTCCCGCACCTGTGGAAGATGCTGAGAAGGAAAATCAACCATCGGGTCGTATGTCTAGACTCTTTAGAAGAATTACAGGTGTTTTTACTGGAGGTTTTGATTGGGTTAGAAGAAATGCTGGTGGTCGTGATGAGGTTGTAGCTGAGGCTACAGAAGAAGCTAATGCTAACAACGAAACTGAGCCAACTTTGAGTCCAACTGAGCAAAGAGCTAAGCAATTATATGAGATTCAAGATAAGTCTATTGGCGAGATTACTAAAAAAATCAAACAATTAGTTGAGAAAAAGGCTACTCAAGAATTAAACACTGATGATATTAATCAATTAGCTTTCGCTTTGGATAGTTTATATATGGCTGATGCTATTGTTAATGATGAAGAAACGCCTTTAGCTCAAGATCAACAAGAATATTTGCAGGCTAGAATTGCTGTTGCAGGTGACGAGTTGTTTAAAGATGGTTTTGGAGTCGAGTTTTCAGAGTTAATGAAAAAAATGGAGAAAGTTATTCCAGAAAAAGAAGATTTAGATGAGACTAGAGATGAACGTTTAAATTGGTTAGTAGATTACCTTAAAAATGGCGATGATCGTGCTACCACAGAAGATGGTGCCGGTGATGCTGCGCCAGGGTTAAATAGTGTTGAGTTATGATCGAAAAAGAGCGAGTTAAGCAACTAGCGCAGGAGAAATACCAAGAGGCACTTCGTGGCCTAGAGGATGACTTGTTGGACATTGAAGAGGAGCCCGACGAGGCTGAAAGAAAGTTATTGGCCGAAGGTGCTAGAAAAAACTTTGGTCGTCGTATCATTAACGCTTTATACGGAGTTGCAGGTGGTGGAAATCCTGAATTTAAAAGGGCATGGGACGAAGGTAATACAGCTGCAAAGCAAGAAATTGCTAATGCGATTAAAGAATTTTTAATTGAAATTTATCCAATTCTAGACACAGAGGGCGTGATCGCTGCAAACGCTACTCATATTATTAGGGACATCGCTTCTGATCCAGAAACAGCTAATGAAAGAGTTGTTCCTACAGTAAATTATGAAGCTTTGACTCCAGAAGAAATTGCCAGTTTGCCTGAAAAAGTTCGTGAAGAATTAGAGCCATTTTTAGAATTACACGGTTACTTGGTTGGCTATGATGCGGCAACTCCAGATGAACTAGACGCAATAAAAGATTTGATTGAAGAATCTTTGTCTAAAACTCCTAAAACTGACATTATTAAATTCGTAATTAGATTGAGATTAATGCTGGGAGGCTTGGGTAGAGTTGACCAAACAAAATTAAAGAATTTTTTGAATGGAGTTATTAATAAAGCTAAAGCGATTTTAGCACCACCTGTCAGAACGAATGCTCCTGCTCCTAATAATGCTGGCACTGGAACTCCAGTCAATCCAAACCTAGCTCCTCGAAACACCGGTGAATATGAGCCAGATCCATATCCTGAGCATTACAACAGAACACAATTTAGAAATTACCTTCTAGAGCAATTTGAAAAAGCTGTAGAACAAAATGGAGATGACGCTGCTTATCGTTACTTAGTTAGAACTGCTAATTCAATCATGAATGACTTCTTGGATTCCGGTTCAGCTCAGGGTAGTTCTAAGTTTGGTGAAGAATTTTTGGCAATGTGGGATGCTCTAAAGGATTTCAATCCTAGTAAGATTGATGCTCAAAAAGCTAGAAGCGCTAATATTAAAGAATGGGGAAAGAAGCCGGCTCGATATGAAAATGATTCAGTAGTGCTTCATAGATATGAACTGGCTCAGAAATTGAGAGACAAAGGTTTAGAGCTTCTATTCTTATCATATATCGCAGAATTTGCTATTAAACACGGCTCGCCTAAGAGTTTGGTTTCTGATTGGTCGCATTTATTGCAGATGGAAAAAGCAGATACTGACAACTTTGGCACTGGTGTTGATATGTTTGATTTCTTCCTTAGCGACGGTAAAGAAAAAGGTCCAGGAAGCTATAAACACTCCAACGTCTTCACATATCTGATGTGGAAGTTACCAGAGATGATTAGAGAGGTAGAGAAAGAATTAGGTTCTTGGAATGATGGATATCCAGTTGCTCATTCTGACAGATTAAAGAAAGCGATTGCTGATGAAATTAAACGCTTACGTCAGGCTACATCACATGGAAATGGAAGATATGAAGTAACTATAAACCAGCATAAAAAGCCAACGGATAAAAGAGGGCGTTGGGATATTGATAATGCTAAATTTACTTTTTCTAGCTCGGATTTTGATGAGCTTGGTGACCAAGACATCGAAACAAGTAACTTAGTTAAGTATATTGAGCTATATGGAACTGCAACTGGTGTAAGACAACACCTATTCTTAAATGATTTGGCTCGTGGATCAACACCTGGTGGTGCGATGAATGATAATAAAGAGTGGATGGTTAAATGTAGTCGCTTTGCTCTTGCAAATTATCAGTGTTATAAGGGAGCAGTACCGCATCCTTTAACTGAAGGGTTTGAAGTTTCTTGGCCAGCAAAACTCAAAGATGGTACGCCTTATTTCAATCCAAAGCAAAGCGTAATTATAACTTCTATTTTACAAACAGAATCTGTTTTGAGTAGAGTTATGAAGATTCGTCAAGAAAGAGTTAATTTAGGTTTGTTACAAGATAATGAGAGTTTGTCTGATGTTCGTTTCCCACTAGAAACGGCATATCCCGATTTATATTCCTTTATAGTCCGTGCACATCAAAAAAGAACCATGGGTGGTTGGGTTTTTGATAAAGATGGTAATGTGCAATATGAAGATGAATATGAGTATAAGATGATTAGATTAGCCGATGGCAGATTGGTTAGAGAATTAAATGATAAAAATGAGCCAATTAAATTGGGAGTTAAGCTTGATAGAGCTGGCAATGTTGTGAAAAAGAGGGATGCTGAAGGAAATCTTGTTCCTAAGCGTGGTGACAAATACCCAGCTAAATTCGAAGCCTTCATAGCTGGTCTTAATGCTATGGATGAGTTTGTTACAGCAGCTTTGATCGTTCCAGGTGGAGTATCTGATAAAGAAAAAATAAAATCACAAGATCCTCACCATTTGAGAGAAGCGATGCTTAAAGATTTGGTTACTTTGATTCAAAACAAAGTTTCTCCGCTCAAATCAAATGAAGCTTGGGTTAATTGGAGACATGTTGCTCAATATATTTTAATGTTTGTCGATAGAATGTACCGCGTTTATAAACTTTGTGATGATACTCCAGACGGCAGAGCACTTCTTACTCATGAAATCCGTCAAAAGTTTGCATCAGAATCTTACAATCTTATTTTGACAAATGTTCCTGCTTGGATTAAAAACGAAAAAGACTTGGTTGCTGCTCCAGAATATGAGCATGGTCAAGCTGTTAAAGTTGCTGGAATGAGTAAGCAAGTTTCTGATCCAAGATTCGCTGGTGTTGCACTTGGCGAAAGTCATGAAGCTGCTTCAGCAAAAAGAGAGCTGGATATTCGTGATTGGATCTTATCTCGTTTGCCAGAAATTGATGAACATAGATTGGTATCAATCGGTCCCAAAGCAAGACCGCTTACTGGAAGAATTATAGGTCAGATAAGAGGTCCACAAATCGACAGAGACAATAGTGTTCAAAGAGTTAGAGGCCCAGTCGGCTCCGCATTTGAAGCTAAAGGTGTCTTGGCACTTGATAACCTTATGCATAATGGATCAGATGCATTTAGCAATGTTTGGTATGATTACGTCAACGAAGGTGCTATTCCAAACTTCCAAAAAGGCATCTGGCAAGTCATCATTGGTACACCTGCTGCTGAACAAAAATCTGTAGCTGACGAAAAGAAATAAGATTCCTCTTTTTTCTAATCTAATTTTATATTGTTTTTTTGGGAGGGGGGACTTTTTCCGAACGAAAAATTAGGCCAAATTTTAATAAATTTGTCACCTCAAATTTTGAAAACTATTTCTTGGAAGCTTCTTTTCCTGGCCCAATCTTTTTATCAACAGCTTTGAATGCCTGTGGTCCTCTGCCTAAGCCTTGCATGCTAAGATCATAAGCTCTACCTTGTCTTCTATATTGTGCCCATCTATAGAGGTCTCTGCCTTGTTCAGCAGCACCAACTGCTGCACCACCAAGTCCAGCAGCCATAGGAGCAGCACTTTGGAGAACACCTTTTCCACTACCAACATACTTACCAACTCCAAACGGCAACTTATTCGTATCCGTAAGACCAACTCCAGGAATAAGCTCTCCACCTTTCCAACCTTTGGAGACAGCTTGTGAAAGAGCAGAGCCAAATTGTTCGAAGATGCCAGAGCCTTTTGGATTGACTGACTTTTTGGCTTGTACTACCAAGTCTTTGGCAATTAACATAACGCCCAAGCCGACTAAGGTGGTAATAGCGCCGCCATTGCCACGGCCCATTAAATAAGGTGGTAAGAATCCACCATCAGCGGCAGTACCGCTAGTTAAAAGTTTATGAATAATGATTAAAAGTAAAACCACTGGATAAGCGACTAGGTTACCGAGCAAACTCTTGACCCAATCTTGAAAAACGTCATTGCGACCTGGTAAGGCACCAAGCATTAATAGTAGTGGTGAAAGAACGATGTTGATAATGATAGAGACATAAGTTTTAAGTAATTCGAAATATAGTGAAATGATAGCGAAAAGGTAAGCAAAGGCGATAATGATAGCAAAACTTAAGCCAGTAACAACTTTAGCAATTCCCTCTACACCACTACCAGTAAGAGCATTTTCAGTAAATGAGCCAACTGCTTCATATGAGGTACCGAAGACATTTTGGTCAACAAAAAGACTAAAACCAAGCTCAAGAATATTCTTGGTAATAGCGTCAGAGTTGACGGTATCACTAAATAACCCAGCCATCAGGTACATAAAAACATACATCAAGTCGATCATGAAACCAGCTACGGCGTAAGAAAAAGTAACGCCAATTAAAGCGATAACCACATTGGGAATAGCTTGTTGAGCGGTGACAGCGGCTTGGCCACCCACCTTTTGTCTCATCATGATCATAAAACCAATCACCAAAGTAATGATGATAAAGAACATGTAGGCAATATTTCTGAATTGCTTCCAGGCTCCTAAGATTGGCTCCAGTGCGGCAAAACCAAGACCACCTACTTGAGCGTAGGCTGGTTGGGCTGGGCCAATTTTCATATTATGGAGTAAATCGGCAACGTAGGTTTGGCCACTGGCAGGAGCATTTTTATAAACATCAGAAATGGCTTTTCCAGTAGTGGGAATAGCACCTGATATTTTAATTGTTTCACTGCCTGTTAATTGAAGTAATATCCAAGAAGCAAAGTTGTCTCCCGAAACTTTATCAACGGACATTTTGTTGATGTCTTTATTTTCTTCTTTCTCTCTCTTAACACCGGAAATGAGGTCTCCAACCTCTTTAATTATCGCGCCAATATCAAATACTGATTTTGACTCAGTAATAGCGTAGGTAGGTTTGACGGAAAAGGATGAAAAGAAAAGGCCTGAAGCCAAAACAAATGCTAGTAGTAATACTCGCAGTTTCATACTTATATTTTAACTTACTTTTCCCTGCTGGTGTGAGGCTATTTTGTTATTCCAACTCTTATGGAGTAGTGGTGGCTTCAGGAATAACAAATCTAGAAACATCAACACCAGTAAATTGTGTAATTAAGTTCAAAATTATAAAAGCCGATAGGGCCACGACTATACCTGCAATAGCATAGGTCATAGTGCCTTTAGCTAATTCAACATTTTTGGAGTTACCCCCAGCTACCAAATAGCGGAAAGAAGCGGCAATAAACATGACAAAAGCCAATAAGCCAATCATGGTCACGGCAACCGATAAAACGTTGGCAATCAAGCAGCCAAGTCCTTGGATAGTAGCTACATCTTCTGCGCCAGATAATCCAGAGCCAGAGCCTGTGCAACTACCACTCCATGCTGCGGGTTGGGCAAAAGCGTAGGTAGCAAAAACTTTGAAAGAGGTGAGAAATGTGGCTAAACCGAGAGAGAGCTTCTGATCAAATCTTTTCATGATAAAAATTATAGCATTTTCAACAACTCATTAATCGAGCTGTAGCCAATGAAGTTAAGTGCTAATTGAAGAATGGCAAAAGAAGAGGCAACGATGATTAGACCAATGACCGCAGCCATGATTTTGTTACGAGCATCGTCAACTTTTTTCTTGTCACCGCCAGAAGTAATCCACTCTAATCCACCCCAGATTAGTTGAGTGAAAACGAGTAAAGCGGAAATCATTAAGATAACTTTGAGCATTTGATTGATGTAGATGCCAATGTCGGTGGCAAAGCCTTTGGGTGGTCTGATGAGGGTGGTGGGGCCACCGATTTTTTGGAAGCCACCTCGAGTTTTGGCGCTGTCGGTTGAGCCATCTGCTTTTTGAGTGCTCAAGTAAGTTGTGCCATCTTGGTCAGTGATGACTGTTAATTGCCCACCTTTGGTGGTGGCAGAAATGGTGGCAAGTTCCGGACTCAGCTCTGCCAATGTAGGAGTAGGTGATGGGGCGATGGTTGGACTAGCTTTGGGCGTTGGAGTCGGGCTGGTTGAGTTGAAAAGGGTGAATAAAGGCTTGTTGGATGTACGTGGTGAGGGAGAAGCGATTGGACTTGGTGAAACGCGAATATAAGTGATGTCTGACTTGGTGGAAGTTTGACCAACTAAAGTATTGCGTTTAGTTGTTTGAGTTTGCTGTCCATTATTGCCAGCAATTTTTTCTTCAGTTCTTTTGAAAATCAAACTAAAAGCAATAGCAGTCACAATGACGATAAATAAAATTCCAAAAATAAGATACCAAGTATTTTTTGAACTGATCACTTTCATGATAACGAATTATACCTTATATCTGGGAAAACGGGAGCATTAGTCCTTGTGCACTAATAAGTTATCCAACAAAAAACCCGGACACTAGGTCCGGGTTTCTCAAATTCTTTTTTAAAGATTAGCCACCGATGGTGTCGATAACTTCGTTGATGTTGCCAACGCCCAAGAAGGTTAAAGCTAATTGGAGGATAGCGAATGAAGCAGCGACGACGATCAAACCAATCACGGCAGCAGTAATTTTGTTACGTGCTGATTCGGTCTTGCCTTTGTCACCACCAGAAGTGATCCACTCAATACCACCCCAGATTAAGTAAAGGAAAACGAGCAAGGCAGCAATCACTAAGACAAATTGGAGAGCTTTGTTGATCAAAACACCAATGTCAGTGAAGAAGCCACTTGGAGCGGCAATGTCAGTGACAGCTGAGACTGAGGTAGCTAATAATGGGAAAGCAGCTAGGGCGCTAGATGAAGCGATAGCGAGCTTTTGAAGTCTTTTCTGCATGTTTCTCCTTATTTTTATATAGCTAAAAAGCTTTTTTCTGTTGTTATTGTATCAGATTGGCAATTTTCTTGACAAGCTGAATTAATTTTTATTCTGATAGAGTGCCGTTAGGTCTTGTTCTGCCCCATGAGCTTCTTGCTGAACTACCACCGGTGGTAGTTCTAGTTTCTGAGCTAGTTGTGCCGCCAGTAATATTGAGTATTTCAATTCCTAGGGCGTTTTGGACTAACATGAAAATGGCAGTTGAAGCAGCCAAAACAATTAGTCCAATAATGGCTTGAGTCATTTGGTCGCGAGCTTTTTGAACTTTGCCTGAATCACCGTTGGAAGTAATCCAACTAATTGCTCCCCAGATCAAATAAATCAAAACCAATAGCGCAGAAACTCCAAGGATTCCACCAAAAATTCTAGCTAACCATTCAGCAAAGGTGGTTTCTGAACCAGCGAGGTTGCTATTATTGGCTGTGTCTTGAAAATTAATGGCAGTCGCGTAAATAAAGCTCATCATAATTATGGTCCAAATTGGAGATTAAGAATATTAAAGTCTTCACCAAAGAAGAGCATATTGATAAAGCCAATCAGGGCGAAAGATGAAACAAGAATAATTAAACCGATAACTGATTGAACCATGCGGTCGCGAGCTTTCTGGACTTTGGCTGAGTCGCTGCCGCCCATGATCCAAGTAACTGCTCCCCAAATGAAGTTAATCAAAACCATCAGGCCACCAATCATAAAGATGGCGTTCCAAATTCTTAAGAAATAGCTAGTGAAAAGAGTGCCATCAGCTGCGGCAGCTGCATCTTCACCGAGTTGACCAACTGCTGGGTTGGTGATGGCTGCTTGAGCTTTGGTAACTAAAAAGTTGATTAACATAATTTTTTATAATCCAAAGATAGTTTTGGCATTTTGAGCTGGGTTGAGCATATCAAAGCCAACTACTGAGCCAACTAAGCCAATAATTGCATAGCCAGCGACCATGACGATCATGCCAATCACGGCTTGAACCATCAAATCTCGAGCCTTTTGAATTTTGCCTGCATCTTCACCACCGGCAATCCACTTAAAAGCGCCATTTAAAAACATGACGATAAAAATTAGGCCACCTAGTAAAGTGAGAAAGCCAATAATTTGAGAAAAGAGTAATTCTGTAGAAGTAAGTGGATCAGTGGTATCGAAAGCTGCTAGGCCCTGAGTAGGTGGATTTGTCTGTCTGAGTCCTGTTCCAAATTCGGCTGTGGCTGCAATTAAATTGTGTTTCATGGAGTTGGTCCTTGAATAGTTGGGTTAAGGAAGAAGTCTGGTTGTCCAAAGAATAAGGTTCCAAGTAAGGAAGCAAAGCCAAATGATAAGACAAGCATGACTAAACCAATGACACTGTAAGTAACTTGGTTTTTGACTTTTTCGTGGGCTTTGGAGTCGCCTTCTGAAGTGAGATAAACAAAGCCTGCAGAGATAAAGTTATAAACAACGACAATTCCGCCAACTACAAAAATCAATTGAACAATTCGAGAAACAAAAATAAGAAGACCAATGCCGCCAGCTAGATCATTGTATTCTTGCACCCCTTGTGGTGGGTTGATTGTGCCAAAAACGTCGCTTGTGTCTGCTAAAAGTCTGCTCATATGGTGTAGTATATCACTTTTTGTATCTGAAATTACAAATTAATATCTGTACCGGTGATAACTTTTACGATTTGGACGATCCAGAAAGCAGCGAACATTAAAACAAAGCCAATCAAAGCGGTCTTCATAATACCAGCAGCTTCTTCTTTGCCTTTGGAAGAGTCACCCATAAATTTGAAAGCAGCCATGATGAACATGAAAAAAATGATAATACCACCAACTACCATGAGGTTGGGGACGATGACGTTGATTAAATCGGCTGGTTTACTGTAGGTATCTTTGACCTGTGCTCCACCAACACCAAGAGTGAATTTTTCACCCAAATCAACTTCTGCGGCGTAAGCTTGTTTTACTAAAGAAAATAGAGCTAACATTGGCTTAATTATAAGCCAAGTGTAGTTTTTAGGCTATCGACAAAAACCTTAATCTCTTGATCAAGCTGGTCGACGACATTTTTTTCACTATCAGTTAGATATGGTTTTAATTGTTGATGGCGATTGAGGTGATAAAGAAGAGTTTTATAAACAAAAGTGGTTGTGGTGGTAGTTGGTTGTTGGTTAATGGTTTCTTGAGCTGCTCTTAAAAGATATTTTTGTGATTTGGTCAAAGTGGAAAGAGCGAGAGGTTGGTCTTTTTTGTGAAGGAGTTTTTCTGCGGAATCTAAACGAAGGTTGGCATATGTGACGAGTAAAGTGAGTCTTTCTT
>JAHDXH010000010.1 GCA_023382875.1 Patescibacteria group bacterium | reverse complement strand
AGTTACCACGCCAGCCTTTGTGAATCGCAAAGGCCAAACCGAGCAATCGCCCGTCGAAATTTTGGCCACCAAACACCAAATTCCTGTCACCACCTCCATGCCTGAGGTCTTTGCCGATATTAGTCCTGATTTTGAAGCCGATTTTTTAATCACTGCTGGCTATGGTCGACTCTTGCCAGTTAGCCTTTTATCAGAACCCAAAATTGCTTCTCTCAATCTTCATTTTAGTGTTTTGCCAAAATACCGCGGTGCAAATCCCGGCGAATGGGCAATCTTGATGAACGAAAAAGAATCTGGTATCAGCATCATCGAAATGAATGAAAAGTTCGATCAAGGTGGAGTTTTGTTTACAGCCACTGCGGCACTTTCCAACCAGGAAACCAGAGAAAGTTTATACGAAAAGCTTTATTTATTAGGTGGCGAACATTTGCCAGCAGTCATCGAACAAGTTAAAAACAGCCAATTACAACCAAAACCCCAACCAGAAACAGACCTTCCCTACGCCAGTCGCTTCAAACGTGAAGATGGCTTTGTAGCTTGGGAAGCAGTCAAAAAGCTTATGCTGGGTCAGTCAGCAGAATTATCGTTAATTTCACCAAAACTTCAACAAATTGCGACTCTTCAAAACCTACAAACCCTAGATGGTAGCTATTTGGAAAGAGCTACTCGTGCCTTGAAAGATTTCCCTTCTTTGTGGACCATTGTTCCCACTGCCAAAGGTGAAAAAAGAATGAAACTTCATAAGGCTCACCTACAAAACAATCAATTGATTCTAGATGAAGTTCAAATTGAGGGCCAAACCAGATCGCTGTGGAATCAAGTCAAAAATCAGGTTACTTAATAATAGCTTGGTTGATTTTTTCTGATTTCCACCACAAAAAACCAAAAAAAATCCGCTCTAGTGAGCGGTTTTCTTTTTAGAGCTTAAAGTTTACTCCTGTGGCTTTTGCCAATGAGTAGTTAAGCCAGCTTTTTTGAGCTGTCTCAAAACTTTAGTTGGAACTCTCAATCTTTTTTTAGCACCTTCGACCAAAACAGTCACAGTGTGAAGATTGTATTTGAATTGTCTTTTGGTACGGTTTTTAGCGTGAGACACATTGTGTCCGACGTGTGAAACCACTGGGTATTTGAACGAAAATCCTGGCATAGGAGAGTATTTTACCACTAGATCAGACTCTTAGCAAATCAGGGATTTGTGTTTATAATGACCCCTATGTACCAACTCCTTCTCTCTGACCCACTGATTTTTCTTGTCGCTTTCCCTGGTCTTTTGCTTTCTATTACCATTCACGAATTCGCTCATGCCTTCATCGCTGATAAATTAGGCGACCCCACTCCTAGAGTCCAAGGTAGATTAACCTTGGATCCACGCGCCCACCTAGAACTACTTGGTGTAGCCATGATTTTTTTCACTCGGTTTGGTTGGGGTAAACCCGTGCAGTATGATCCTTACAACCTCAAAGAACCAAGACGCGATACTGCCTTAATTGCCATTGCTGGACCTATTACCAACTTAGTTATAGCAACCACCTTAGCCTTGGTTTTAAGATTGGGATTGGTTTCAGCTGCGTGGTTGGCCGAAGCTCTGGGATTGGTTTTTTATATTAACATCGTCCTGGCAATATTCAACCTTATTCCTGTCTTCCCTCTTGATGGAAGCAAGATTTTAATGTCACTAATTTCACCAACTCAAGCTATAGAATATGAAAACTTCATGGAAAAATATGGCATCTTAGTTTTAATCGCTCTAATCATGCCTTGGAATGGCATATCGCCAGCTTCCAGATTAGTTATGCCCGTTGTCAATCTGATTGCAGGATTTCTGCTCTAATCTTTTCCGCCATTCTTAGTAATTGTGATAAATCTCTGATTTCTCTCAAATTAGGCATACCCTGAATACCTGCTCTGTTAATCCACACCGGGTAAATTCCCTCTCTTCTTTTGAGGGCAGCAATCACTTCAATTTTGTCATCAACTACGATCGTACCTACAGGAATAGTATCGATGACTAGATCCGAAACCTTATCTTCTTTAATTGTCACTAAACTTTGATCAAAATAATTAAATAATCCAGACAATTCAATCTTTTTTCTTTGCCATTCCTCAACGCCTTCTGAATAAATACCCAAAAGATGATCATGAGAAAGCTCAGTTAAAGTTGGGATAACTTCGGGATAAACAGAAGCAGAAAAAAATTCTGGTGTGTATAAAATATCGAAATAAAGCTGTACATCGATTTCGAAGTGTTTTTTGGCTACCTCTACCCAACCTTGCGGATTAAACTGAGTGCTTTTGCTCAAAGTTTCTCGATATTCTTTGGAAATATCTTCGAGTGTTTCTCTATTTATTTTAAACTCCCTCTCCAAAGCAGGAAAAAGCTGGTCTTCAAAAAAAGTTCTAACATCAAAAAGTGTTTTATCAAAGTCAAGTAAAATGAGTTGTTTCTCCATATCAGATCAGTATACTATACAACTATGTCCAACCTAATAATTCAATCCTACTGCTTGGGTGACTTAGCCACCAATGCTTATCTGGTTTGGAATAAAAAAACTTTAAATGCCACTCTGATTGATCCTGCTGATAGTGGCGATTTTTTAAGCGAAGAAATTCTACATCATCAACTAAAACTAGAGAAAATTGTTTTAACTCATGGTCATTTTGACCACTGTCTTGGATTACTGGAAGTTAAGTTAAATTTCCCCAATGCCCCCGTACTTATGAATAGTGAAGATCAATTTTTGATTAAAAATGCCCAGAAAAATGCCAAACATTGGCTGAATAGAGAGGTTGATCCTGTACCTATTCCCGACCAAGATTTGGCTAGAAAAACAGATATAGAAATAGCGGGAGTGAACTTTGAAATTATCCCTACGCCTGGCCATACTCCAGGGAGCGTTTCTTTTTACTCACTTGAGGAAAAAGTACTCTTCAGTGGTGATACTCTTTTCAAACAAGCCGTAGGTCGAACTGATTTTAGCTACTCTAGTCCTGAGGAGCTAAAATTATCTCTTAAAAAACTTTTTGTCTTGCCTAAAGAAACAAAGGTTCTTTCTGGTCATGGCGAAGAAACTACCATTGGCGCTGAAGTCCTATAATATTGACTTTCCTCTGAAAAAGGAGTAAGATTGATCTGGAAAAACTACCAAAACTGGTGAAGTGGAGATAAGAACATGTGTCGACTAATAGCGGTAATTTCCCTGCTCTTTTTAATGGCGGCGTGCGTGCCGGAAAAATTTGGTCAAGAAAGAATTGACCAACTATGTGGCTCGAGCTGCGTAACTGCGGTTACTGCAACCAAAACCACCTTTCAACCCGACCCTCACGCAAGCTCTCTCAAAAACCACTGCGGCTCTATCTTAGGGAATGAAACTATTCCCGCCGGCGTAACCGTCAGCGTTGCCGCTGTGATGCCCGAAGGGTTTTATGGTGATGCGGCTTTAGTCGGCTTTGTCGATGAAGCTGGAGTCGCTCATGTCGGTTGGGTGGATGAAGACGATTTGGAAAACTGGTCTCCGTATGAAATGTACGGACTGGTTGACCACTGCTCTATTCCATAACCATCCGCCAAAACACAAATCGCCCACCATTCATTTGGCGGGCGATTTTAGTTTAAAACTAACTGAATAATATTTAGATGTTTATACATATAACTACGGTATTTGAGACAAAAAGAAACCCCCAACTTCAGAAGTAAGAAATTCGTTAGTTTCTCTAAATCTAATTTCCCAATCTCTTTTTTCGCCTAAACTAAAGATAATAATTTCAAACCCTTCTTCTAAAAAAATCTGAAAGGACTGATTCGAAATCATAAAGCTCCTTATTTTTTTTCCATCAATTTTCATCTTTACAGACTCAAAAAGTCTACTTTCAATTGCTTGATCGTTGAATAGGCAATTATTTTCTTCTCTTATTTCCCAGTTCTTAAATGCATATAGGTTGGCGAAGCATTTCTCGTTGTCACCTCCAAAGAATAAAAAGAGTTTGCCATTAAATGACTTAAGATGAATTTCTTGATCAACAAGTTTGTTTAGTAAATCCAATGTTTTTGTTTTATTTATTTCACTCATATTTATTTACTATACTTTAGCCTCAACCTCAAAAGCAAAAGATTTCATTATAAAAATGCCTCCTGTTTGAAGGGAGGCATTTTGAATACCGGACAAATCAGCGGGCTTTAGTAACTGGATTCGTGGTACCACCACCAGTTTTTGGCAATTTCCAGAATGCGCTCGTAGCTCATATACTCACGCTCATCTCTTGGATAGAGTTCGTGAAAATATTTGCCAAAGTCACCCCTTGCCCTTCCGCCTTTGATTTTTGCCGCCGAGCAGGCTTTATTAACCTTACTCTGCGCTGAACCATGATTTTCCGTGCGTTGCGTATGATGCTTCTTACCAGACAAGATATTACTCCTTTGGTTGATTGAACATTTTCGCAAAGCGAGCTGGTATTTCAAGCCTACATTATTGTTATGTCAACTATTATGGGATTTTTTAAAGAAAATACCGCAAGACAATCTGGCGAGCTCACTAGGACTCGAACCTAGGCGAAGGGTTTTGGAGACCCTCATGCTACCAACTACATCATGAGCCCACAACTTCGAGATTATAACATCAAACCCTCGCCTTAATCACCTAAAGCTGTTTAAATAGATGCATGTCACTTAATCCCCAACTGGAAAAAACCTTCAAATTAGACAAACAATTTTTAGAAGAAAGTCAGCTCCCAATCGTGACTGTTTCTGCCAGCTATCAGGAAGATTTAAAGGGACTTCATGGTTTGCCAGAAAACGAAACCATGCAAGATGTGGTTTTTTCTCGCGCCCACTATTCAATGGCTCTTGCCATTGCCGTTGCCGCCTGGGGCAAGGCCATCGATCACAACAAGGCTTGGATTATTGATCCCACCAACTATGTCAGCCCAGAACATTGGCGCCAAATCGAACTGACTGAAGTCATCGGCAAAACCATTGCTCGCCACCCCATTTTGAAAATGCTCAAAGACTTTATTGACCAATTTGGCCGCAGCAAGCTGCCAATTTTAGCGAGCATTACCCCACCACTGCTTCACGTAAGTCAGAAAATTGAAAAACCAATTTTGTCTCTTCATATTGCAGCTGGCAATATTCTAGTCAAACAAGGCAAAACTATTGTTCAAGTTGTTACCGATCCTCATGTTCGCGAAGAATACATCACTAATGCTGAATCAAAAAGAATGTTTTATTGTGTCTTTGACGAAAAAACCAAAATCGAATTTTTGGAAAAAGCAGCAGTCATGGGCAAAAAGGTTGATCCAAATAAAATCATTGTTACTGGCCCCCCAGTCGATCCCAGAATCATCAAAGCCAAAGAAAAAAAACACGCTTGGCGACGCGGCCCAATCAACTTAGTGCTCACCACTGGGGGCTTGGGCACCAATAAACACGAAATTAGACAAATCTTACTCAAACTTTTACCCTTACTAAGAAAACAGCCCAATCCTATTAACTTATGTCTTTATGCCAGCACTCACTTAGACATCATGGAAATGGCTCGCAAACTGGCCAAAGAAAACCGTATTAAAACCGAAATTATCACTGAAATTGGCAATCAATCTTACTTTGATAAAAGTCAGCGCTCAGTTTTAGAAGACAGCAACTTCTCCATCATTTATCACCCCCAAATTGTTGATGCCAACGAAATTTTAGTTAAACACGCTTTTTCTTGGGCCGATGGCTTCATCACTAAACCCTCTGGTGACATGGCCTATGATGCAGCGGCTGCGGGCTGTTTCCTTTTAACTTTGAATGAATGGGGCGAATGGGAAGAAAATATTAGAGAAACCTTCGAACAGCTGGGAATTTCTAGAAAAGCTGATAGCGAAAACATCGACAAACAGCTAGAAGTTTTGTCACAAGCTGAAACCAACGAAAGTTCATGGATCGAAAAAGCCATGAATAATGCACTCACTTTAAAAAAGCCCTACCTTTCAGGAGCTGAAAATATTGTGGCTGCCCATCAGAAAATTAGCAAAAACCAATAAGCTTATTTAAGCTTCTTCATGGTTTTGTGCACTGTGTGAGTCTTGCACTTCTTGCAATACTTACTCAAAGGGAAAGTACCCTCATTGTCAGTTTGCTTCTTGAGTTGTTCGTTGTTCTTGTTGTATTCAGTCACGTAACCGAATGCTCCACAAACTGAGCATTTTAAACCAACGAGCTGACGTGGACCTTTTTTTGCTTTCTTTGCCATAAGAATTGGTATTTTACACTATAAATTTAATGATGTCATCTGGCGCGCCAATTCAACCAAAATTGGTAAAACCATCTGGTGCCAAGTGTAGGATTCGAACCTACGGAGGCGATTGCCAGCAGATTTACAGTCTGCCCTCGTTGGCCACTTGAGTAACTTGGCTTATTTTAATTTTAAATCTTCTGAGCCGAGAAAGGGGATCGAACCCTTGACCTCCTGGTTACAAAGCAGGTGCTCTACCGACTGAGCTATCTCGGCTTATCCTTAATCACCTTCCCTACCCAATCAGAGAGCCCAGAGAGGGAATCGGACCCTCGACCTCTTTCTTACCAAGAAAGCGTTCTACCACTGAACTATCTGGGCGACAGTTCACCAACAGAAAGTGAGTATAACAAAAAACTTCTTTTTTTTCTCTAGGAAATTATGATAACAAGAAGGCTTTAACTCAAGACCCTAACGTGAGAGGTGCAATTATCCCCTGGTAAACCAGGTGGGCAGAACGCCTCTTGGCTTTACGCCAAGCGAACAATTCATCGGCCCGTGAAAATAGTGTTGAGGAAATTCAACCACCTCTCACCTTAGACTCTCGAGTTAATGTGCCTAAAATCCGTTCAATTGGTTGCAGTTTAACCAACCAAAATGGCGATTTCAATTCTTGAATTTTCAACCCTACTTTGCTTATGATGTAAATTATGTTGCTAAATTATTTTTGTTTAGCATTCTTTTTGTTTTTTATTTTCCCCTCGATACAGCTTTCTGCTTTTTATTCAATATTTAAGTCAATTAGAGCTCTTGCTAGTCATCCGGATTTTCTCTAGAATGGTAATATGTCCAAGAAACACCTTGTAAGTTTTGCTTTGTTTGCCTTGTTTTTCCAGATGGGAGCTTTCTTTTCATCGGCTCAGGCTGTCACTTGTAATACCAACTCCGACTGTAGTTCCAACCAATACTGTTACCAACCACCGATGCCAATCTGTCCAGCTGGAATGGCTTGTATTCAAGTTATGCCCGCTAAATACTGTGCTGATGTTGCTAGTACTTGTCCTCGCGACCCTGCTACTAACAACCCAATTTGTCCAGTTTGGGATCCAATGCCAGGTTATTGTAGCGATGGCACCTTAGTAGATGGTGGAATTAGTGAGTGCGGCTGTTCTCAACCACCAACCTGTCAATATAACACCCCCAAACCAACTGCCACACCCGCACCAGAAGGCTGTCACTATCAACAAGTCCAATGTTTCAGAGCTCCTTGCAACCCAATTCTAGTTTGTAACTCACCCGCTCCATCAGCAAGTCCTCTTCCAACCCCTATCTCCAGCTGTCAGACTGACAGTGACTGTAATGGCAATGAAACCTGCTATCAACCGCCAATGCCAGACTGCCCTGCTGGTATGGCCTGTGCTCAAGTAATGCCAGCTAAATATTGTCGAGTTGAAGGTGTTATTGTATTGGGCGAAAACCTCCCTGCCGAGCTAACCCCCGTTGAAGTTAGCACTACTAGTCGCTACCCCACTACTTTCCAACTCAACAACACCCATCCCAAAGTCCAAAGTCCCGAGGGAGAAATTGGCTATGCTATGTTGTTTAAATTTGAAGGCCAACAAGGAAAAAATTTAGAAACTTTAGTAACTGAACTTTCTATTAATAATGTTGGCAGCTTTGTTCGTACCCATCTTTATGGTCCCGACAAAAAAATGATCACCAGCGCTGATACCAGAATCCCATTCACAGTTTCTCAAGCAGGCACCTACTACTTAGTTGCACAAACCTTCGGTGAAAAACAAGGTGATATTGCTGTTCAAGTTTATGATAGAGATGAGCAAAAATTAAAAGGCACGTTGTTTGGCCAATCATTAAGCTCAGTTTTTCCACCTCAAATTTTACCTACATATAGTCAAAATATTCTCAATATTGGCAGAACTTCTTTTCACTTAATTCTAGAGTTCCCAGACACTGTCACATTACAAGATAATGGTATTGTTGAATACTTCTCCAAAGAGGCAGCCAAAACGATGAAGGTTCGCCCCACTCTTTACCGCTCATCTAGTGCAAATATAGTTAGTCTAGTCACTAACAGAGCCAATATTGCTCCACTTGAAGTTACCATTACTAAAGAAAGCGATAAAGTTATCCTAATTAGACCCAAAAATATGATTCTTTTTAAGCCTGGCTACTACTATGGATTTGTTTCCGATGTTATCTATGACCAACCAGGAGTTTCAGGCATGAATTTTTACACCTACTTTGCAGCCATCTCCACTTCAGGCAAAATTGCCGACCTCAACAATGACGGAAAAGTTAACATTATGGACTTTACCATCTTGTCACAAGAATTCATGCAAACGTCTGATTACCCACAGGCTGACATTAATGGTGACGGAAAAATTAACTTAATGGATTACACTTTATTATCAACCGACTTCAGCATTAACTAATTTAATTCAATTTATATAAAAACATATGTCACAATTTGCACAGCCAACCAAAAGTAAGTGGGAAAACGCCCTAACCAAGCTTGCCATTTTGGTTTCAATCTTAATGATCGTTGGCGGTGCGATTGGCATGGTATTGCTACAAGAAGATTTACAAAAATCTCAAGATTGGCGACAACAAGCTTCAGTGGCCCAAGGACAAGTTGAAGTTACTACCAATGCCTCAAGCTTAGAAATTGACCAAACTGGCACTATCAACTTCTCCATTAACACTCATGGCGTCCAAACTGATGGTGTTCAATTAACCTTTAATATCGTTACAGATGCGGTTAGTGAAAGCCCAGTTTTTTCACTGAAATCTGGCATCCCACTTCAAATCGCCTATTCTGAAGTTGAAACAACCGCCGATGGTTTCTTAGTTTCTGTCATCACTCTTCCTAGTACTTTGGGTCAAGGTTTTTCTACTAATACCAGCACCCCATTTGCCCAATTATCAATAAAACCAAATAAAGCCGGAGAAATTGCTCTCAACTTTGATATTGAAAACTCTATCTCCACCGTTCATGCCAGCAACCCACCCAAAGATGAATTAACACATATCGCTACTGCTAACTTTGATGTAAGTGGCACAGTTTATTGTGACAATGGCAACGCTTGTCCATCTGGATTTACCTGTATTCAACCAGGAACTTGTGAAAATGGCCCATGTGCTTTCAGACCATATTGTGCTGTAGCAACCGCCTCACCCAGCCCCTCAGCTTCTCCAAGCATTAGCCCAAGTCCATCAGCTTCACCAAGTGTGTCGCCTTCACCTTCTGCTTCACCGACTTCTAGCCCTCGCGTCAGCCCCAGCCCCTCAGCTTCTCCAAACTTAGGAGGAAATGAAGTGCAAACCTGCAACGAATCTTGTGCATCAAACTCCGATTGTGATGTCAATTTGCGCTGCTATTCTGGTCAGTGTCGCTTAGTGACCAATGTCACCAGCACCACCTGTTCAGCACCAGCTGACAAAGGCTTGAGCTTTAGATGCGATGAATATTGCGCTGATACCAGAGAATGTGCCAATGGCTTAATCTGTCAATCCAATCGCTGTCGCAACCCAGAAAACTTAGAGAGTAAGAGTTGTGCCAACTTAACAGTGGCGCAAAAAAGCAGTTTAGTTAAATCCTGCAATGAGAGTTGTAATTCCAACGCAGACTGCGATGTCAATTTACGCTGCTACCAAGGTGCTTGTCGCCTAGCCACCAACCCAGGTAGTTTCTCCTGTAGTGCTTCCACAAGTAAAACAGTCTCCAACTCTGTTTACGGTGGCACTAAAGGTGGCAACGAAACAAGTACTTCAACTACAAGCGCTAAACCAGCCGGATCTGTTGGCTCTATTGATACCAGCAAAACCACCAAGACTAACACTGGCACTTCTAATTCTGAAAACGATGAAAAAGTCATAGCTGAAGAAAAAACTGCCTTAGACACAGTCAGAAATTACTTCTTAGCCAACCCTCAATTTCCTATCATTATCATGGGTATTGGTCTTGGCTTAATTCTTCTCTTAATCTTGCTCTCAATCTTGAAAAGAGCTAACAGAAGAAGGCCTCCAACCCCACCAACTACAGGCGGTATGAGAGTTGGTCAAACTAACCAAAGTTCAAAACCTGCTTCTGTTTACGAACAAAACTTACAAAGCAAAATTAACTCTTTGAAAAAGGAAGAACACACTGACCTTGCTTCAAAACCGGAAATAAAGATTCCAGAATCAAGACCTGTTAGCGTTGCTTCAAGAATAGAAACTGTCCAATCAGCCACTTCAGCACCAGCTGCCCCACCAATTCAGCCAAGTAAACCAGACTTCTTGCCACCCTCAACCATGAGAAGCATGAACGAGACTCAATCTAGCACCGTGGTTTCACCAGCTTCTTCTGCACCAATTACTGGACAAACCGTAGAAGTAAACCAAGCGGGACAAGTAAGCCAAACTAGCACCACCAGCAGTACTGAGGTTTTTTCAGCCACACCGGCTACACCACCAGCGGTAACTCCACCAACGACATTGCCAACCAATAATGAATCATCTGGTAATAACTCAAGATCAATGTTGGAAAGATTAAAAAGTAGGAACGTCACACCACCAACTGTTTAATCAAGTGAGTGTGTTATAATACCTATCTCATGTGGAATCCCGTTACTTACACAAAAGAAGTGGCCAGTGAACTCAAAAAAGTAACTTGGCCAAGCAAAAAACAAACTATCGACATGACCATCTTAGTCATAGTGGTTTGTTTACTTGTCGCTTTGTATTTAACCGGAGTCGACTTAGTACTAAATAATCTAATTACCAAACTTATTAGCCGTTAAAAATATGAATCAAGATCTTATTGTTCCAGAAGTCCAAGAAGTTCAAGTCGACTCTACCAATGTCGTGGTTATCTCTGATACACCAAACAAAAATGCTCGTTGGTTTGTCGTTCATACCTATTCTGGTCATGAGAACAAAGTGGCTGAAACTCTCAAACAAAGAGCTCAAACCCTCCACCTCACTGACAAGATCTTAGCTTGTTTAATTCCTACTCAAGAAAAAATTCAAATCAAACGTGGCAAGAGAAAAACTATCAACCAAAAAATCTTCCCAGGCTACATGCTGGTTAACATGGAGTTGACTGATGATGCATGGTTGGCAGTTCGTACCACCCAAGGTGTCACTGGTTTCGTCGGTGTCGGCACTAAACCACGTCCTTTACCAAAACATGAAGTTGATGCGATTAAGAAGTACATGACTCAAGCTACCCCACAATACAAAGCTGAGTTCTCAGAGGGTGAAGCTGTCAAAATCACTGATGGTCCATTCAACGAATTCTTGGGCACTGTCAAATCAATTAACGAAGAAAAAGGTAAGGTTGAAGTCTTGGTCTCTATCTTTGGTCGCGAGACCCCAGTGGAGCTCGACTTCTTACAAGTCCAAAAAGTTTCAGAATAAGCCTTTTAGCGCTTCATTAAGAGCTTTTTAAGACAAATAACCAAGGTGATGTTATAATCACCTGTTCCCTAACCTCGGGAAATCAAAGATTGAGGGAGCGAGAAAAACTTGCGTTAGAATTTTATTTTTCAGTCAAATTTGATCATTTTGGTCAAAACTCGACTAAATTCTCCCAAGTTTTCCTCAAAAAAATTAATTAGGCAATTAAAAGCAAAAATATTATTAAGGAGTTTTTATGGCAAAACAAATCATCAACGTCATCAAGTTGAACTTGCCCGCTGGTACCGCTACCCCCGCGCCACCAGTCGGTCCAATTCTTGGTCAAGCTGGTATCAACATGATGGACTTCATCAAGCAATATAATGACAAAACCGCTGACAAAAGAGGTCAAGTCATCCCTGCTGAAATCACTGTCTACAAAGACAGATCATTCACTTTTGAGTTAAAGCTTCCTCCAGTCTCTGCCATGATCAGACAAGCCCTCAAATTACAAAAAGGCGGCGCTGAAGCTGGTAAGAAATCTGTTGGTAAATTAACCCAAGATCAATTAAGAGCTATCGCAACTGAAAAATTGCCAGACCTCAACACTACTGATGTTGAAGCTGCTATGAAAACTGTCGCTGGCGCTGCTCGAAGTATGGGAGTTGAAATCATCTAAGGAGATATATGGGAACAACAAAAAACGTCACTATTTCTGGCGATGAAAACATCAAAATCATTGATGCAGAACATCCAGAACAAGAAACAACAACAAAACCAACTGCCAAGAAAATTAGAAGCAAAAAATACGTTTCTAAAAATTCTCAAGTTGATAAAACTATTAAGTACGAGCTAAACAAAGCCGTAGAAATGGTTAAGAAACTTTCTTATACCAAATTCGATGGTACTGTCGAAGCTCACTTAATCGTCAAAGAAGCTGGTATTTCCGCTAACGTGAGTTTCCCTCACTCTACTGGAAAATCAGTTAGAGCAGCTATCTTCTCTGAAAGTCTCATTGAAGAATTGACCAACGGTGTCATTAACTTTGATATCTTAATTGCTACTGCAGCTGACATGCCAAAATTGACCAAATTCGCCAAATTACTTGGACCAAAGGGCTTGATGCCAAATCCAAAGAGTGGCACCTTAACTTCTAACCCAGAAGGTAAGAAAAAAGAATTGGAAGCTGGCAAAGTCAGTGTCAAAACTGAGAAAAAAGCTCCATTGATGCACGTTGGTGTTGGTAAAGTCAGCATGGAAACTGTCAAATTGGCAGAAAACGTTCAAGCTTTACTCGATGCTTTACAAGGCAAAGTAGTCAAACTTACCTTGAGTGCAACCATGAGTCCAAGTGTCAAAGTTATTATTGAGAAATAATCATACTTTTTCATATTCTTGAAATTTAAAACTCACCCTTTTAGGGTGAGTTTTTTAATATTAAGATACAAAAATGAACAAATCGAACTTTGAACTATTTCGTCGGGATCATGTAGGCAAACTCAACATTGGCTGGCAAGGTCTAGAACCTAACGAACCACCATTTACCGCTAGAATTATCGAAGCTCTCAATCAGATTAATCAATTAGTTATTGTCGTCGAGAGCAACCCTAATACTATTCAAACTTGTTTAAGAATGCTTTTCTCTCTAACAAAGCAATTAGAAGCGAGAGGGATTAAAAATGAAGTGGTCTTGTCAGAACCAAACACTTTTGAAGCAGCTGAGATGACTGGATTCGACAGGTTTTTCCATATCTGGCCCAATGAACAACAAGCTGCTCAGGCACTGGGAATTATTGACTTATATCCTTTGATACTAATCGAAAATTACGCTGGTACACCCGATCCGATTGTTGCCTAAATCAATAAAGAAAAATGCTATAATATAGGACTAAATCAAGTATTCTTGCCTGAAAAAGGACAAGAATTAGCAAAAGGAGATGTAAGTTGCTCGTCAATCGTGATGTACAAGAGGGTGGAATCATCCTCGTCAACATTATCGGAAGGCTTGAATTGACTGGCCGCGATGAACTGATTAAGGCTTGTGAAACCACAAATGCTCAGAAGCTCATCATCGACCTGTCTTTTGTAAGCTACATTAGCAGCGAAGGTGTCCAAATACTCACCAACATCGCCATCGACAAAGGGATACCTAAGCCCAACGTTGTCTTTGTCTCCTCTCTTGAGGAAAGGGTTGAAGAAAAACTCGAGATGATGGGAATCAACCAATGTCTCACCTTCTTCCCTGATGCTGAGACTGCGATTGCAACCCTACGCGGTTCTTAGCTGTCCACAACCAAAAATCCCCACCGGTCAAACGGCGGGGATTTTTATATAGCTACAAATTAAGCTTGACTAAAATTAGCTTTTATTATCGACTTGTTGCTTTAAGTTTTGCCAAAATTCTTCAGCTGAAACAATGGATTGCTCTTTTTCGCCACGTTTACGCACAGCAACTACTTTGTCCTCAACCTCTTTGTTGCCTACCACTAGCATATAAGGCACTTTTTCCATTTGAGCGGTACGAATTTTTTTGGATAAACTCTCATTGCTGTCAGCAATGGCAACTCTCAACCCCATTTCCTTGGCCTGAGCACCAATTTCCTCAGCATATGCCAAGTGAGAATCATTGATCGGCAAAATAACAGCCTGAACAGGAGCCAACCAAACTGGGAATGCACCATAGTGGTGCTCAATCAAAATTGACATAAAGCGCTCAATGGAGCCCATGATGGCCGCGTGAACCATAACAATTCTCTCTTCTTCGCTCTTTTCGTTAATACAGAAGAGGTCAAAGTTTTTAGGCATGTTACGATCTGCTTGGATGGTGGCCACTTGCCACTCTCTACCAATGGAATCGTAGGCCATAAAGTCAATTTTGGGACCATAGAAAGCAGCTTCTCCCTGCTCCTCTGTATATTCAACACCTTTACTTTTGGCTAAATTCCTCAGGCCATCTTCCCACTTCTGCCAATCCTCTTCATTACCGAGATAGTTTTCCATCTTAGCTGGATCATGAAGCGACAACCTCACTGCCAACTTAGGGAAACCAGTGGCCTTGTAGAAAGTTTCAATAATATCCCAAATAGCCAGCATTTCGTCATTTAGTTGTGATTCGCGACAAAAAACGTGAGCATCATCTTGTGTAATACATCGGACTCTAGAAAGACCAGACAACTCACCAGTTTGTTCATCACGATAAACCATCGTGGTCTCGGCATAACGCTGTGGCAAGTCTTTGTAGGAACGAGGGACGTGGTTATAGATCTGAGTGTGATGAGGACAGTTCATTGGCTTCATCGCAAACTCATGACCTTCTCTCGTATTAATCTTAAACAAATCGTTTTCATATTTAGCCCAGTGGCCAGAAGTCTCATAAAGATCTCTCTTGGTAATATGAGGAATAGTGACTTTTTCATAGCCCTTGGCTTTTCTCAGTTGCCACACATATTCATCAAGTAAATTACGAATCAAAGTACCTTTAGGAGTCCAGAGCGGTAAACCTGCGCCAACTAAGTTAGAAAAAGTAAACAAATCTAATTCTTTGCCCAATTTTTTGTGATCGCGCTTCAAAGCCTCTTCTCTCATGAAAAGGTAGTCTTTAAGCTCTTTTTCTGAAGGGAAAGCTGTGCCGTAGACACGAACTAACATCTGATTGTGCTCGTCGCCACGCCAATAAGCACCAGCCACACTCAATAGTTTGAAGGCTTTGATTTCATTGGTATTGTCAACGTGAGGACCCTTACAAAGATCGACGAACTGATCTCCAATCCAATACACAGTTGCGCCTTGTTTGGCGGTTTCAATTTCATCCAACCACTCTTGTTTATAAGGATTGTCTTTGAAAAGTTCTCGTGCTGCTGCCACTTCAATCTCTTTTCTCACAATTGGCAAAGCTTCAGCGATAATTTTTTGCATTTCTGCCTCAATGGCAGGAAAATTTTCCTCAGAAATTTTAACGCCTTTTACTTCAAAATCGAAGTAAAAACCATCGTCGGTGGCTGGACCCATGGCCATCACCACTTTGTCTGCACCATATAAGCGATGCATCGCTTGGGTAAGGACGTGTTCACAGGAATGTCTTAACTTCCAAAGGTATTCTTGGTTTTCTTTTTTCATAGTAATTTTTCTAGTGTCAATCATAACTCATCATCCCCGATCAAGCTAACCGAATTTAAAGCGTAATTCGGGTTTTTCAATGAATATCTAATTGACGCAACTATATGTTCAACTTTCTATTTTTAATTTTTACAAAGGCACTTATTTGTTGATATAAAATTATTAAATACCCAAAAACCTACCAGAACTAAAAAACCTCCCTTTCGGGAGGTTTTGTGTTTTTCCGACCACTACAAACCTCCCTCAACAAAGTTGGGTGGTAGTAGTAGCTGAAAAAAATTTCTGTCTAAGCATGGTTGATAGTATATCACGCGCAATCTAAAGCGGATTAAAAGATAAATTTAATCCTCTTCTTCCATCTCCTCCATCCATTCTTCGTGATCTTCATCATGTTTGGCAGTTTCTTTCAGGTCAATGCGATTGGTGGTTGGGTTGTACCAAATTACAGCAGTATCAACGCCCAAAGCTTGGGCTAAGTTTTCTAATGCTTTTCTGCTATAGGGCACACTGTCGGCACCTAGCATGTTTTCCTTTCTGCCTAGAGTAATTACCCCTCTAGAATTAAAAAACCCCGCTTGGTTTAGTGCGGGGTGTTGTATTTTTTATTAATTATTTCTGTTTACGACACGCCACACTGGTCCAAGGTAATTTGGAGACAGGTATTCTTCATGGTGCGACGGACAAAATTTGTTGTCATTAATTTAAGTATAACACAGTTCACAATGTGTAATGGATTCACATCAAACCTCTAGTGAGTAAACAGATCAAGCAATGTTATAATCTAGTTCTCCAATTGAGGAAGTGTCGCATAGTGGTCAATTGCACACGCCTGGAAAGCGTGACCATCACTGGTTCGAGGGTTCGAATCCCTCCACTTCCGCCAATGCAAATAAGAAAATTTGCCCCAACTATTCTTTCCTTAAGGCTTGGTGAAAAATATTATGGACTATTCCTTATAGAAAAGGGTGAAGACGAAAGTTTGTATATAAAATTTCCTAGAAAAAAACCCTATATCATTAAAAGTAAAAACGAATATATTGATGTTCCCAAAACAATCACATTTAAAAAAAACGAGTTTAGCGCAAAGGATCCATACTTTAGTTATCACCAATCTGGACTAGTCCACTCAAATTTATTGAGAGAAAATGGCAAAAAACAAAAATATACTCCAGATAAATTATCATCTAAAAAACTTGAACTACTTAAAGTAAATGAGTTTCTACCTTTCTGCAGTGTATTGTTTCCCATAAACACACTCAACTACGATTTGGTTAATCATCTAGAGATAGGTTCGTTCAACTACCACGAAATTTCTAATAAGCCACTTTGTCCAGATAAAAATGGATTAAAAGCACCAACATTTATTGCAGTGGATAGACGAAAAATCCCAGAAAATGCAATTCTATATATTGAGACTTATATACACAAGAAACTTCTTTATGACAGCGAAGAACTTTGCTTCAGTCAAGAACAAAGAAAGAACATGCTCGAGCAAATTACATTTGACAATGAACTAGGTTGTCTGTCATTTACACTTCTTGTTAAATATATTCAAGCTGAAAAAGAAAATCCTTTAGGGGAAATTATAATCAATTTCTTCAGTAAGGAGTCTATAATTGCGCTTAGCATGTATTAAAATACAAACACGCAATGTTTTAATATTGATGACCTACAACGCCCTTACTCCAGAAGAAAAAAACGTTATTGAAAACAGAGGCACAGAGAGACCTTTTGCTGGTGAGTATGATGATTTTTATGAAGATGGAGTTTTTATTTGTCGACGTTGCAACGCCCCACTCTTTTCATCTAAGGCAAAATTTGATGCCGGCTGTGGTTGGCCAGCTTTTGATGACAATTTTCCCAAGGCAATCACCAGACTTCCCGGCAATATTTACATGGGCGAAGAAATTATTTGTTCCAACTGCAAAGGCCACTTAGGCCACGTTTTCACCGGCGAAAACTTCACTCCCACCAATGAACGTCACTGTGTGAATAGCCTTTCCATTAGATTTGTTAGAGAAGGTGAAAAACTGCCCGAAATATTAAGTTAGGTAATTTGATAATTAAACATCCATCTCACGCCGAATTTATCGACGCAAGAACCATAGTAAGCACCCCAAAAAGTCTCAGCTGGCTTCATTTCCACTTTTCCGCCGTCAGAAAGAGCATTAAATAAACGATCCAACTCTTCTCTACTATCTGGCTCTAAATTAATGTAAAAATTGTTACCCATTTTTACTTCAAAACCAGTGGCTTGAGTAGCGTCAGTGCCCATGAGCATATGACCACCTAAAATTGGCAAAGCCACATGCATCACTTTATTTCTATCTTCATCTGAAAGTGGCATTTGCGTAGCATCAGCAGAAACATCGGAGAACTTTTGCATTTTTCCGTCAAACTCAGTACCAAAAACGGTTTTGTAGTAATTAAATGCTTCTTCAGTATTTCCTGAAAAATTTAAATAAGTACTAACTTTAGCCATAGATTCCCTTGTTTTATTTTTTAATAGAACTTCTCATAAAAAATTTCACTCTCCCAAACCCCTTTGTCTAACAAAAATTTACTCACATCTTCAATCATCGATCTATTGCCACACAAATAATAATTGGTACTTGGAATAAGTTGCAAAGAGTTAAGCACATCAGTCACCCGACCCTGTGGGAAGGTTTCGCCTTCGACTGGTCTAGAAACAGTGGGTAAAAACTTAAAATTACTATGCTCTTGTTGCAGTCTATTTAGAGTATCAAGCCAAATGAAATCTTTGGAAAACCTCTCGCCCCATAAGAGCTGCATTAAATGTGTGCCATGCATATTTTCCAAAAACTGATGACACATGCTCATTAAGGGAGCGACGCCAGATCCAGTTCCAATCAAAACAATTGGTCTATCTAAAACGTCATTTTTAAGAACAAACTTGCCAAGCGGAGCCAAAACCTCTATCTCAGCTCCGATTGCCAAATTCTGTAAAAAAGTTGTACCAATGCCGTGTGGCGTCACATCGATCAGCAAATCGAAACCGTCAAGGGAAGATGGAGAGCTACAAATCGAATACGACCTCAGATCTTGTCGCTCACCTATTTTTATAGAAACATATTGACCAGCAAGAAATGGTTGAGAAAATGGCTCCATCAATGAAAAATGCAATTGCATATATTTTTCATTGTGATTAATGCGGTTTTCCAATTTTGCCTTCTTGGCAAATCGATTTGTCGTCATATATTGCACTCCACATAGTTGGATGAACTTTAATCATCTCACGATTTTTTTATGATTTCACCTTGAGAAAATTTATCCTTACATCAGTGTTTTTTTATTATTTTTACCAGTAGAAATTTATTTTTTTTGCTTTATACTTTTGTCGATGGCTACACACAGAGAAAAACTTGGAATTACGCAAGAAGCCTTACCAGGCTATATTGCAAATTTGGCAATCAAGTTGATGAGTACTGATAACACCTATGTTCCGGCTTCAGTTTATCAAGTCTTAGACGTCATTCCCACTCCCACCCATGCCTTTAGTGAGCTGAATCATTCACAACAAGCTGTGATCATTAAATTTTTAGAAGAAGTCTTACCTCAGTTTGATATTACTGATTATCAGCAGCTAATGGATCAACCTTAGCAACTGGCGAAAAATCAAACACCCCTGCCTGTTTCATTACTGACAAAACAGCACTGTAAATTTCTCTTAACCTAACTTGATCAGGATAGTTTCTGCTTAAATTTGTTTGAATTTCGGTATTGGCAATGTTAACAGCAGAATCAACAGCCGCTTTTTTAGCGTCTTCGTCCTTTGGCCCTCCAGCAACAACTGCCCCACGATGAAAAACTGCGTCAACTTTATCTAAAATTTCCAAATAAGCACAAGTTTTAAGTCGATCTTCGTCATTGAGTAAGGTCTCAACATCCAAACCGGCTGGCAACTCACCTTGAGAGAAATGATGTGCTAAAGCTAAAAGGACCAACTGTTTTTGCTCAGCATCAAGAAAACCTTCTCTACTTAAAAACTCCAAACCGAATTGAATGTGGCTGGCGGTAAAAAATTTTCTAATCGGAGTAGTAGTGGGATTAAAACCATGTTCTGATAAGAATTCTTTTTCTTTATAGTGCAAAGAAAACAATCTTTCTACTAACACTGGGTTACCATTGAGCTTGGTCAAAGCTACTTGCTTCAAAACATATAGATAAACTTCAATTGGCAAACCAATAAAAGCACCGTTTTTGAAAATAAAATCCCACTGAGAAACACCGCCATTTTCTGGTTCGTTGCGATCTATTCTAGCCAAAGCTTGATCTAGTTCAGCCGGAAATGAGCTCGGATCACACGATTTTAACCATGCCTGATGAGCTCCATGGAAAATCGCCTGGTTATAAATTCTACTAACAATTGCGGCTTCTGGCCCCTCATCACCAGGAACTGGTCCGGCTTTACCAATATCGCCAATCACAATCATGAAAATTAAATCTGAAATGAATCTATCGTCTCTGCCAAAAAATTCTTTTATTTTCCCCGCACAAGCCATTGTCCTATCAACCATTGTTAGCTCATAAATCCAGTGACCCTTTTGTCCTTCTTGGGCTTTAAAAATCGGACTTTCGATCACCAAACCCAACTGATCAAAAAGTTGACCAGGATATTGTTCTAGTTTTTGCAAAACTAAATTTGCTAATTCAGGTGAATTTGCTTTATATGACTCGATAACCGTTAGAAGACTTCTTTTAACTTTTAACCCATTTTCACTTAAAACCTCGTCTTCAACTACCAACGGCTTTTCTACTCGCTGGCTGTCTTCATCATCGCGGGAATAAACACGCTGTTCAACAGTCACTCAACGATTATATCGACTAGATACAAAAATGACCAGCGGTTGAATGCTGGTCATTTCTCTGTTCACTGGCCCAACCTATCTTAAGCATATCTCACTACCGTTTTTGATAAGAGTGCCAGTGTTGCTTTCGCCTTGGGTCAGAAAACTTCCAACCCCCACTGCGTCATCTGCTCCAGCGAAAAAGAGCGGATGATGGTCTAGACTTTTGTAGCGATAAACGGCAACCGGATCGAGTGGCACATTCATGCCATGTTCGAAGGCAGCCATATCATCGACTAAAACGCCCATCTTGACCAGTTGTTCCAAACTTGCGACTGCTATCTGTCGAGCATCAGAATCCTTTTTGGGGTCAGCCGTGTAGATTGCTGGCACATTTGACAGCACCACAATCGACACTTGATAACCCAAATCATTTAAGATTTGAGCTGCTGACAAAGCTACAGCGTCAGTGGTTTGACCAAGTTCTAGGCCACCCACTGCCACTCCAAATTTCGTTTCTGCAATCAGCCCACGCAGCATCTCAGTGGTGGTTGGCACACTCAGACTTATTGGCAGACCCAGACTCCTCAGAGCTTGTCCCAACTCACCAGCATGTTGTCTGGTAATAGCCAATGCACCCTTAGGACCACGGAGCGAAAGCTCTTTGCGAGCCCGAACTCCACCCCCCACTACGAAGACTGCTTTTTCAAATAGCGTCATTAAATCCACTTTCAGTGCCGAGAGAAAATCAGACACGTAAATTGGATTCAACCCTGTTTGATTGGTCGTTGCCGACCCGCCAAACTTCAACACGACTGCGCGCTCTACCAAAGTTAAACCTCCTTGGATACGCACTTCCGTTGAAAATCAGATTAGACCAGCTTGTATTATAGCATAAATAGTCCTATAATATCGGTCTCGATCCAATATTTTCCTTGGAGGAAGATGTGATGATGAGCTTTTGTCGAAGATTAGGATACGCTGTAAGAGGCGTCCACCCAATCGTACTTGTCGTTATACTTGATGTGTCTGGTTATTTTGTTCTGCACACCATTACTTGGCTTTCGATGATCCTGATGGGCATCGGCGGTGGATTAATGTTATGGAACTGTCATCAGGAGTTCAAGAAAACGAGCAAGTGACAATTGAACACAACCCTACCCGGTGGCCACAACCACCGGGGATGGCTTAAATTTTCCATGTTTGCTCCTGTTCTCTACTCAAGGTTATGATATAATTCCCTTTATCTTAAGACAGCGTGCACCAAAACAAGTCGCGCCGAGGATATCTTCATCAAGTCAACTTCATTTAGTTAGACTCCAGATTTCCCCGATCCCACTCTGTTTTAAGACTAATATTTGTAAATTAGTTATTTATTAGTACAAAAAAGACATGCCAAATAAACAAAACCAAGATCAGGTGGCCATGCTCCAAGAGAAACTCGCTAAAGCAAAATCAGCTGTAGTGATTGATTACTCTGGCACTACCGCTAATGATCAGGTGACCCTTCGTTCCAGCGTTGCTCAAGCTGGTGGTGAAATTTTAGTCACCAAAAATACTTTGATGGATATCGCTATCGGCAAAGGTAAAGTTACTGAGTCCCTCTCAGGTATGAACGCTATCGTCTTCTCTTACGAAGATGCTGTAGCTGCCGTCAAAGCTTTGTTCACTTTCCACAAAGATAGTGACAAACTCAAAATCAAACAAGGTGTTATGGATGACAAGATCCTCTCACCAGAAGAAGTTGAAGCTCTAAGCAAACTTCCAAGCAAAAACGAACTTATCGCTACACTTATTTCCAGACTTCAAGGTCCAGCTTATGGATTGGTTAACGTCATCCAAGCTACTCCAAGAAATTTGGTTTATGCCCTCAAGGCTATTAGTGATAAAAAATAATTAGTAAATTCTTGAAAGGAAAATATGTCTGAAGACAAGAAACTCGCAGAAAATCTGCAAAAAATCGTTGACAGTGTTAAAGCCCTCTCCTTAATGGAAGTCGCTGACCTCGTCAAAGCTTTAGAAGATGAATTTGGTGTCAGTGCTGCTGCTCCTATGGCCATGGTTGCCGGTCCAGCTGCTGCTGCCGCTCCAGTCGAAGAAAAGACTGAATTTGACGTCGTCTTAAAAGACGCTGGTGCTAACAAATTGGGCGCTATCAAAGCTGTCCGTTTGATCAAACCAGAATTAGGTCTTGGTGAAGCCAAAACCTTCGTCGAGTCTGCTCCAAAAACCGTCCTCGAAGGCGCTGACAAAGCTGCTGCTGAAGACGCTAAGAAAAAACTCGAAGAAGCTGGTTGTGTTGTTGAACTCAAATAACTTCTTTCTTAGTTTAGAAATGAGAAACCGCCTCGAAAGGGGCGGTTTTTTGTTTACGAAAAGTTCTTGAGATTACTTTTGATCAGAATCTGAGCTATTGTTATTAAGTAAAATCGTCAATTTTTGATCCTTTTTTGAGGGACCAATGCCCTTGAGCAAAGTCTTAAATATAAATAAAAGGACCTTACTCTTATTTAGTTTTTCAGATCTTTTCCACATTCAAATAATATAGGATGTGCGGATAATTATTATCGGACATAAATGTGAAAATCTGATATAATAGCCATAGGTCAAACTTTTTCGATTGTGAAAGGTGTGTAGACATGGACGTAGCATTGGTAATCACCGGAAGTTCTCACCTTGAGTCTTTCGGTATAAACAATCTACCTTTGACAAGCTTTGAAATCAGGATGCCGCAAGGCGGTGAGCCATCGGTCGTAGTCAACGGCAAACCCGTTGATGTTGACCCACAACTTCTGATTCAGATTGTCACCCTGCTCTCGAAGCAAAAGTAACAACAAAAAAGCACCAAAAACTCAAAACACCCCAGCATACAAACTGTGGGTGTTTTTTTCACAGATTAATGGTCACATCTGGAAACTAACCCTTGACCCAGTTGAGAATACTCTGCTACTTTTAGTATAGATAGAAGTAAGTTTGTTCTATTATCTCACCAGATATATTATTAGTTATTTGAGGGAAATTTCATCTCATGCCAGATCTAAATACCACCGACGACAAGAAAACCGGCCGAGTGGACGATGCTAGCAAACTAGACATCAAAAACTTACCCGACCTTCTCACTGTCCGCGAAGTGGCTGATTTACTCCGGGTCTCACCTTTAACGATCAAACGTTGGGGCAAACGAGGGAAACTTCCAGCAATCAGAATTAATTCTCGTGGAGATAGACGCTACAAAAAAGAAGCTGTTCTCTGGTTGCTTGGTATGACCGGGGAAACAGAAGCCGAGTAATCGACCATTGCGATAATAAAATTAATGGCAAGCCTTTTGGTTTGCCATTTTTGTTTGTCAAAACCCAGGTTTTGTGAGCTGAACCCATAACGCTAAGAGGCTTGCCACTTTTCTTCCAAAACCAACCAAACAAAATTCAAGAGTTTTAGCTGACGACCAAAACGGTGAGGTTGAGTAATTAGCCTGAACAGCCATTCTAAGCCCATTTTTGCCACCCAATTGGGAGGGGTTGGCACCTTGCCCAGCAAATAATCGAAAGTTCCCCCTACTGCCATGCCAATTTTAACTTGGTTTTTAGCTAATAAAGGTAAATGGGCTAGCAACCAGCGCTCCTGTTGAGGAGCTCCAAAAGCAACAAAGACCAAATCAGGCTTAACTTTTTCTACCAAACTTGCGATCAACATTTCTTCCCCATCGGTTGGGTTGTTAACATCCAAGTAGCCAGCCGTCCAAAAAACTTTTTGACCGTTAACGGTAAAAAACTCTTCGTGGGTATAGTCACGACCGCCAATTACCAAAACCGACAATTTTTGTTCTTTTGCTATTTTGAGCAAATCTTCAACAATTAGCCTTCCCGGCAGACGCTCAGCAATTGGTGGATTTACTTCATTGCTCAAAAAAGTGGACGCCCACATTAGGCCGACACCATCAGGCAAAAGAAGGTCGGCTTGTTTCAGCTCCAGATCAAAGCGTTCATCTGTCTCAGCCAACACCAACTGTTCGGGATTTGGAGTAAAGATCAAAAATGGCTTTTTCGTCTGATTTAAGACATTTTTGACCAAAGTTAGCAA
The DNA here is from genome assembly GCA_023382875.1 of Patescibacteria group bacterium. Lineage (GTDB taxonomy): Bacteria > Patescibacteriota > Microgenomatia > UBA1400 > PJMF01 > JAHDXH01. The sequence goes on along the minus strand of JAHDXH010000010.1, from coordinate 4,863 downwards.
TTCAGACTTTCCGCTGCTAAAAACAGATTTATCACGAAATTGAAATGATTTATCAGTCTTTTCTTCCATTTTCATCTTTTTCTCTACTTGAGGCTTAGGCGAAGCTCACCCTAAGCGAATTGCCTTAATTTTACACTTTTTTGTCACAAAGCTCCAATTTTGCCAAAACCACAAACCCAAAACAATTTTAATGATTTTTAGGTTTGTATTTTCTTCGTCTTTTTATTTTTTAAAATTAAAAAAGGCGTAACAATACCAAAGCTGGCTCACTAGCAACCGTCACCAGCAAACAAGTTTACAAAACAATCTTTGTCCTTTTCAGTTATTTTGATCAATTTTTGTCCAGATTAAGACTTAATATTTACATTAAATTTACTATCCTGCAACCTAAAACAAAAAAATCTGTCTATAATAAACCTATGCGGATTGATGAATTGAGAAAAAAGCACTCCAAACTCAGCCTCAAAAAGGTAAGTCATACTTATGAAGAATCTGAGCTCACTTTCTTTGCTGACTTTGTTTTGGAACCTGAAACTTTCTTTAAAGCCCAAGTTACTATTCATCAAGTTCCAGAACATCTCTACTCTGCTCTCTCAAGCCATGCACTCAACAATTACGCAGTTCATCTGGGTTTAGCTGAGTTATTTTCATACTGGAAGGCAGCCGCGCCAGAGGAAATTGCCATAGAAGTGGCAGAATTAAGCGCCGATCAAATCTCGTTTTGGCACGACCTTCTCATCAAGGGCATGGGTGAGTTTTTCTATGTTAACCAAATCGACTTTACAAAACCTGATTTTATAAGATTTAGCAATCCTTTTTCCACATCTTTTATTAAAGATAATCAGACAGGCAAAGAGCTAAAAGACGTTGATCAACATAATCTTAATGGATGTCTTTTACCTCTAGGAGGAGGCAAAGACTCCCTTGTTTCCCTCGAGCTTCTTAAAACACACTTTCAAGAACCAATCACTATTTTTGCCCTCAACCCTATCGAGGCGGTCAAGGAAACTATTGCCTTAAATCCAGATTTACCTGTTATTACAGCCACTAGAAAAATAGATTCCACTCTGCTCAAGTTAAATAAGTCTGGCTACCTCAATGGTCACACTCCATTTTCCTCATATCTGGCTTTCTTGACTAGCATTGTTGCTCAAATTTTTGGCATCAAGTACGTGGTTTTATCCAATGAAAGAAGCTCTAACGAAGAAAGCGTTCGCTATCTTGATCACCCCATTAACCACCAATACTCCAAAAGCTATGAACTCGAGGAAAGTTTCAGCAACTATGCCCACCAATACTTGCCACAACCAAGTGTCGAGTACTTTTCATTCTTAAGACCACTTTATGAGCTCCAAATTGCCAAGCTCTTTTCTAATTCCCCCCAATACTTCCCTATTTTTAAAAGCTGTAATCGCAATCAAAAAACTAATAGCTGGTGCGGGGAATGTTCAAAGTGTTTATTCGCGTACATTATTCTCTATCCATATTTAGATGAGACAGTAATGACTGATATTTTTGGTATCAATCTATTAAATAATGAAAACTTGTGGAGCACTGCTAAAGAACTGATTGGCTACTCTCACCAAAAACCCCTAGATTGTGTCGGAACACATGAAGAGAGTCTGGTGGCATTATATTTGTGCTATCAAAAGGATAAGCAATATAACAAAACATTAAGTAAGATATCAGAAAAGTTTGCTAATGAGGTTTTGCCCAACGAACAGAATTTGGATCAAAGAACAAATGAGGTTATGATAGCCTTCAACGAGCATCACTCGTTACCAGAACAATTTGTTAGAATCTTAAAGTATGTTCACCAAGAAACTTTCCTTACTTAATCAAAAAAATATTTTGATCATTGGCATGGCTAGGGAGGGTCTAAGCACGGCAGAATTTTTACTCCAGCATCTTCCTCAAGCCAACATTACCCTTACCGACCAAAAAGAACTTGCTCAACTAGATGTGACTTGGACTAGTTTACTGAAACAAAATCGACAGCTCAAATACCAAACTGCCGGACAGGTTAGAGAAGAAAAATTTGATGTGGTGTTCAAAACACCTGGCATCCCCCACAAAGTTCTCACAGAGGTATATCAACTAGATCTACAAACAAGTGAACTTTATTCCAATACTCAACTCTTCTTTGATTTACTTCCAGAATTTAAAGTCAAACCGCTGACAATCGGCATTACAGGCACCAAAGGCAAAAGCACCACCACCTCAATGATTTACCATGTGCTCAAAAATAACTTAGAGAATGTTTACCTTGCTGGCAACATTGGCGTGCCTCCACTTCGACTTTTAGAAAAAGCCGATCCTCAAAAGAAAAATACTTTTGTCTTAGAAATGTCTTGCCACCAATTAGCTGATCTCAATACTAGCCCAAGCTTTGCGGTAGTTTTAGATATTTCTCCTGATCATCTGGACTACTACCCCACTTTTGAAGACTATTTCCAAGCCAAAACTGCTATTTGTCGTTTCCAAAAAGATGGTGATTTAGTTTTCTTTAATGGTGATTCCAAAACTGCCAGAAGAATGGCTGAGCTTAGCCATGGCAAACACTATCATTTTTCATTAAAAGATACCGATTTAGTTGATTTTATTAAAACTACCGATTCCAAACTAGTTGGTGAACACAACATCTATAACACCATGCCAGCTGTCTTAATCGCTCGCCAACTAGGGGTGACTGACCAAAAAATCGCGGAATCTATTGCTAGCTTTACTCCCGTAAGCCACCGCTTAGAGCATGTTGCTACGCATAATAACGTCAAATATTATGATGATTCTGCTTCGAGCGCTCCTGAAGCAACCGTCGCCGCTCTTCACGCCTTTGCTGGACAAAAAATTGTTTTGATTGCCGGAGGCTCAGAAAAAGGTGTGGAATTCGACCACTTGGCTGAAGAAATTATCAAGGCTGATCTTAGATATTTAATTCTCTTCCCTACGACAGGAGAAAAAATCCTGCGTAGTATTTTAGAAATTGACCCTAATGGCCACCTTTCTACCAATCACTACTTTGCTAATTCCATGGCAGAAGCCATCGCTCGAGCTCATGAGGTTGCTCGGGAAAACGATGTTGTTTTGCTAAGCCCTGCCTGCGCTAGCTATAACATGTTTAAAAATTACGAAGACAGAGGTAACCAATTTAAGGAATTGGCTCAATCTTTATAATTTGCTAATGGTTGCCACAACCGCCATGTGGTCACTCACACCATCAACAACTTCAACTTCAGAAGCCTTGTATTCCCCACTAGTAAAACAACCATCGACCACGAATTGAATATTAGCCTTGGCTTTATGCAAGTTGTTGTCAATCGTAGTGGTTATATCTTGAGGAATGTTGTCGGTATAACTTTTGGATAAGTTGGTGAAAATTTCTCTTCCTCGAGGAGCATTAAAGTCACCCGTCAAAATAACGTCAGGGAATGTTTTTAGAATTTCATTCATGCTTTGATAGGTTTGCTTTTGCAAATCAATTGTTTGCCCATCCTTTGACCAAGTGAAGTGAGTGGTGGCAAAACGATAAAATTGGCCTTCTTTTTCCACCACCTGCCAGACCAAAACCCGATTCATTGAATTAGGATCTTGGTTAGCAAAGAATTTGGGAATTTCCTCTTCAACACCGTAGTAATACTGATAGCTTGCCTCGACAACGTTGAGCTTGGTTAGATGCAAAATTCCCCATAAACCTCTGGCTGGTAAGTGTTCATTTTCATAATTTACATCAGCCATCGGAATAAAAATTCCATTCATTCCCAGTGCTTCTTCAATTTTAGGCACATCAGATAAAAAAACTTCTTGAAGCGTCACTACCTCAGGTTTTCTCTTCAATAAAAACGGCAAAACTCGGTCTTCCAAATGCTTATTACCTTCAATATTGAGTGAAATTAGTTTAATCGACATAACTTAAACTCGCCTTAAATAATTGTAAATTCTCCAAAATCATACCCGTTCCTTTAACGACCGCCAACTCAGGATCATCAACAATTGCTACAGCTATTTTTAGCTCCCCCGTTAGATACTCATCTAGACCTTTGAGCTGCGCCAAACTCCCCGATAAGAGCAAACCTTTGTCAACAACATCTGTCGTCAATTCTGGAGGAATCTTGGCCAAAATCTGATTTAGTAAAGCCAAATTTTTAGCTACAATTTTTTTCAAAAGTGGCAAGAAAAAACTGTTATCTAACGTTATTTCCTTGGGAACACGCTTTTTAAGATCGTGGCCTGTCACCGTAATTTGACGTTTGTCTTTTTCATCCAATGAAATAAATTGTTTGATTTTTTCGATAGCTAAATCTGGCAACTCCACCAAAGTTTCCTTTTTGACTTCCCAAGCAATCTTGGCAGCTAAGTAATCTCCGGCTTGAAAACTCGACTTAGAAATCACCACTCGGCCAAGTGAAATAACTGCTCCCTCAACTAAGCCAGCGCCGAGCTGGAGTAAAAAACAACCTGAGGAATCGGCAATCGGCACACCAGAGCCAATGGCAGCAGCCAAAGTTTGACTCACTGTATAAACTTCACCCATTCCCAACTCATAAAACATCTCAGAAAAAAGCTCCTTTTTGGTTTTGGGTAAATCAGTGGGAACGCTAAACATCAGCGTTGGTTTTATCAGCACAAACTCACCATAAACTCGCTTAAAAAGTAGCTTGAAATAGGCTTTGGCTAAATTAACGTCAGTGAGTTGAGCTTCATTCATAAACCACTCAACCTTGACGTCAGCACCTACTCTGCCGTCCATTTGTGCTGCTTCATAACCAATTGCCAAAACTTGGCCAGACTGGCTACTTAAGGCAATACATGGAGGTTCATTGAAAAATACTTCTTGATCACGAGACCACAAACGTACTCGACTTG
>JAHDXH010000009.1 GCA_023382875.1 Patescibacteria group bacterium | reverse complement strand
AATTTGGAGATACATTTATAAAAATCCAAAGTTCTCTTATTATCTAAATTTAGAATCAGGCTTGAAATATTTTAGAGATTAAAAATGTTAGCATTATTTTTATTGGCAATATTGGTAACCTATTTTCCTATAGTGCATTCCTACTTCCAGCAAGATGAGTGGTTTGATTTTGGATTTGAACAAATCAAATGGGTTTCAGAATACGGCTTTCTGACAACATTGAAAAAGGCTTTATTTTCTCTTTCTCCAATTGTGCAGACATATAATTTGTTAAACTATCAATTGTTCGGTATACAAAATATATTTCCAGCAATTACAGTTTTGGTTCTTTTGATAATAAATTCTCTCCTTTGGTACAAAATTGTCTATTCTTTGTCCAAAGATAAAATAATTTCTTCTATCTCAATTTTATTTGGTTATTTGTCATTTATATCAAGTCAATCTGTGACTTGGGTTATGCCTGCAGTTGCCATTCAATTTTCATTTCTTTTCACAAATCTTTCAATCTTATCTTATTTGAGTTTTGAAGAGAAAAAAAATTGGAAGAGTTTACTTGGTCTACTTTTATTTATGGTGTTGGCCATACTTTCCAAATTCAATTCATTTTTTCTAATCATTTTCTTTCCACTTTTGTACATAATCAGAAATTACAAAATAAACAACTTTAAAGAGAATCTTAAAAAGATAGCTCCACCAATTTTATTATTCTCACTTTTGTTTTACATTTTCTTTTTAGAAAAATTACATATATTTAAATTTGGCGTTGGCAGATTCGTTCAGGGAAAAACTCAAATTCTCATTAATCTATTTTTTTTACCACTTAAATCAATTTCTCAAATCTTAATATCAAATCCACCAACTATTTACGGCTTAGGAGAGCAACTTTTAACAAAATACTATCGGCATATGCCTGATGACTTTTTGAAATATATATTTTTTGCAGAATTTCTAAGTATTCTTTTTTCGCTTTTATTTATTGGGCTATTTTTGATTATTATGTGGAATTTGGTTAGGGTTTATAAAAGGTTTCTTATCTTTTTTGTAACATTTTATTTCTTATCATTTATTCCCTACTCTCTGGACTTGTTTTCAACTGGAACCGGTTTTTTAGAGTCTAGATACTACAACTTGGCTTCATTCGCTATTGGCTCAATTCTTGGCTTGTTTTTCATTGTTATATGGAAAAAGATTTCATTATTAAAAAACATCATTGCTAAGCACATCCTCTTTTTATCCCTAGTCAGTTTATTGGTTTTCTACTTTTCGTTTAATATTGGCTTAATTCAAAAGAATCTTTTGCAATCAAACAATATTACTAAAAAAAGAGAAAATATCTTAAAAATAACCAGTGAACAAGTTGGAATGAAAGTAGGAAAAAGGTTTATTATTTATATTCAAGACGTTAACTATTTTGGTACCAGCGATATAAACATTACGGGGAGAAACTTTCAAACAGGTTTTTTATACCCATTCTTAGTTTACAATTTTAAATATAAACAAATACCACATAGTGTTTTTGATGACTACTTCTTTTGGGACATGAATTTTCAAGGCGTTAAAAAGACTGATGACTATGAAATTGGATTGTTTTATGAATTTGATAAGCTCAAAGAGTACGTTAATAAAAACAACTTTCCAATAGAGTATATTTATGCATTTAGATTTGATTATTCTAAGGCAAACAAAGATAACTCCTTTTCAAATTATAAAGACATTACTCATGCTGAATATTTGAATATAACTGATCAAATCAAAGATAAACTTAAAAATAATAATGTCAAATAAATTTTGGAAATCGTTGCTTATTTTGCTGCCAATAATTGTCATTTATTTTTGGCTAACATCTTTACAAATCGGCGGTGATGACTCAAAGCTTTACTACTATTTTCCATCTGAATATTTAACTCATTTTAGTACCAAGATTATTTCTGACAATCAAGCAGGGTCATTGGGATTCTATTTTTCACAAACATACACCGCTGTAATAACAGCTACTTTAACACTTGCTAAGTATTTAATTAAACAGGGGTCGTTTTTACAAGGCCTGTCGTTTGCACTCAATATCTTGGCCTCACTCTACTTTTTTTGGAAATTGTTCAAACAGTTGTCCAAATCCAAATCAAATCTTGTTTGCTTTATTTCTTCAGTCTTATATACCACATCTTCTTTTACATATTTTAGCGTTTGGACACACCAGTTGTTTTCCGTTTATCTCCTAAGTTTATTTCCTGCCGCTTTTTATTTCTTGCTAAAATTTTTAGAAACCAAAAAAAACAAACATATTTTTTCTTTACTCTTAATATCTTTTTTACTAAGTTTTACTTTTTTCTCCATTCCATGGATATTAGCGACATTAATCGTTTTTAGTCCACTTATCTTCAACCAATGGCATCAAAACAAAAAATACTTAATAAAATTTTCTCTTATCTTTTTTCCTTTGGTTATTTTGCTCAATGCTCACTGGTTATTTCATTTCATATACGCACCACTCACCTACAAATCAGGAAATGGAGATGTGATCTCTCAGGTTACATCTGGAAAAGTTGCAGATAATAGTTCCTATAATATTACTGCTATATCAAGAAATAACTCATTATTTTATCCAATTAATCAGGTTTTTCACAAATCAATTCAAGAAGATTTTGGCTGGAAAACACTTGACGTTTTTAAGAACTATTACGAAAAATTTATCCCCATTAACTTCATTTTTATTTTTGTGATCGGTTTAAGCTTCTTAGTCGAAGATGATTTGAAGAAAAAAAGAATTCTATTAATTTCACTTTCTAGCTGGCTTATCGCTCTGTATTTTTTCACTGTTAACATTGGTAACTGGGGTTTGCCACTTTTCTTAAAAATGAATAAATACCTTCCTGGATTTTCAATGTTTAGGAATATGCAAGATAAATTTTCAATTGGCCTAGCCTTAAGTTCAGCAATCTTAATCGGCCTTTCACTGTCTACCCTGATTCAGAAAATTAAAAATCAAACAGTTTTAAAATTAACGATGCTATTTATTTTGCTAGTGACGGCTATAAATGCCTATCCCTTTATTAAAGGTGAGCTCATTAAATTACCATTCGGTACATCGCTCGAAATTTACAACAGATTGAAAAATACAGAGGAGCAAGTTGGAACAGTCATACATGGCCTTGATAATTTGGATAGCAATAAAAAAATTCTTTGGTTTCCGCTCAATACAGCCAATTACGTGATAATTAAAGATAAATACGTTGATAAACAAGTTTATGCTGGAGTGTCGCCGCTCTCGTTATTGACCAATTATTCAGACTTTAACGGCTTATTAAGTTTTAACGAATACCAAAAACTATTAATTATTGACTTCATTAACAATAAAAAATATCAAGATTTGGGCAATCTCTTTAAAACCCTAAACATTGGCTATATTGCCCTTTATGATTTTAATAGTGAAAATATCGAGCAAAGCTATTTATTCTCAATGGCCGAGGCAGGCGATTTCTACAAAAAACAAAAAGAAACCCAACTTCTTAAGATAATTTTAGGCGAAAAAATTAAATCAGTAGATAACTACTATACAATTTATAAAATTAACGACAGTTTCTCCAATCAAAAAATTTACACAACTAATTCTTATGAAAACATTCCGGCCTTTGATTCGACTGTTAACTTTACAAAAATAGATTCACACAAATATAAAATTAAAGTTAATAACTTAACTGAAAAAAGAAAACTAGTTTTCTTAGATCCATATCATGACAAATGGCAGCTATATTTAGGCGAACAAACTAAAAATCCAATTATTTATGGAAAACACGACTTAGTTTTTAACTATGCCAATGGATGGGAGCTTGACCCAGAGATCGTTGGCAACAATCCAGAACTTACCCTATATTTCCAACCATACGATTATTATTTTCCAATGATAGTCGTCAGCATAACCACACTAGCTATAGTCATTTGTTCATATATTTATTTTCTTAGACGAGAAAAAGACAATGATTAATTTACTAAAAACAATTAGCGATAACGTTTTACTAAAGTGGCTAATCATCCCTTTACTATTAATTCTTTCTTGGTTTTCACTCTCTATTGCCTATCTTACAACTTCAGATTTTAGTTCCTCGGTTATCTCCTATAACCATCGTGGAGAAACACAAATTCCTCAAGAACAAACAAAAATTGGCAGCACTGAATGGTCCGGACAATTCAAGGCAAAAGATAATTATCTTGGCATTGTTTCCATAGACTTCGCACATACTCAAAAACCAATATTTGATCAAATTTCTTTTATGATAAAAGAAAAAGGAGCAAATCAATGGCATGAGGTCAATGCTTATGACGCCAGACAGTTTTACTTTTTATCACAGTTTCCTTTCGGATTCAAAGTTATTGAAGATTCAAAAGATAAAATTTATGAGTTTAAGTTTGTATCACAATCAGGTAATCAACAATATAAGTCTTCATTTGATAAGTTAAACCCAATAGTGATCAGCAAATATCAATATCCAAAGAAATTATTAATTAGCGACCCGCTTTTTCTTAGCACCTTCCTATACAAAAAAATTGTCTATTCGCTGTCAATTGAAGAGTATCAAAATGTAATACTTCTCTTTGCTCTTCCTTTTATTTTATACATGAATTTGATCTCTTTAATTGAACTAAGAGTAATAAAGAAAAAACATATTGATCTTTTTCTAAATAGCTCTGCAACCATTTTTGTTAGAAAACAACTTAAATTTGCCGACAATCCTTTTGTTTTTCTTTGGATTATTTTTGTCTTTGTAAACATTTTATCTCTCAACCAAGCTTACGATATTCTGAGCATGCTGTTATTAATTCTATGGATAGTACTTATATTAAAACTTAAAATAAAACATCAGGCTTCATTTTTCATGGCGGTTATTTTGATTTCTTTTTTTCCAATCTTGTACATTTTAAACTCTGAATCAGTTTTAAAGAAAAACTCTGACTGGATTTTTTACTTTTTACTATTTGGCACGATCCATGCTTTAATTGAATTAAGGTTCAAAAATGAGAAGAAATAAAACATTTTTTATTGCCCTAGTCATTTTTTTAATTGCAATATCACTAAGGTTTGCGATCAATCGATCACCATTTTGGGTAGATGAATTTTCCACAGCAGAACAAGCTAAGCTCATGATTAAACATGGTTTTAATATTTTTAATCAGAGCACAGACTATTTTGAATCGCACAACATCACCACCCATTTTTTAGTGGCCACTTTTTTCAAAATTTTGGGTACAGGCGAGTGGCAGGCCAGATTACCCATGATTTTCATTGGCTCATTGGTGCCGGTTGCTATCTACTTTTTTGTTAAATCGATTTTAGACAATAAATCAGCTATTTTAAGTTCAATTATTTATATCTTTTCTTATTGGCAAATAACTTGGGCTAGACAAGCACGAGGCTATGTTCTCCAGCAATTGCTTACACTGTTGAGTCTATATGTATATCAGTCGCTGATTGTTAAATTTACAAAAACCAAAGCAGGTCTTTTAGTTTTCTTAGTTGTACTCGGGCTTTTGACTCACACGACCTATGCACTAATTGTCGGTGCAATGATTTTGCATTTTTTGATTACTAAAAACATTAAGAATATAAGCTTATCTAAAATTCCCTTGATTACTTTATTTGGTTTGGCACTATGCTCTATTCTCTTTTACACTGGTCAACTCAATACAATCTATAAAAATATTGTAAATATCCTAGCCAATACACCCAATAACCTTCCTTACTATCATAGCTTCCTCTGGAGAGAACAAACCATTATCACACTATTTTCGTTCATTGGTGTCTTTTATTTAGTTTTTAAAGAAAGAAAATTCAAGGCTTTGTCGCTACTAACTTTACCAATTGGTTTTTATTTATTGTTTGTTTGCTTTTTGTTCGCACCATATGTATCAAGATATTTGTTACCAATATTTCCACTACTAATAATTTTGGCTGGCTTTGCCATATCCAAAATCAGTGAGTCAATTTCAAGCAAGCAATCGCTTTACGTTGGACTAGCAATTGTTTTTTTCATCATCATTAATGGCAATAAATTTGTGCTAAAGCCCAAAGTCTTCTATTCGGTTAATCATGATATGAGAGAAATTGCCTTAATTGACTATCATCAAGTTTATGACTTAATAAAGCAAAAAGGTAAAATTGATGAAGGCAAAACAGCCGTAATTGATACTTGGCCAGATAGATTGAAATGGTATTTGGGTGAAAACCAAGACTATTTTTATGCCTTTAGATGGCTAAAAAGCGAAGGTCTGGTCAATGGTTTACCCAAGAGCACAAACTTTGAGCTAAACAGCAACAGTGAAAAAATTATCCCAAGAACTGGCGATCCTGCCATAAAAATAATCGGAGAACTTAATGATCTGCAAATGGCAATGAAGAAATATCAATATGGCTTTATCTGGATTGATGATTCTTCATTACCAGAAGAAGTAGTTACCTACGTTCAGAACAACTTCAAAAAGGAATTATACTTAGACCATTATTCATTAGACGATAACCCATACTCGATTTGGCCTGGAACCTTATATAGTTGGGGATTTGATTCAATAAATCCTTTCTATAAAAGTTTATAATCTAATTTAATGAATCTCCTTGATATCATCATTGTCCATTATAAAAACGAGGCATTACTACTGGATCAGCTTGACCTACTCTTCCCAGCTAATGCCAAGTCTGATTTTAATCTCATTGTTGTCGACAACTCTGAAATGCTTAAACCAAGCGATTTGCCAAAAAAGGTTAGACTAATAAAAAAACCTTTTAATTCAGGCTACTCGTCTGCCTGCAATACTGGCTACATAAATTCCAATAGTGAATGGCTTTTATTTCTCAACCCCGATGTTTTAATTACTCAAGAAGAAATAAGCTCTTGGTTGAATTTTGCTACAAAAGAAAAATTAGACGTCACATCGCCATTGCCTTCATCTAACGATTATATGAAGCCTTTGCCAAGTTTTTATTCATTGCTTCAGGAGTTTACCCCATTCAACAAATTCTTGCCAAAATTAAGTCAAAACATAACTCTAACTGGTGGTGCACTTTTAATCAAAAGAAATGTTTTAGACAATCTAGGTGGCTGGGATGAGCGTTTTTTCTTATGGTTTGAGGATACGGACTTAACCAAAAGGCTCACTGACCACAAGTATAAAATTGGCTTTTATCCGACCAAGATAAATCATCTCGGTGGTCAATCATTTGCTGATTTAAACAGTCAATTGAAAAAAAATATTTTCTTTCAATCAATGGCCAATTATTCTAATAAACACTTGGGCTTAGCTACTAAATTTTTATCTACAATAATCAAAAAAAGATTTACCAAAACAAAAATATTGCCAGCCTTAAACAAAGACTTAGTTTCTTTAATTGTTCCTAATCTAAAAACAGATTTATTGGACGATTTTTTAGATAAAAATATTAAATTCCTTGGTGAAAAAAACCTAGAATTAATTATTGTTTCCAGTGCTTTGAATTCTCAAAACATTAATCAGTATAGGAAAAAATATCCAAATGTTAGGTTTATAGCACTTAATTCCAATCAAGGCTTTGCTCACACTGTGAATATCGGATTTAATGCTGCCAGCGGCGATTATGTGGGTACAATTAACGATGATACGGTTCTAACTGAGAATTGGCTAAAGCCACTAATAATTCAGCTAGAAAAATACCCAGGATCTGTCAATCCAATTATTTTGAATCCGAATGGTCAGATTGAATCAGCGGGCATTAAGATTCTCCCCTTTGGCAAAGCGCAACCACAAACACTGGCATCAAGCCTCGAGCCATATTTTGCCGACGCCACCAATGGTGCCTGTGTAATTTATTCTAAAAATGCTTTGGCAAAAGTCGGTGTTTTTGATGAAAAATTCGGCTCGTACTTAGAAGACATTGATCTATCAATGCGCCTAACTAAAGCTGGATTTAAAAATTCAGTAGTGCCCGAATCTAGCATTATTCATTTAAAACACCAAACTACCACCTCGATCAAACTTAATAAATCATGGCTGGACTTTAAAAATTGGTGGTTAGTTATTCTGAAAAATTGGCCATTATCTTGGTGGCTTAAATATTGGCCACAAATCATTACAGAGAGAGCTAAAAATTTAAAAGGAATGGTAGTTAACAATAAAAAAACTACTTTCAAACTGATATTAATTTTGACTCTGATAGCAACCTTTATCTCTTCAAGACTCTACAAAATTGAGTCCTCACTTTGGTTTTTTAATGATATCGGTCGAGATTTTATTGAGCTTTATGAGTGGAATAAGACTGGTATGCCACCACTCCTAGGTCCTCAGACCAGCGCAGTTGCCTACAATCAAAGTGCTGTTTATTTCTATTTGCTCTATCCGATGTATTTATTAACCAACCACTCTCCCTTCGCCACAATCTACACTGGCGTTATTTTTTATTTATCAATGTTTGTTTTTGGTTTATGGTACTTACGAAAAGATAAATGGTACCAAAACCTTCTCATTGGCTGTTTTTTCCTTACCACTATTCACCCGCAGTTTGTCGTTCAAAACCGCTTTGTTTGGAATCCAACTTTTATTGGTCCGCTTTTGTTTTTAGCTTTTTTTGCTTACTTAAAACTTAAAACAGAATTTTCTAAATCTAACTTGGCAGTTTTTTCCTTAACTGTAGCTTTGGCCACCTCACTCAATTTTTCCATTGTTCCGTTAACGATTGCCTTCATGATTTTAGCAACGCTAGATTTTTGGCCAAAATTAAATTTTATTAAAATTTATTTAGCCAGCATTTTTGGTTTCCTTTTTTGGAATGTCCCAACTTTATTATTTGAGATTCGCCACAATTTCTTTTTAACCAAACTTTTATTTACTGGAGAAAAGATTCGACAAGTTTCTTTATCAATTCCAGAAAAAATTCACGATTTTCTCTATCACACCTTATATCATCTAGATTTTAACTTTTCATTAGTCTTGGCCGCAATTTTGTTTGTTTTCTCCCTCATAACCTTCGCTAAAAGGCCCCAAAAACGGTTCTTTATTGGGCGAACCCTGTTCTTACTCGCCGCCACAAGCTTAATAACTTTTGCTGCTCCAATTTCTATTCAGTCTCACTATATTTTTGCCTTTTTGGTTTTAATGTTTTTACTTATAGTCTCTTTACAAAAATGGTTACTAATTATCACAACAATCATTCTTTCCATAATTTGGCTTAGACCACAGCAGCTTCAGGAATATTTTAAAATACCATATCGAACAATCACTGAACAACAAAATTGTGCCAAATTAATTTGTCAAAATGAAACACAACCAATCTTTGTTAGCAATCAGTCCAACCATCACCCATACCACAATGCTATGGAATGGCGGTATCATTTTTTAGAAAATGGCTGTAACATCAAACTTTTGGACACCCAAATCAACGAGGCAGATAAAATGGCAGTTGTTATCGATGATTCAAACTATACTCACAAGAAAACTTCATATAACGAACTCACTCAATTTGGCTTAAGTCAGGAAATTAAACGCTACCAATGCCAACCTAATTTGGAAGTTGTGATTTTAAAAAAATCAGCCAATTAGCGACCACTTTGCAACCACGTATAAAGCGCGGAAAAAATCCTTCAGGCCAATTTTTTTGCCTTCATCATAGGTACGACCATGATAAGAAATTCCGACTTCATAAATTCTGACGTTTTTCTTGGCTATCTTAACTGTCAGCTCTGGTTCAATGCCAAAACTTCGTTCTGTAATATCAATATCTTTTAGAACCTCACGCTTGAAGACTTTAAAGCCTGTTTCCATATCGCTTAAATTGAGATTAGTGAAAATATTGCACCAAAGAGTTAAAAGTTGATTAGCAATGTAATGCCAAAAATATAAAACACGATGAGGTCTAGAACCCAAAAAGCGACTGCCATAAACGACATCGGCTCTTCCTTCAGCTATTGGCTTTATCATTCTTTCATAATCTACTGGATCATACTCCAAATCAGCATCTTGAATGACTACCATATCACCAGTTGCCAACTTAAAACCTACTTTCAAAGCCGCACCTTTGCCAAGATTTTTCTTTCGAAGATAAAGACGGGAAATTTTATTTTTTGCTAATAACTGAGCAGCAATTTTCCGAGAAGAATCTGTAGAACCATCGTCAACCACAATCACCTCTATATTTTTTAGAGGTAAATTATTAATCTGAGAAATAAGTTGGGCAAGAGTCTTTTCCTCGTTAAAAACTGGTATGACAACCGACAGTTGTGGCACCAATTGTTTTATTCTATTTTTTTAGTCTACCAAGAGCAGTTTCAATTTTTTGTTTAGCTTCTTTTTCATCAATACCATAAACAAAAGCGACTTCACTAGAAAAACGCTTAACCAAGGTGTCGTAAACTTCTCTTTTGCTAAATGGTAACTTGCCATTTTCATCTCTCATTAAAGTGAGCATCTTGAGCATGCGCATCACCTCAACTGGATCATCGGTATTTAAATAGCCTTTGATCGCATTCAAACTCATAGTTAAATCAACTTTTAAGTCTTCTAAATCAGAAGTTAATAATTTATCCAACTTAGATTTTTCAATAGGAACTCTAATTTTTGTTTTTTCAATCGAATCCTGAGGAATAGAAAAAATAGATGTAGCTTGCTTTAGACTCTCCAAAAATTTGTGGTAAAAAACAGTAGCGTTTTCGATTTTGAAAACTTTATAAACCTGACCAAATCTAATAATAATATCGCCGATTTTTAAGTCATTTAGATTGGTCATAAATTAAGTATATCACAAAACCCGAAGAAATTTCTAAGACTGGGCAGCTCTATCCGCAGTGCTATGATTATAGAATGTCAAAAACACTTAAATTCGACCCAAGTTTACTTAAGGCAGCAGTTTATGGCGCTAATGACGGTATTGTCACAACATTCGCAGTAATGGCAGGTGTGGTTGGTGCCAACCTATCGCCACATATTGTGATTATCTTAGGTTTTGCCAATTTATTTGCTGACGGGCTTAGTATGGGACTTGGTGATTACTTAGGTGAAAGATCAGAAAGAAAACTAAGAGCACAACACAAGGATACTGAAAGCCATTGTCTACTTTATAAGAAAGGTGGTGCTCCATGCGATGACAAACCATCCTTGCCAGTTTGGGCTACTGGCATTGTCACCTTCATTAGCTTCATTATTGCCGGCTTTTCACCAATTGTGCCCTTTTTATTGGTTTCTATGTTTGGTTTTTCCTACAACCAATTTGCCCTATCACTTACCACTACTGCTTTAGCACTTTTTGCCATTGGCACATCTAGAACTTATTTCATGGGCGGCAAATGGTATAAAAACGGAGCCGAAATGCTTGCGGTGGGCATGCTTGCTGCAGGAGTAGCCTTCCTACTTGGCATGGTGACCAAGCAGTTTATTGGAACTGCTCTCTAATAAAATTTATTTTCGTTTACTCGTAGCCAACTCATGATTTATCATGCCCACTACTTGTGGTCCTTCATAAATCATTCCGGTGATCATTTCAATTAAATCTGCACCTAAGGCAATTTTCTCTTTAGCATCTTCTGGAGTAAAAACACCGCCAGTGGCAATCAAAGTAAATCTATCATTAAACATCACCTTTGCTTCTTTGAGTAAAAGATTTGATTTTCTATATGTTGGCTTGCCACTCAAGTTGCCTTTCATGGACTTCCAAAGTTTTCTATCTTCTTCAGTAACATATTTGTTATTTCGATCTTTAGCCAAATTGCCGATGTTAATACCTTTAACAAAATCATAAGGAACTGCCACTTTAATCAAGGCCATCGTTTCCTTGACTGATTGATCAATTGGTAACTTTAAATAAACTGGCTTGCTTAGTTTCAATTTTGACAAAACATCTAGTAGCATTTTCAATCTTTTTGGATTTGTAAAAGGCTCACCGCCAAAAGTATTGGGACAACTAATATTCATCTCATAAAAAGCATGCTTAACCTGACTTTGCTCAAACAACCTAAATGAGTTGGCAATATCAAGCAATTGTTCTTTTGTGGATTCAAAAACTTTATTTGTAGCAGCAATGGAAACACCAACTGGATAAGCAAAAGTCAAACCCGTCAATTTATCAATAATGGCTTGGGCACCAATATTTTTGAGCCCCTTATTAACCAACAAAGCTTTTGATTTTGGAAAACGACCAAGTCTTGGTTTGGTGTTGCCTTCATAAGGCAAATATGTAATTGAACCAATCATCTGAAAACCAAAGCCGACTTCAGGCAAAATTTGAGTCAAATCTGCGTTGTAATCAAATCCGGCTGCCAAACCAATAGGATTTTTAAAAACCATCCCGTCGATCTTTTTTACCAATCTTTTGTCTTTATAGTCGAATAAAAACCTTGTGAATTTTCTTAAAAAGTTATGATTACCCAGTATCTTGCCAGTTTTGGTCATGCGATTGTGAACAAACTCAGCATCAAATAAAAACATCATCGATTTTAAAATCTGATAACCACTGGCGATAATTCTATTTTTCAAAATGAATGATTTTTTTCTTCTAACAAAGAAATAATGAAAAGCGTTCAAGGTAAAAATAAATGCACAAATTAGAGCAGAAACTAAACAGTAAAGACACCAGCCTTTAATCAAAACACCCATGATAAAAATTAAATATAAAGAAAATAGTCCACCAAAAGTACTAGTCAACAACAAAATATCTTCGTTCTTTAATTTTCCAACTTTAATTTTTATCTCCATTAAAGTGAGTGAAGTTAAAATAAATAAGAACGCATAATAAACCAAACCAAATACTGACAATGGAATTGGACCAACGTTTGCCCATGGAGAACTTAAAACTGTTTCGCAGGCAAATCCGGAGCTACAGGGAGGAATAATGTTATTAATCTTGTTATATGTTAGGTAGCCTGCATCGAGAATACCCAGCAACGATAAAACCACGAGTGGTAAAACGAAACTAGTTTTCATAGGGATAGTGTACTCTAATTTTGCTTTTTGCAAAGATAATAATCATTCAAATTATTTGATTTGCCATCGCAGGAAAAGTTTTCTAATAATTCCAAACCGGCGCTCTTAATTAGCCCATCCATTTCTTCTGGCAAAATTAAGTGACAAAATCTCACCGCATTTTCTCCTCGTTGCCAATCTAATAAATAGTCACCGCTTTCTATTTCATCGTTTTCAAAATCAAAGTCTGAAAATTTTTGCTGTCTTTTCATCAAGTTTTCATCACGATCAAATCGCCACGCCGCGACCACAATTAAACCATCATCATCTATTTGCTCAGCTAACATTTTCATAAACTTTTTTCTCAACTCATAACTGGGCAAGTGATGCAGAAAACCAAATGCCACCACTAAATCAAACTCTCCATAATCCATACCATTACTTCTCTCTTCAGCGGATAATAAATTTTCTACAACATCAAATTTTTCCAAACGGAAATTATCTTCGTCGTTTTTAAACAAATCATGTTCTCTGCCTTTGTTAAGCAAATTTCTATTTGAATCTACTCCCAAATATCTAAGTCCAAGATTTTTACTGGCCAAAAAATGGGCAAAACGACCATTGCCGCAACCAATATCTAAAACAAATAATTTTTTGTGCGAATTCATTAAGTCGACAAACGAAGACGACATAAACATTTTTTCCCAGCCATCCCAAGCTTTTAAGCGTGTTTCATTAAATTCCTCAGCCACCACTTCATAAAATTTTTTGTTCAATTGATTTAATCGATTTATCGTCAATTTTTTCATAGGGGGGTTTATTTTATCAGGGTTTTCGAGTAAAATCCTCTTATTACCTTAATGTGCTCTAAATAATAGAAAGTAAATTTATGCCAACGATCAAAGCAGGCAACATTTCAAAAGGCATGTACCTTGATTTTAAGGGTACACCACACTTAGTCATTAAAGCAGAATTTCATAGTCCCGGCAAAGGATCGGCTTTTTGTAAAGTCAGAATGAAAAATGTCAAAACTGGCTCAAGTTTAGACTTTACATACAAATCAAGCGAGCAAGTTGATTACTTCGAACTTTCACAAAGAGAAATGCAATTCCTCTATCTAACTGGTGAAGAAGCAGTTTTCATGGATCCACGCACTTACGAACAAGCTGAAATTCCACTTTCTTTACTTGATGGTAAAGAAGGATTTTTGACTTCCGATATTAATGTTTATATTTTATTCCACGGAGAAGAAGCATTAGGCGTTACCCTGCCACCAAAAGTCAAACTAAAAGTCGCAGTTGCTGAAGAAGCTACTGCCGGAAATCGTGTTAATGCTCCTAAGAAACCTGTGACTTTGGAAACTGGCCTTGAAATTCAAGCGCCAATCTTCATCAAACCAGGTGACGTCATCATGGTTGATACTGAAACCTTTGAATACGCTTCCCGCGTTAACTAAAGTTAATAAAAAGTGAATCTTAAGACCCAACTAAGACTTGGGTCTTTTTGTAATTAGCGAGAGAAAAATGCTTATAGATGCAAAGACCCCTCCTTTTGAGGGGAGGGGCTTCGTTGATGCTTACTGTTCTATACGGCGGCTTTGGCTACTACTGGGGGCGGTACTGGCTCACGCCATCCGCGCCTAACGGCAGAAACTCATCGTTAATGCCGTACCAGCCGTAAATTTCCACGAACGTGCCATCATCCAGCACAGCAAAGGCGGTGAAGCCGGACAGGAAGGCATTCAGGTCTTCAACCTCGTTCAAGCGGTAGCCTGTGACCAAGCGCGAAAGCACCTGATCATCGACAAATTCGCCGAAGCCATTGACGCGGTCACGGTATTCTGTACCAGTGACAACGCGCTCGCCGGGGTCTTCGGAGTTATTGCCGTTGAGGTCGGAGTAAATGAACGTACCGTTAACCTGCCACGCGAAACCAACCACGTGCGCGGACATCTGGTACATATCGGGCCAGACCGAAATCTGGATGTACGGCGGCAGGACGGGGGCGCTTGCGGCACCACCACCATTGCCATTGTTGCCGTTGCCGGGTTCGTCAGTCGGCGCGGGGGTCGGGGACACTTCCTCAGTCGGGTCAGGCGTGGGCGACACTTCTTCCGTTGGGTCGGGAGTCGGGGTTACCTCCTCCGTCGGGTCGGGTGTGGGTGTCACTTCTTCGGTGGGGTCAGGAGTCGGGGTTACCTCCTCCGTCGGGTCGGGCGTGGGTGTTACTTCGTCCGTTGGGTCGGGTGTGGGCGCGGGACAACGCCCCGGCTCCCAGCCTTGACCTTCATTCGGATAATGCTCGAAGTAGCGCTCGCGGCACCGTCCACCACCATCGATTTTGTGAAACCAGCCTGCGTCCTGATGGTCATTTCCACCAGCCTGTGCGGGAACAACGAATGCTGCGGTCATGGTGACCAGCAGCGCCAGCAAGAACAGTGTTACGATACGGTTGCGCATAATACCTCCCATGGCTTAGCGCTGACACAATTGTTTGGATTGTGCTGCGTAATTCGCAACACAAAAAATACTCAATTTTTAAAATTAAATACTTATTGTGATGCGAATAACCAATAGAAAGTAAAGACAAAGGCTCGTAACTTTTTTAAAGAACAGCTCGTAATTATACTTAAGTGTCCTATAGTTGTCAACAGTGTACTTTGAAAACAAAAAAGACGGGGTATGACGCCCGTCTTCTCTTGTATAGGGACACAAGCTTTTACATGCGATTCAGGATAGTCCCCAAATTGCCATAAAAAGCGTTGGTCAGGTGGTCGGCAGCAGTCTCAGGTGTTTCCACGCTAATGTCTTCGAAATCCTCAAACATCTGCGTGTGTGCCTGAAAAAGGCTAATGCGCTCTTTGGCGATAATGACCGATGCCCACGCCTCAATCTGCTTGAGAACAAAGGCTTGCCAAGTTCCCTTGGCTAAAGTCAAATCAGCTACTTCGATTCCCATCGAGCCAACCAGAATTTCAATCAACTTCCGATAATTCATGTTGTCTAGCCTCCGTTAGATTCTTGTGTTTATCGAAAGACCCATAACAATTATAACATTTCCTCTTTGACATCATTCCTTTTTCCTTTTAAATTTGATTTCGATATGAATATCGAAGACGAACGTCTTTTATTGGCAAATTTTGATCAAAATAACTACGCCAATGCTTTTATTTATAAATACTTGATTGTTACAGCTGGACACGTTGCAATTGATGGTATGCCCATCCAAACTCCTAATAAAAAAGAAAGTGGCCGCTTTACTTTTAGAAAACTTGCTTCTAGAGATTTAGCCTTGTCACAGCAATCCATTCCTGCCCCAGGTTTTACAGAAGCAGCTACGCCAAGTATTGGTGAAACAGTTTGGGTGCTCGGACATCACGGCGCAAACCAAGAGCCTTTCACTATCGAATCGACTGTTGAAGACATTACCAACCAAGGAAGAATTATTATTAAAAGAAAAACCGGTAAAAAATATCAACTTGGTATGAGCGGTTGTCCAGTTGTTGACCAAAAAAACCGCCTTGTTGGAATATTAGTCGAGGGTGTTTCTGGGACAAATGGAGAGCAAGTTTATTTAGAACCAGCAATAGCGCTTTAAACGGAGCTTGGGTTTATATGGCACAAATCAATCAAGAGATTTTTGAAATTCAACAGGCAATTAGAAATTCTACACTCGGAAATCAGCTATCAACTATTGAGCGTTGGCATAAATTCAGATCGCAAGAAACCACTATTGACTGGCTTGATTTATTAGGACCAACAGCCATTGTCTTAACTCATCAGGAACACTTTTTGCAGTTTGTTCAAATCTGGGTAAAAAATTTGGAAGAGCCAAAATTGAGACAATTGCTCTTAGCATCCTCAGTTCATGATGTTGGTGAAGCTAAGCTTGGCGATATAGCTAGTCCAGATAAAACCAGCCTTGATGAGAAAAATGAAGTCGATTTTGCAGTTGATGCGATCTTATCCCTACCATTAGACCACTTACTCATCCAAGAACTTATCGTTGCCTATTATGAAGTAATTAGGGGTGATAATGATAGTTTGCATTATATTTTCAAAGCACTTGAGAGAACGGAATATCTAGACACGGCCATCCATCTTTTCGATAAATTAAGCCAAGGAAAAACAATGGAAAAGGGTTGGTCAATGATTGCACGAGTGCTAGCTTTTGATTTCCCAAAAGTCTTAAAATATGCCGAAGCATTGCCCAGCGTCATTGGTGAATACTTAAATTCTCATCACAATCAAATCAGCGCTATGTTTGAACAAAGCCAAGTGGCTGTCACACCTGATTTTGAAGCAAACTTTCTCCAAAATAAATCTGATTGGCAAAAATACCTCTCCCTACTTTGAAAGAACCTGATTTCGTTTTACAATAATATCCATCTAAACATTCATTGATATGATCAAAAAAATTTTAGGTTTGGTTCTCATTTTTTCCTTGTTTTTTCTTTCCCGTCATTATATTTGGAAGTATTGGCCAACTAATTATTCCGACGTTCGAACCGATTACGAACGCTACGCCAGAATGTGGCATTATGGACTCATTCCATATACCCATCACTTTTATGAATACCCACCGGTTACCATTCCAATTTTGAGCTTGCCACTCAAGTACGAGCACTTAGGCGTTAACTATTATCATAATTACCGTTTTGAAGTACTACTAACAGACGTTTTATTTTTCGTCATTTTTGTTGCCAGCGTTTCTTTATTATTTAAAAACAAACCTGCTTGGCAAAAATACTTATCAATCTTTTTTTACTTGATTATCACCACAATTTCTAAGAACTTCTTTTATGAAGGACTAGACTTAATGTTTACTGCCAGTATTATGACGGCTTTTTTTGCTGCAGTTTGGCTTAATAGCCAAAGACTCATACCCAAAGTCATCATTTGGTTTTTCTTCTGGCTTTCCACTGGGATTAAGTTTTTGACTTTACCTTTGATGGTACCGATTTTTTTCGCCTTACATAGCAACTTTAAAAAAGATTTACTAGCGATGATTGTTGGCTTTATATTAGTTTGGGGTTTTCCAATCATTTTGTACGGCAAAACTTTGGCCGTACCATTTCACATTAATTTTGATCGGCCGATGAAATATTCTTCATTCCCATCATATGTCGTTCAAATTATTGACAACTTCACACTCACCGAAACCCACAGTCCTAATCCACCCGACTTTGCTCTTTTTGGGCCGGTTGCTGAACGTGTGACAGCCATTGATGAAATTTTATTTCCATTAAGTATGCTGATTTGGCTTTCATGGTCAATCTATTTTATCTACAAACAAAAGTACCCAACCCACAACCTAAAGAATATTTCAAATGACATTTTTGTAGAGTTAAAAAAACCTAGCCTTTTGGCTAAGGAAACTCAATTTTTGTCTTTGATTAGAATCTTTGGTGTCTATTTATTTACCCTCTTTATCTATGCCAAGATTTTTTCCCAGCCCTTCCACATCTGGTACATGGCTTTATTTGCTATTTATCCATTCTTAAATAAGAGAAAACCTTATTTGCTGTGGGGAGCTGGCTTATTAATGGTTATTCAAGACACCACAACACTTTTTTATCTACCAGCCGGTCAAACTCTTGGCTTACACAATTATCTATGGGGATATACTTTTAAATATCTTTTGATGTTTACAGCTTATTTTTACTTCTTAAAAGATGCATTAAGCTTCAAACTATCATCTCTTAAAGCTACTTCCTCACAAAAACAATCGCGTTAGGCACATTTCTACCAGGACCAACCACGTATCCACCAGACCACAAAGCGGTGGAACCACCACTGTCTAAATTAAGCGCATTATCCATACCCAAAGCTTTCATAGCTCGAGCCGACTCAACTACCGTCGCCCCGTGAACCACGCCGATGTAAACAGTATTACCTTTATTAGCCACAAAGCTGCGGTTCCCTTTGCTACCTTTTTTTGGATCATCGTCACCACCAAATCTCACCTCGCCTCCACTTAAAAGCAAAGGATAATTTGAAAGTACCCCATCAACTCCAGTATCTCTTCCCCACTCCTGAGCAGCTCCAACAAAACGAATGCCGCCTCCTGAAAAAATCACCGCTGGGTTGGTACTATAAACATTGTTAGCCGAATTAAAATATACTTTGTTTTTATTCATCACTAATAAATCAAAACTATTAGTTTTTCCTGCACATGATGGATATGATTCTGGACAGAAATAAGTACCATTAATACCTGCGTAGCCACCGCTTCGACTCACATACTCACCAACCGACAAAACTGGGCAGTTATTAGTACAATCGGAGTCACTAGCAGTATCAACAATTACCCTGGTTGAAGCCAAATCAGCGGCCACCATACTAACAACTAGCTTACCCACATCAGTTTCGACTGCTTGCCTACTATATCCGCTTGCTGGTGGCTGATTGCTAGTTTGCGCAACTTTAGGTATCGCCAAAGCGGCAATTTCTCGTAGTTTTGCCTGTAAGGCAGCAATATCTTTATTAAGAGCAATAATAGATTCTTGGGACTCAGTTAGTTGGTCTTTGGCAAGCTGATTAAATAAAAGTGCCAAGCCTTCTTCAAGTTCTTCTGTTTCTGCGTCCAACTCTTCTAATTTCAAGATTTCTTCATAAGCGTCGACTGCTGCCGCATAAATTTTCTTGAGCTCAATTAATCTTTTTTCTAAGTCATCATTGCGAAGCTTTTGATCAACGTTTTGCAGAGCTAAAAGTTTGGCCTCAGTTTGTTCAAGTTTTTGTTGAGTTTCAGTGAGGCTAATTTGCAGACTTTCCGTACTTAATTGATACTGCTCGCGTCTTTTAAACTCTTGAAACAGAAAATATGCTGATACAAGCAAAGAAACAATTAGTAAAAAGAAAAAACTCTTAAAAAAGAAAGAAAAGAAACGGGGCTGTGGCTTGTTAGTAGGAGAAAGAAAAGGTCTTTTATTTTTAGTGAAAGGCTTTTTTCCGTTCATATGTTTCAAGCCGCAGCTTCATTCATTAAGTTAAATAATTTTCTCGTCGTATTAGCATTACGAATCGTCATTTGTTTATATAACTTAGTGCCAACCAACCTCAACATCCCGCTTTTAGTAATGTTTTCCCTTTTTACCGACCAAATAATTGCTCCCTTGAGATAAATACAATGATCAAGATCTTTTTTAATTGGCAACTGATCTAGTAAGTTTTCAACATCAGCTTCATCCCATAAAAACATCACATCGCACTTCATGGTTTCATTATTTAGCCAATCTTCTGGTAGCTTTTCCATTACTTGCTTCATGAAGTTAAAATCTCGAAGTAAAACTTTAACTGCAAATCCAAAAGTTTTTTCTATTTTCTCTTCGAGCAAACTCGTCATCTGACCTAAATCTTCTGACGAACTTTCAAAAATTACATTGCCAGAATTAATATATGTTTTGACTTTCGAAAAACCCAATTCTTCAAAAACAGTCTTCAGCCGCTCCATTTCAACTCGATTATTACCCCCAACATTTATGCCTCTAAGTAGTGCAACAAAAATCATGGTTAAAAGTTATTTTTTCTTTTGGGCTTCACCATAGGCCATCATCACCATTCCTTGAACAAAATCTAAGACAGCAGCCATGCCCAAAACATAAACCCAAGAACTAATACCTAAGCCAATTGCTTCTGCAAAGCGAGCCAAAACCCACAAAGAAACAACGTTAATAATAAGATAACCCAACATCCAATGTTGAGGTGTCAAAACCATCTGCTTACGCATTTCAATCTCAGTAAAAAGTGGCAAGACTAAAGTTGCTACCCAAGCCAAAACGCCAGAACTCAAAAGTAAGGCCATGTAATAAGAAAGACTCATGGTACCAAGAACAATATTATTAGGAAAAACTACATTTGCTAAAGCAATAACCAGGGCATTAACCAACCACATTAAGAAAAAGGTGATACTCATTTGAGCATTGGGATTACTTTTTGGAATTGGATATGATTGACTTGTCATAACGTGCTTTATTGATTTTTATTAACCTAAGAATAACACATCAAGCTCTTTTTGAGTTCAAACGTTTGAAAAACTCGGACCTTATTTCAATCTTTCAAGAACACCACGACGTTTAACAATATTTTTATAGTCCCACTGAATTTCTTTGGCTTTTTTGAACCAACGCTTCAGATCTTCCAAGTTAATCTGGTCTGAGTCTGTATACCTGGCTTCTGCTGCTTTAAAACTGCCTTCATTTGATAAACCAGTTTCGCCGAAAGACTGACCGCTCCAAAATAATAAGCGAACAGAATCCTTTAGCTTACTGTAGCCGACAATTGGATTCCCAGCCAAAAACCAAACTGGATGACCATGCCAAATTTTACTTTCTCCTTCAGGAAAATTCTCGTTGATAGCTGCACCAAGTGTATTACAAATTTCTTTGTCTTTATCTGACAAAGAATTGTTGTAACTTAGAATGTCTTGGTTCATAAATTTTATTGGATATTAGCCACCGCTAGCGCCTGCATTAATGTATGCGTCATAGACTAATTTAGATAAATCTTCATTAGACATATTGTCTAAGTTTATGATTTTCCCTTGTCTGGCCATAGAATCGAAAGCTCCCCAAAGCATATAGGCAACTCCGCGATTTTCGTTAAATATTTGAGTGCTTTCTGATGTCAAAACTGTATCAACACCTCTGAACTCCACATCAACATTATTGGTATATCTTGCCACACCAGCTCTAACTGCTTCTAGTTTATCAGGGTCAGCCAATACTTTTTTAGCCAAATCAAAAGCAACTTTTTGGGAATTAATTTTTTCTACTACCTCACCGCTTTGCATAAGAAATCTCCTTTAGCTACATGATACTGCTAAAAGATCGGCTGGAGAATGTGGGAAATTATTATGGGTGGCTGACGAGACTTGAACCCGCGACCTCCGCTTTCACAGAGCGGCGCTCTAACCAACTGAGCTACAGCCACCATATTTTAATTACTCAAGATTGAAAAGCCTTGATCAACCAAAAGTGCGCCAAACAGGACTCGAACCTGTGACCTACTGCTTAGAAGGCAGTCGCTCTATCCAGCTGAGCTATTGGCGCATCTAGGAGATATATTATAACTCACCATTAAAAATCTTGCTACAATACAGTCGCAATGACATCACAACGGATCAAATATTTACTTTGCTTTGTTTTAGCTTCGATTTGGCTGTCTCATTTGCTTCAAGTTTTTGTTCCAGAAACAGGCTTTGATGCCCTGTGGTACCACTTGCCAGTGGTAGAAGCGATCGCAAGAAACGGTGGGCTGATTTATCTTCCCGATCTATATCAATCAGTTAACCCTTTATTTGCCGACCTATTCTTTTTAATCGGCTTTCTTATTGCCAAAGATTTTGGCACCAAGGTTATTGCTTATTTATTTGGTTTATTTTTAATCTTTGGAAGCTATCATTTGGCCAAAAAATTTCTTTCAACAAATTGGTCTTTATTGCTCATAATTCTTGTTTCCACTTTTCAGGTCGTTGCTTGGCAATCTGCCAGTTTTTATGTTGATGTTGCTAAAGCAGCTTTTGAAGTTTTTTCCCTGTTCTTTTTATTTAATTTTAAAAGAAGCCAAACTAAAAAAGATTTGTGGCTGGCCGGACTGTTCTTTTCAGCTTCATTGGCCACCAAACTTTTTAGCTTGTTTTTGCTGCCAGTCTTTTTATTTTTAGTTTATTTATTTAGTGTCAAAGACAAAAAAACAAACTTAGTAATTTTTACCTTAGTCTCACTGATCTTACCTATGCCTTTTTACAGCTTCGCTTATTTCAATACTGGCGACGCTTTTTACTCTTTTAATATTCACACCAATAAATTGCTTGAAATTGGTGGTCATGAAAATAAACTGATTTATTTAAGAGAAACCTTAAGATACTTTCCCTTATCTTTACCTGCACTAACTTTGGCAAAAGATTATGTTGCTATTATTTTCGTTATCTTTTTACCACTAATCTATTTTTACAAAAAACTTTTAACCCATGAAAGAATTTTCCCTATATTTTTCTTCTCTTTAGCACAGTATTCATTGTGGTGGTTTTTACCACCACAATCTACCCGCTATGCGCTATCTGGTTTTATTACTCTAACCATCATCTATTTTATTTTCTTTAAATTCACAATTAAAAAACATTCATCATTTTTTTGGCCAATTATTGTTTCTATTTTATTGGCAATTTCCATAAACCTTGCTCCAAGAATAATTGTTAATCTACGCTCATTAAAATATTTAAGTGGCCAACAAACAAAAGCAGAGTATCTGGAACAATTTTATGATGGTTCAATTGATCGTAATATAAAAGAGTGGCACTTACGTGCCACTCTTTAAATCACCGGTTCGGTGAGGAACCCAATATTATTTCTTCTTTGATTTTGGCTTACTAGCCTTTTTGGTTTTAACAACCACTTTGCTATTCTTAACTGTTTTCACTGCTTTTTTAGCAACAGCCTGTGCCTTTGTAGCAACTTTCCTTTTGAAAGCTTCTGGATTCTTTTTATATTCTTCACTAACCTTCTTTGCTTTAGTAGCAACTTTTTTAGCCACGGATTTTGCTTTTACTCGATTTTCTGGTTTAGATAAAAATAAAGCAGTAGCTCCAGCAGCCAAACCTACTACGAAAGAAAGCAATCCTGAACTTTTCTTAGACATAGATACTTTCTATTTGATTATTACTAAATTTAATTTTAGCGATATTTACTATTACTTGCCAAGTAGTAATTAGCGCTACACCAACGAAAAAGCCCCCGTGTTACCGGGGGCTCAAACTATGACAAACAGATCTTAAGTCAATTATTTAACATCTAACAACGACATGGTGTTAGTGAAACCACTCTTCTTCCAGTGCTTACCGTGAACCATTAAAACTGTTTCACCTGCAGCAACAATACCTTCTTTTTTGAGTGCTTCAGCCAATTCATCAACCGCCAATTCTGCACCTTCAACCAAATCAATGATGTGAGGAATAACACCATAACTCAAAGCCAAAGCTCTATATGTGGCTGGAGTACTAGTCACAGCGTGAATTGGCAATTGTGGTCTGAATCTAGACAACATTCTGGCAGTAGCGCTTGTCTCAGTCAGGACAACAACTTTGTCAATTTTGATCAATTCGTTTTTCAAGAATTCAGCCACAGCATCAACAATTGCTGAGACTTTATTGTTTTCTAATTGATGAACAAATCTGTCTTGAACCAATGGCTCGTTGAAGTTAGCAATTTTTGCTTGAGTTTCCACAGCACGAACTGGGTACTCGCCGATGGTTGTTTCTTCAGACAACATCACAGCATCAGTTCCATCATAGATGGCGTGAGCAACGTCAGAAACTTCTGCGCGAGTTGGGCGTGGATTCTTAACCATTGATTTCAACATTTGAGTAGCAGTGATAACTGGCAGACTTGCTTGACGACATTTTTCGATCATGATGTGTTGCCATTTCACCAGTTGCTCAAAGGCAACCTCAACACCTAAGTCGCCACGGGCGATCATCACTGCGTCAGAGACAGCAATGATTTCATCTAAGTTATCCAAAGCAGCTTGATTTTCCACTTTAGCCACGATGCGTGCTTTAGAACCTCTTTTGTCCAAAACATCACGAAGCATTTTAATGTCTGCGGCGTCGCGAACAAATGATAAAGCCACAAAGTCTAAGAGTTCTGGATCGATACCATTAATGTAATCCATGTCTCTTTCAGTCAATGAAGGCATGTCCAAAATCACACCTGGGGTGTTCATGGTTTTTCTGTGGCCAACTTGACAATCATGAATAGCTTCTGCTTCGAAGAAATCTTCACCGGTTTTAACAATGACAAATTCACATGAGCCATCATCTAACAAAACTAAATCACCCTTTGACATACTTGCCACCACATCTTGTGGAATAAAAGCGATCTTATTAGCAGTGCTATGCTCGTTGGATGTGAAAGTCAAAATATCTTTGGCTTTCAAAGAAAAACCCTGTTCCCCTGGAAGATTGATTCCAACTTCAGGTCCTTGAAGGTCAAGCAGAGTGGCGACTGGCACGCCCATTTCTTCTGATACGGCGCGAACTCTCATCACGCGATCATTGTGCCATTCTGGAGTAGAATGTTTGGTATTAAAACGAGCCACATTCATGCCAGCCTTGATTAACTCAGCTAAAACTTCTTTTGATTCTGTCGCTGGACCAATTGTGGCAACGATTTTGGTATTTTTTTGCATATAAAAACCCTAATTTTTACCTAATAAATATGTACCTCCACATAAGAAATTCTATTATACTCCTAGATAAAAAACTAGCCATATAGTATATATAAATATTATTCGAAATTTGGAAAGTAATTAAGAAAGAATTATGTCAGACGATCAAAACAAACTTCAATCCGGTGATGATTTGGCTTTAGATGCTTTATCGGAAGCCAGCCAAGCAACTCCAGCCTTAGAAGCTGGTGAAGATTTTGATGCTGATGATGAAGTCACCAAATCCAATCAATTGGCTGCCACCCTCGCTTCACTTCAAGGCGTCATTGAACGCAATGCTCAACATCTCGAAACCATTGAGCATGAGATGAAAGAAAAACGTGAAGCTTTAAAAAACGTTTTTGAAAACGACTCACAACTAGAAGCAGCAGAAACACAGGCAAAAGAAACTTCAAATAAAGTTAAGGAACGCCGCTCACAACTACAATCTGACCCACAGGTCACTTCCTTAAAAGTTCAAATCGGCGAACTCTCTCAACAAAAAAAAGAAATTGAAGAAACCCTAAGCAATCACTTGGTTAATTACTACTCAATTACCAACTCCAAGAGTTTTGATACCAGTGATGGCGATCAATGGGAATTCTCAGTTAAAGCCAAAGTCAAAAGCCGCAAAAAATAGTCTAGAATAGGCATGAAACATGCCAGTTCTATCAGCTAATTTCCAAAAAGCCTACCAACTTCTCAATCCAGCTCAAAAAATGGCCGTTGATGAAATCGATGGTCCAGTCATGGTCATTGCTGGACCAGGAACTGGCAAAACACAGGTTTTAACCACGCGCATTGCCAATATTTTACGTCAAACTGACACCGAACCTAGAAATATTTTAGCTCTCACCTACACTGAGTCAGCCGCTACCAACATGCGCGAACGGTTGGTTAAAATGATTGGCAAGGAAGGCCATTATGTTCAAATTTCCACTTTCCACGCTTTTTGCAGCGAAGTCATTTCTTCCCATTCTGAATATTTTTCTTTGAATCAAGAAGCACAACCACTCACTGATGTCGAAAGATTTGAAATTTTGACCAGCATTCTCGACCAACTTGATCTTATTACACTAAAGCCGCTCAATAACCCCTACCATTATTTAAAAGATATCAGCGGCCGAATTAGCGAATTAAAAAGAGAAAATATTTCTCCAGAGCAATTGTCAGACTTAGTTGATCTTGAAGAAAAAAAATTAGAGAATGATCTTAAGGCAGTAGAAAAGAAAAATTTACAAAAAAAGATTGATAAAAACAAAGAATTAGCCCAAGTTTATTTGAGCTACCAAAAGTTATTGAATCAAAAGCAACGCTACGATTTTGAAGACATGATTCGCTTCGTAATTGAAGCTTTTGACAATAATGACGAATTGCTATTAGAGTATCAAGAAAATTTACATTATTTTTTAATTGACGAATACCAAGATACTAACGCTGCACAAAACCAAATTATCGATAAATTAGCTTCATACTGGGAAGATAGACCAAATGTTTTTGTCGTTGGTGACCCCAACCAATCAATTTTTAGATTCCAGGGTGCCTCGGTAGAAAATGTTTTGGCTTTTATAGATAAATACCCTCAAGCAAAAGTTATCACCTTGACCACTGGCTACCGTTGTCCCCAACCAATTTATGATTTGGCTCACCAGCTGATCAAGCAAAACAATTTAACCCAAACCCAAGACCTTACACCAAATCTAAATCCCGTCAGACTAGCAGTTCTCAAAGAACTTGATAAAAAATTAATCGGCAAAAACGTCACAGAAAAAATTATTGAACTCAACATTGCCCCATCCAGAACCGCAGAAATTATTCAAATTGCTGAAAAAATTAAAGATCTCAATCTCAACAAAGGAATACGCCTCCAAGATATTGCCATCCTCTATCATGACAATGCCGACGCTGAGGTTGTCAAAGAAGTATTGGCTAAATGGAATTTAGATTTTAATGTTCAAAGCACTGACGATGTTTTGGCGAATGAATATATCAGACAATTGTTGGAATTTTTTAGAGTTATCAACCACATTAATGATGACGATCGCGAATTAAATGTATTTCAAGTCTTGTCATATAAATGGCTAAGAACCGACAAACTAAAATTGATGAAGTTGGCCAAGATTGCCACTCTGCAAAATCTTTCGCTTTTTGAGTGTTTAGATCAAGGCTATGACCAAGTTGCTACTGATGCCAACAAATACGATTTGAAGGAAGAAGACTTTATAGAACTTCAGCAGGTTTTAGAAAAATTGAGAATTTATAAAGTTGAAGATCTTAATTTAACCTTCAGCGAATGGTTTGAATTTATTATTAATGACAGTGGATTTTTGAAATATGTGAGTGAGCTAAATAGTAGCTTGAAAATAATTCTTTATTTAAAAACACTTTTTGATCAAATCAAAAACTTAAACCAATTAAATCATGATCTTAAGCTGGATAACTTTTTATCAGCTCTTGATTTAATGACCAATTATCATCTCACTATCAAAGCAGAAACCATCAAGCTCAAAGATGATGCTGTCCATCTTTCTACTGTTCACAAAGCCAAGGGTCAAGAATGGGAACATGTCTTTGTGGTAGGTCTAGAAGATAAAAAGTGGGGCAACCGCAGAAAAAAGAGCTCAATTGATTTACCAGAAGGTGTGGTTAAAAATATTAGCCTCGAAAGAAAAGATCGCGACGAAGATGATCGCCGACTTTTTTATGTTGCTTTGACTAGAGCTAGATCTTGTCTCTATCTAAGTTTGGCCAAAACTTACATGAGCAACAATCAAGAAAAGTCCCGACCTCAATCAATTTTTATTTCCGAAATTGAAAATCCATCACACATTAAAACCAATGAAGAAGTTTCTATAGCAGATGAATTACTGACAAAACTGGTCCAAACCCCAGAAATAAATCTTAACCATGATCAAAAATTAAAAGACTTTTTTGGTGCAATCGTCAAAAACTATCAACTAACTGTTTCAGACTTAAAGATCTACCTCCATGATCGACAGGAATTTATTGAAAAGGTTTTATTAAGACTTCCTACGGCCAAAAAACCGTTCTTTGCTTTTGGTACAGCTATTCATGCTGCTTTAGAGTTCATGTATGCGGAATATAAAAAAACGCTACATTTTCCCACATTATTAGCAGTCCAAGAAAACTTCAAATACCACCTAAGCAAAGAAATTTTATCTTCCACCGAATTTTCCAGAAGACTTAAAAATGGTAATGAAGTTTTAAAAAAATATTATGAGGAAAATTCCACAAAAGAGTTTTCTATTTGGGGTCTAGAGAGAAAATTTGGCGGATTTAAAAACCCGATTGTTTTAGAAAACAATTATTTAATAGCCGGTCGCATTGACCGACTAGACTTAATTGACGAAAAAACGAGACAAGTCAAAGTCATTGATTACAAAACAGGTAAACAAAAAACTGTTAATGAAATTGATGGCAAAGTTGGACTTAAAGATTGTTCTGAGCGAGAATTGTCATTACCAGAAAGCATCAGAGGTCATTATAAAAGACAGCTACTTTTTTATAAGCTCCTAGTAGAAAATGATAAAAACCTCAATTTAAATGTCACCCATGGTGAGTTTGA
This sequence comes from Patescibacteria group bacterium, assembly GCA_023382875.1. Taxonomy (GTDB): domain Bacteria; phylum Patescibacteriota; class Microgenomatia; order UBA1400; family PJMF01; genus JAHDXH01. Next base: position 3,198 of record JAHDXH010000009.1, on the reverse strand, counting down.
GTTTGTCGAACCCAAGGAAAATGGCAAGTTAGTCAATAGATTATTTGAACTTAAAGATGAAGATGTTGCAGAACTCAAGAAGCTAATTTTTCAGGTGTTAGATGAAATCAAAAATCTAGAATTTTTAAACGAAAGCTCTTTATAAAGCAAAAGTCCACCCCGTGACGAGGTGGACTCTTTGTATGAGGCACAGCTTTTTTGATTAGCTGTACTTTTGTGAGGCATTCCAAGCCTTGCGCGACATCACCTTATAGGTGGGTGCCGGGCCATCGCTGAAACCCCGCGAACCAGCCGCAATTTGCCGCGTCCGTTCCGCCTCTGACTGCCGCCAGTATTCCGCAAATATCTCTGGCTTTTCACCGCTACGGGTCACAATCACGACCCACGGGCGAAAACTCATCAACCAACGTACTAACCACTTCATGAGATTACTCCTCTCACTAAGCTTCAGAGGGAAACAATATATCACAAAACATCAAACATTGCCACAATTACCAAAAGATAAAAAAACAGCCCACCCCATGACGAGGTGGACTATTTGTGTCTTGATTAGTGAGCGCGACCTTTCGCCAGTTGGGCTTCAATTTTCCACCACTCCTCTCTGGTCATCACCCTGTAAACAGAGCGATACCCGGAGGGCAAACCTTTCTTTGGGTGAGTTGCCAGTGTGGTCATCTCATTCGCAGAAACGTTTGCTTGAACTCTTGTCCAATGGACAGAAGACAGTTCAGTGGAACTCTTGCCAAACTTGACTACCACCCACGGGTGGAGTCGCTCCCACCAACGCCAGAGTTGTTCCATGAGTTTTTCCTCCTCAGACTAAACAAACTCGGCGCTAGTATAACATGAGAAAAATACTATCTTTACCTTTTGAAAATTTTGAATCTTATCAGACCGTCACTACCGTAAATAACTTTATCAGCTTCTTTTTCCAATAAGTCCGTGTCATTTTTGCTCGATACAATGATGGCGTTTTCTCTACTCAAATCACCTTCATTAACGTCCTTGAACTCGTACTTAACTAATGACCCACCTTGATACCAAATCGGGTTGGTTTTTCTCGAAAATAAAGCAAAGATATATGGTTGACCATAATCACTAGTGAAAACAATTTTATCGACTTCATTTTCAAATTGTTTTACATAGTCAAAAGCTTCCAGATACCCATCGGCAAAATCATCGGCACTGTCTTTTGAAAAGTTGACAAAGTAATGATTTAAGTAATTCACAAACAGTAAACTTTGCCATAAAAGCAATGTTCCCATCACACTTACCCAAACCATATTTTTTTCACCATGAGATCCGGAAATTTTTTGGTTTAACTTTGATTGCAAAATTAGATCTGACAAATACCTAAGACCCATCAAAGCCATAATAATAAAGCCCGGTAATGCTAGCAGTGAACGATTACTGTGTGGCACCAATTCGGCTCCAAGCGCAGCAGGTAAAATACCAATAATTATCCAAGCCATAGCCAATCCCCAACCCTTACTAGACTTAAAACGAAAAACAGAAATAACACCTAAAATAATAAGGATAAAAACAGGCATTAAAAAGACACCCCAAACGCCATCGCCATGTCGTAAAGTATGAGTTTCACCAAAAACCAAATATGAAGGTGAAAAATGGGCAAAAAATTGACTAAATAAAATCGAAACCATTTCTAAAACTGAATCAGTTTTAGCCACAATTAAAGTACTTGCTCTCTCCAAACCTTTTCCATATAAACTGTCCTTGATCAACGGATAAAGCAGTGCTAACCCGCTAAGTATAAACAAGATAATTTCTTTCCAATTCGTTTTCAGTTTATCCCTAAACTGCCATGCAGTCACAATGCCAAGCAATGGCACTACAAGCTTAGCGCTATGATAGGTATAAACATTAATAACCGCGCTTAAAACAGCAATTAATAAAAATAGCTTATTTAACTTTTTTCCAGCCAAACCCACCAAGAGCGAATAGCTTCCAATAATAAGTAACGTCAACGACAAACCAGACTCAAATCCCGTGCGACTATAGTGAATATGCCAAGGACTGGTGGCCAACATAAACCCGCCAATCAAAGCTAAAGCATTTTGTTGATTTTCAGGCCAAGAAAAAACTTTTCCCCATTCTTTGACTAGCAAAATCATTGCCCCTACGGCTACAACACCTCCAATAGCAAAAGGCAGGCGGAGCGCCAATAAATTAAGACCAAATATTTTTGTGAAAGCACCGCTCAAGTAAATAGCTGCCGGCGCTTTATAGTCACCAAACGACCTAAAAGAAGTAGGCAATCTAGTCAACCACTCATCTCTTCTTGTGGTCCAAATGGCATGACCATTATAACCAATAGCCGCTTCATCCCAAGTCATGCCATGAGGCACAACACCTAAATCATAAAATCTAACCAAGCCAGCAAAGAAAACTATTACCAAACTTATAACTAAAAACCACTGTTTTCTAAAAAAGTTTTTCATATCATCCAATATATCTTTTATAAAACCAATACGGTTGCCAAATTACGAAAGCAATCTTTTGCCAGAAGTCACTATTTTTCCAAGTAAATTTCAAGGAATTACTCCAACTTATTTCTGCCAATCTTTTTTCTCCGAAAACATCTTTATTAGTACTTTCGTGATTATGATCTACTACTGCATTTTGCTCAAATAAAACTTTCCAACCATTTTTTCTGGCTTGAAAACACAAATCGATATCTTCCCAATAAGCAGGATAAAAACGCTCATCAAAGCCACCAATTGCCAACCATTTTCTTCGGTCGAACATGCCACTACCACCAATCACCCACGCTGTATCACCACTAGTTAATGGTGTTTTTTTAGCATGCATAAACAAACCTCTTTCAAACCAAAGTTTATTTTTACCATGCTCTTCACCATTAGTTTCTTTTTCCAAACAGCCAACCGCAAAAACATTTTCATTATCAAAGTGTTCAAGTAATTTCTCTACGCAACCATCATGAGGACTTACATCATTATTAAGCAAGAAAACATAGTTATTTTTCGCTAGTTTTACTGCTTTATTACAACTAGCTCCAAACCGCAGGTTTACTTGATTCACAACAATTTTAAGTGTTGCTCCTCGCGCCTCAACTTTTTTTCTAACAACTTTTTCAAGCCAACTTGCCGTGTCATCGCCACCGGCATCTTCAATAATCAGCAATTCATCACCACGCCTAAGCTCAGCAATCACTTGAGG
>JAHDXH010000008.1:4722-39790 GCA_023382875.1 Patescibacteria group bacterium | reverse complement strand
TCAGCAAGTCGTAGGTTGGAACCTGTGTCCACGTCTGCGTAGTCGATGCAACCATTTGGAAAAACCTCCATCAAAACAAAAATAGGACTACATCTTCATTATACTACTATAGGATAGTTTTTTCAATGCTTAGCGGAAAGATTCGCGAAACCAAATCAAGTTGCCCATCAATTGAGTTCGCTCTGCGACGTTCAAGCCTACTCCTGCATGTGGCAGCATCGCCACAAAAACACTAGCAAACCAGTCTCGATCTTGGCTTTCAATAAGTGGTAGAAGCTCATTTTTAACCTGAGGTGCAACCGAACTTTTGTCCAATGAGCTCAACATAGCTGTTTTGTTCAAACGAGCGCTATCAGCCAAAACTGCCCTCATAATGTATTTATCGTCTGGTGGGAAATCGTAAGTTATCACCCCTGGAGTTTCACCTGTTACTGCTACAGTTTGATTGGCAAACTTAGAGTTATGCAAAAGAAATGAACGATTCATTCTGGGTTTTTTATCTTGAAAACCTAAGGCAGAAGAATAAAAGAGATCTAAAGAAGTATTGGTAGCAATCGAGTTGAGTAGTAATCGCCAAATATGAAATTCGAGATCCCAGCACACCGGCTCCATGACCAATCCTCTTTTGGCTGGATCTGGAAATAGCTCGTGTACCAGATTAGAACTACTCATTGGCTGTGTATTGTACCAGATTACAGCTTTTCGGCTATAATCAGGATTATGACTATCAACATCTTGACCCTCTTTCCCCACTATTTTGATTCAGTTTTGAATGAAAGCATTGTCAAACGAGCCCTGCAAAATAACCTAGTGAAAGTAAATATCATTGATATTCGCCAGTATGCTCAGGATAAACACAAAACCACCGATGATCGTCCTTTTGGTGGTGGACCAGGAATGGTGATGAAAGTCGAACCAATTTTTTTGGCTCTTGAGAGCTTAGGTTTAAAAAAGGGTCAAGAAGATAGACAAATAATTTTAACTTCAGCCAAGGGCCAAAGCTTTGATCAAAGTTGGGCTAAAAAGTTGGTGAAACTAGAGTCAGTCACCATTATTTGCGGCCACTATGAAGGAGTTGATGAGCGCGTCGCTGAAAACCTAGTTGATGCGGAAATGAGAATTGGTGATTATGTTTTATCCGGTGGTGAACCTGCAGCGAATGTTATTTTAGATACAATTATCAGATTAATTCCAGGAGCACTTGGCAACGAAGATAGTAATAAAAACGAATCTCATGACCAAGCTGGAGATTTAGCTTACCCCCAATACACCCGACCAGAATCTTTCAATAACTGGCCTGTTCCAGATGTATTATTATCTGGTGATCACACTAAAATTGCCAATTGGCGAGACCAACAGCGCAAAAAATAGTGCTATACTTTTAATCATGGCTGACTCAAGCATGACAAGAAATAACCCTGTGATTTTGATTACTGGTGGCACTGGCTTCGCTGGCACACATCTAGTGGAATATTTGCTTTCACAGAAAGAAAGAAACATTCATGTTACTAGCCACTCTGGCAGAGACAACTTTTTAGGCGATCTTATTCCTAAAGAAAATATTCACAAACTTGACCTAAGCAATCAAAAAGAAGTTGAAGATCTGATTAAGAATCTTCAACCAGATCATGTTTACCACCTCGCTTCGATTTCCACCGTTGAAAATAGTTTTGAAAAAATGCGAGAAATCATGCAAAACAACATTGATTTACAAATCAACGTGTTAGATGCCATCAAAAAATTCTCCAAAGAATCTAAGGTTTTAGTTATTACTAGTGCCGAGCAATATAAAAAATCTGAAGAAAAATTATCAGAAACTTCGGCTATCGAGCCAAATAATCCCTATGCTGTCTCCAAAGCCACACAAGATATGTTGGCTTACGTTTATTCAGTCTTAGGCTTAAAAATCATTAGAGCCAGGCCATTTAATCATATTGGCGAAAGACAAAAAACCAACTTTGCTGTCCCCGCTTTTGCCTCACAAATTGCCAAAATTGAAAAAAACCAACAAGACATTCTTAAAGTTGGCAATCTCGAAGCAATTAGAGATTTTACCGACGTCAAAGACATGGTTCGAGCCTACCACCTTCTCATGACTAAAGGTGAAATTGGCGAAGTTTATAATATTGGCTCAGGTTTTGGCATCAAAGTCAAAGATGTGCTTGAGAAGTTAACCAGAATGGCCAAAGTAAAGATTCACGTTGTTGAAGATCCTGCTAGAATGAGACCAGTCGATAATCATTTCATTGTGGCTGACAACTCTAAAATTGTTGCCTTAGGTTGGCATCCTACAATTCCTATCGATCAAACATTAACAAGAACACTAAATTATTTTAGAAGCCAAACATGAAAAAAGCTTTCATCACTGGTATTACCGGCCAAGACGGTTCATATTTAGCAGAACTCCTTCTCGAAAAGGGCTACAAAGTTTACGGTTTAACCAGAAGAACTAGTACTCAAAACTTCGAAAGAATTAAGCAAATTATTCACCACCCCAACCTCGAATTGGTTTCTGGAGACTTGATTGATCAACATTCGTTAACCAATGCTTTTAAAGAAATTCAGCCAGACGAAATTTATAACTTAGCTGCTCAATCATTTGTTAAGGCAAGTTGGGAACAACCTGTTTTGACGGGTGAATTTACAGCTCTTGGCGTGGTGCGCGTTCTTGAAGCCATGCGTTTAGCTTGTCCTAACGCTAAGTTTTATCAAGCCAGCTCATCAGAAATGTTTGGTAAAGTCATGGAAGTTCCCCAAACAGAAACTACTCCTTTTTATCCTCGCTCACCTTACGGTGTAGCCAAGGTTTATGGACATTGGATTACTGTTAATTACCGCGAATCATTCGATATGTTTGCAGTTTCTGGAATCTTGTTCAACCACGAGTCACCACGCCGTGGCTTAGAATTTGTAACCAGAAAAGTCGCTAATGCCGTCGCCAGAATTAAATTAGGCAAACAAAAGTTTGTCGAATTAGGCAATCTTGATGCCAAACGCGACTGGGGTTATGCCAAAGATTATGTTGAAGCAATGTGGTTAATGCTCCAACAGGACAAACCAGATGACTACGTAGTCGCCACCGGCGAAACACACTCAGTCAAAGAATTCTTGGAAATTGCCTGCAGAGCGGCAGGATTACCAGGTAGTTGGGAACAATACTATCAACACAATCCCAAATATGATCGCCCAGCAGAAGTTGATTTGCTAATCGGTGATCCTGGCAAAGCTAAAAGAGTTTTAAAATGGGAGCCAACAGTTACCTTCGAGCAGCTAGTTGAGATTATGGTTAAATCTGAACTGGAAAACGAAGCTAAATCGGAGTCATAATCAAAACATGAAAACAGCTGTTATCATTTTACCCACCTATAACGAAAGCAAGAATATTGAGCGAGTCATAAACAAGCTTCAAGAAGTTTTCGCTGGTATTAAAAGTTGGAAAATGGAAATTCTCGTCGTAGACGATACTAGTCCAGACAAAACCTACGAGATAGTTCAAAAACTTCAAAAAACCCAGCACAATCTTCACTTGGTCATTAATAAGCAAAAAGCTGGACTTGGTGGCGCCTATCTAAGAGGTATGGCGGAAGTTTTTGGTCCTTTAAAAGCTGATGTGGCCTTTGAATTTGACGCTGATCTTTCACATGATGCTACTAAAATTCCTTTGTTTTTAGACAAGATTGATGCTGGATATGATATGGTTTTGGGTTCGAGATATATTAGTGGTGGCGGTATTCCTGATGACTGGGGTGTTTACCGTAAATTTTTAAGTGTGGTTGGCAACCTGATTATCATGACGGTTTTAACTGACTTTAGAATTAGAGATTGGACTGGCGGCTATCGTGCCATTACCAAACCTGTCTATGAATCAGTCAAAGATGAGCTTAACTCGGAGAGATTTATGGGCTATACCTTCCAAATCGGATTTTTACATAAAGCCGTGCGTAAAGGCTACAAAGTGACCGAAGTTCCTTTTAAGTTTGTGGATCGTACTGAAGGCGTTTCCAAACTCGGCAACGAATATATTAAAAATACTCTACTCTATATCTTGAAAGTCAGAATTGATGAAATTCTCAATAATCGCATCTTTAAGTTTGCTTTTGTTGGCGGTGTAGGCACTTTGGTTCAATTACTCAGTTTGACTATCATCCGCCAGATTTTGCCTGACTTTAGCTTGTTGTTTTTGACCAGTTTCTTATTGGCCACCTTACTCAGTATTGAATGTGCCATTATTTCCAACTTTGTTCTAAACAATTTATGGACTTTTTCTGATCGCAAACTCGAAGCTTCGCAAGTTCCTAGCAAATTCATTCAATTTAATTTGGCTTCAGTAGGATCCATCTTGATCCAATTAGTCATTAATTCTTTGGGCGAATTTATATTTGGACTTAGACATTTATTCACCCTACCAATTATTGGCATGAAAATTGATACTGGTTTAATCTTTGCTGTGATAGGTATTTTCATCGGACTTTTCTGGAACTTCTTTGCCTATAACAAGTTCATTTGGAAAAAGAAAAAATGAAGCTGGCCAAAGCCCTGACTCAATTCAAACCAAAACACTGGCTTTTAGTTGCTATTTTTGCTGTCGGCATTTTTCTTAGACTTTACAATATTCCTGGTTCAATGATGTTTTTGGGCGATCAAGGCAGAGATGTCATGATTGTCAAAAGAATTATCAAAGATTTTGACCCTGTTTTTATTGGACCTGTGACTAGCGTCGGTAACCTATATCTTGGTCCACTTTACTACTATTTCATGGCACCTTGGCTTTTATTGAGTTACCCATCTCCTGTCGGACCTGCTTACGGCGTTGCCTTCTTGGGAATTATTGCCATGTTCTTGATGTACTTCTTGGGTAAAAAAATGGTTGGCGAAAAAGCAGCTATCATTGGTACAGTTTTTTTTGCTCTCTCCAGCACTGTCGTTAATAACACTAGATTCAGCTGGAATCCCAACCCAGCTCCACTGGTTTCTTTATTGATGGTCTTTTTCACTTATCAAGCCCTCAAAAAATCACCTCGCTACTGGATTTTAGTTTCACTTTGTTTCTCCATTATTATTCAACTTCACTATTTGACTCTGCTTAGCGCCGGAGGAGCAGGCTTAATCTGGTTGTGGCAACTCTTCACATTTAGAAAAAAAACCAAAAAACTTTTCGAGTTGGGCGCCGTCACCTTAGTTTCTGCCTTAATTTTCTTTGCCTCGTTAACACCCCAAATTCTTTTTGACTCAAGACATGACAATCTTAATGCCAAAGCTTTTGCCAACATGATTACAGGAGAGGAAAACTTTGCTCAAAACTCAGAGTTGCCTCTTATTCAAAAAGCGCAAAAAGTTATCAAAGAAACCCATGGTCGAGGAATGCATATCTTGTTTGAAATCAGCTTGGGCAAGAATAGAAATCTCAATACTTGGCTCTTAGCAATTTTTGCTATTACTATTATCGCTTTGATCATTAATCATGAAAAATTCAAATTAAGAGGTGACAATTTCGATGGCGAAATGGTCATTTTGTCTTACTTGCTGGTTGGCATTATTGGTACAGCTTTTTACGGTCACACCATCTTTGACCACTACATCGCCTATTTATTTCCAATTTCGTTTTTAACTTTTGGCATTGTTATTGCTGCACTGACCAATCGTTACTTTATGTCCAAAGTAGTGGCAATGGTATTCTTGTTTGGCTTTTTGGCTTGGAATATTCCTCGTTATCACCTCAAAACCCAAGGTTGGTCAATTAGCGATGTTAAACGCACAAGTCAAGCCATTCTTGATAAAGTTGCCCCAGGAGAAAAATACAACATCGTTCTTCTGTCTGAATCTAGAGATATCGATGGTCAAAGCTACCGTTACTATTTAGAAGTCAGCGACAAACCTCCACTCCCTATCGAAAAGCGCGGTGAAACCGAAACACTCTTTATTATCAATGAAGAGAAAAAGTCACCCAAAGTCACCGATGAACCTATTTATGAAATAGTAGTCTTTCCCAACAAAACACCTAAAGAAGTATATAATGTTGAGAATGGACCCGAAATTACTGTCTTAAAGAAATGATATGAAACCTTTTCTCTCAGTCGTCATCCCTTCCTATAATGAGTTAAAAAATATCAAACGCAACGTGCTTGATCAGGTTGTAGATTACCTCAAGAAGCAAACCTATGAATGGGAAGTTCTCTTGAGTGACGATGGCTCTACTGATGGTACCACCGAGAAACTCTATGAATTTGCAAAAAAAGATAAAAGAATTAAAGTTGTAGAAAATATTCACGCTGGCAAAGGACCCACGGTCCAATCGGGTATGCTCAAAGCTACCGGCGAATGGATTTTATTCACCGACTTTGATCAATCCACTCCTCTTTCAGAAATTGAAAAACTTTTAACCTTTGAAAAAACTCACCAGGTAATTATTGGATCAAGAGAAATTGCCGGTGCTAGAAGAGATAAAGAACCACTTCATAGACATATTATGGGCAAAGGCTTTAATATCCTGGTCCAAACTCTAGCTATTCCCGGCATTTACGATACACAATGTGGATTCAAACTTTTCCGTCGCGATGCTTGTCAGGAAATTTTCTCCAAGCTCGTGGTCTATGGACGAAGTAAAGAACGACAAGACGCCTTTACAGGAGCATTCGATGTAGAAGCTTTATACTTAGCTCGTAAAAATGGCTACAAAATCCAAGAAGTACCGATTGTTTGGCATCATAATGAAACTGATCGCGTCAGTCCAATTAAAGATTCTTTAAGAATGTTGGCTGACATTATCAAAGTCAGAATTGCTGATTTTAGTGGCAAATATTGAGCATGTTTAACTTCAACAAAAACCGCTGGCTCTGGCTAAGCTTACTATTTTATTTCATCTCACTTAGCTTATACGCAGTATTTTCCTACTCCTTGACTGCTCCAAACTTAGTTCTGTCACAAAATCCCACTTTTTGGCATTTTCAAAGCTACATGTGGCGAACTTTCTTCAACAATCGACAACTCTTGAGTCAGGTCTACTTTGGACTAATGATCCTTAATTTTGGGGCGTTTTTTGTTTTCTGCAGTCAACTATTCAAAGTTAAAAAGGTTAGTTTTAAAATGCTTGGATTGATTTTAACGATGCTTTGTTTGCCCCTTCTTATCAGCAACAACGCTCTCTCTTACGATGTTTTCAATTATATTTTTAATGCCAAAATGGTCAGCTTTTACCACGTTGACCCACACTATCAAGTAGCTTTAAATTTCCCTGAAGATCCGTGGACAAAATTCATGCACAACACCCACACCACGGCTCCATATGGCCATGGCTGGACATATCTATCACTAATCCCCTATACCCTAGGCATGGGAAAATTTATCACAACCTGGCTAAGTTTTAGAATTTTTAATCTATTACCGCTTTTTGCACTACTTTACTTCTACTATAAAAATAGTAAAGAAAAAAAATATCTTTGGTTAAGTTTGGTAGTTTTTAATCCTTTAACCTTAATTGAGGTTGTTTCAAATTCACACAACGACCTATGGATGATGGCACCAGCGATTGGCGCTTTACTCTTCCTCAGCCAATCTTCCAAAAATAAAATTCCTTGGCTGAAAGCAATTATTTCCTTGGTCATAATCTTACTGACCATGTGGGTCAAAATAGCAACTATCGCCCTATTACCTATTTGGTTAGTTGTTACCATTAGATCAAAAATTAACACCATCCCTCGCTTTGATTCCATCATTAACAACTGGCCGTATCTAGCTTCTTTAGTTATGTTTTTGCCATTATTAACGACCAGATCCCAGCAATTTCACCCTTGGTATTTACTATGGTCATTAACGTTCATCCCGTTAATCAGATCTAATAAATGGATCAAGATCTGGATGCAATCACTCGTTGTTTTAAGCATTAGCTCAATGTTCCGTTATTTGCCATTCTTATGGAACAACAACTACGATGGCAATGTTTTATTGTGGCAAAAGATCATTACCTTTACTCCTTTTGTTTTAGCACTGCTATTTTTCACCAAACAAACAGTCTTTCTCCCCCGCAAAACTAAAAGATAATTTTTTCTTTTAATTCGTTACCCAAAGAGCTATTGATCATAGACCTGTAATATTTTTTTAACTCCATTTTCGTGGAGTTTTTTTATGACCCGAAACAAATTGGGGGTTTACTCTATTTCCTCCAAGTGAGAATATAATTACTGAAAGTGGTAAAAAATGGTAAAGAGATAAATAAAGAATGTTTATAGGTCGACATTATCACAAATTAGAAGATAAAGGTCGAGTCTCTTTGCCCAAGAAGTTTAGAGATGTTGAAACTGATTGGGTTGTTACTCGAGGTTTAGACGGAGGACTCTTTGTTTTTAAAAAAAATGATTTCTTAGAAAAAATCGAAGAAATCGCCAATCGCTCTTTTACAAAAAAACGCAATCGAGATTTTGTCAGATTAATGGTGAATGAAGCTCAAGAAATCTCAGTTGATGCTAATGGTCGAGTCTCGCTGCCCGAATACTTGATCAACTTAGCAGGATTATCAAAAGATGTGGTCGTGGTCGGTAGTTATAACTACCTAGAAATTTGGGATCAAACCAAATACCACGCCTATCTTGATCAACTAGATAAAAATGCCGAAATGATCGCAGAAAGCATTGAAGATGAAAACTAATCACATTACAGTTTTTCTTAACCAAGCTGTTGAGCTATTAAATGTCAAAGCTGATCGCTGGTACGTTGATGCCACCTTTGGTGGTGGAGGTCATACCAGAAATATTTTGAGTAAAGACGGATATGTTTTAGCTTTTGACTTTGATGAACGAGCTATAGAAATGGGCAATGAAGAATTTGCTTCAGAAATAGCAAGTCACAAATTGGTTTTGGTTCAAGAAAACTTTGCCAACTTAGAAAAAACCATTAAAGCTCATCAACTTGAAGGAAAAATTGATGGTTTGATTTTTGATTTTGGCACCAGCACCGATCAACTCATGAGTGAAGAAAGAGGTTTTTCTTTTTCGGGATTAGGAGAGCTCGACATGAGAATGGACAAAAACCTAGGAGTCAAAGCCAAAGATTTACTAGCTCTTTTATCTGAAAAACAATTAACTGAAGTCTTTTCTACATACGGCGGGGAATTAGAAGCCAAGAAAATTGCCAAAGCCATTGTCGCCCAAAGAAAAGCTGGCAAATTTATTTCCACCAACCAAGACCTAGTCAAGTTGGTAGAAAAAAACAAATCATATCGAGGCAAAACTCACCCCGCTACCAAAGTTTTTCAAGCTTTAAGAATCGTGGTTAATGATGAATTGGCAAATATCGAACACGTCTTGCCACAAGCTCTGAAAGTCATTAATAGCGGTAGTCGAATAGTTACCATCGGTTTTCATGAGGGCGAAGACAGACAAGTCAAAGTTGCGTTTAGAAACTGGGAAGAAAAAGGCTTTGGCACAATAGTGACCAAAAAAGCCATCGAACCTAGTGAGGAAGAAGTACAAAACAACCCACGCTCCAGAAGTGCTAAGCTTCGAGCTTTTGAAAAAAATGAAAAAAACATCGCTTAAAAACTATCTATACGTCGCCTATTACCTAGCTTTATTTGCGATTTTAGCCACCAAAGCCGTTCAAACTGTTTATGTTGGTAGTATTAATGTTTATCAAGCCAACCAGCTAAAAAATCTCAAACAAGAACGCTTGGTTTTAAACGAGCAAAACCAACTTCTTACCACCAAACTTTCGTCATCAACCTCTCTTCACCAATTACTTAGTTCTGGTACACTTGATCAATATACACCGATCAAAAACCCAATTGTCATTTCTGACAAAGCCTTGGTTGCTTTGAAATGAGAGCTGATTTTAACCAAAGAAAAAATCCCACATCCAACAAATCTAGCCTACGCGCCAAACTCAGCCTAGGTTTTATTATCATTACTCTTTTTTTCATTGAAGCTAGACTTTTTTATTGGCAAATAATCAAAAAACAATCATTGGAAGCTGAGGCCACTTCACAGTATGAGCGCCTAAAAATTAATACTGGCAAGAGAGGCTCTATTTTCACAGGCGACAACCATCTTTTAGTTGGCAATCAGCGACTTTATCGTCTTTTTATTGAACCACCTCTAGTTGAAGAAAAGCCAGAGGTCATCAAAAGTCAGTTAATTGATTTAATCCTGCCACTTAATCAAGAGTACAAGGATGCAACTGAAAGTGCAGTTAAAGATGAAATTGAAACTAATTTAAAAAATTCTCTTCTACAAAAACTAAGTATTTCAGACAAAAAATGGGTAGGTTTAGTCAATGGAATTACGGACGAAGTTAAAGAAAAAATTGAACAATTAAAAATCAAAGGTTTGGGCTTCGAGCCATACTTTGAAAGATATTATCCTGAAGCCTCTATGGCCGCTCATTTAACAGGCTTCGTTGGCAAAGACGAACAAGATCAAGCCGTTGGTTATTTTGGTGTAGAAGGTTCTTTGAATAAAGAACTCAGTGCCGAAACTCAAAAATCCCTTGTTTCCGCTTTTGACAATCATTCACAAGACAGCAAAATTAATGGTCGAGATATTACTTTAACCATTCGCCGAGACATACAATTTTTGGTAGAAAACGAGCTCAAAAAAGGCGTGGAAAAATATGGAGCGCTTCAAGGTGAAGTCATTATCATGGAACCAAAAACAGGAAAGATCTTGAGCTTAGCTGCCTATCCCAATTATGATCAGAAAAAGTTTTACCAGTTCGAACCAGAACTTTATAAAAACCCCAGCATCAGTAATTTTTACGAACCTGGCTCTACCTTCAAGGTTTTAACTGTCGCCATTGGCATTGATACAGGTGCCATCACACCAGAAACCATTTGTGACAAATGTGCTGAGCCAAGAGTGATTGGAAAGTACACTATTAGAACTTGGAATGATGTTTACAACCCTAATATCAACATGACTGATGCCTTAGCCAAGTCAGATAATACTGCCATGATCTTTGCTGAGGAAAAAATTGGCAGTGAAAAATTTATCGACTACATAAGACGTTTTGGCCTAGGTCAAAAGGTTACTACCGATTTACAAGAAGATACTTCTCCCAAGTTTCCAGAGAAATGGGGACCAGTTGAGTTGGCGACCAGATCATTTGGCCAAGGCATTAGTGCTACTAGTTTACAAGTCATAAGAGCTATCAATGCCATTGCTAATAATGGCCTGATGATGCAACCTCAAATTATTGAGAGGGTTTCCAACCAAGAAACTGGAGAAGAAATCGTTACCCCGCCCACTCCTCTTACGCAAATCATTAGTCCAGAAACAGCAAGAAAAGTTACGGCCATGATGATTGAATCCGCCAATCATGGCGAAGCTCAGTGGATTGCCAGTAAAGATTATCTAGTTGCAGGAAAAACCGGAACCTCTCAAGTCGTTAAGCCCGAAGGTGGCTACGACGAAACAAAAACCATTGCCAGTTTTATTGGCTTTGCGCCGGCCGATCAACCAAAATTTATTATGCTCGTCAAACTTAATGAACCAAGTACTTCCCCATGGGCAGCAGAAACAGCCGCTCCCCTGTGGTACAAAATTGCCGATAAACTAATTTTGATGATGGACTAAATCGAGCCTCATTTGTCTACGCCAAATTTGAACCATCACCCCCAAAGCAAAACCTAGAGCAAAAAATACTAGCTCTGGCCAACCAAAAATTATTTGCTGCACTCTCAAAAAGACTAGAGTTGTCAACCAAAGTGACCACCAGACTCCGATTAAAGAATCCAACAAAAACCAGCTTAACAAAAAGAAGCTAGACAAAAAAAGTGTAATGAAAAATGGAAAATATGAGTTGGGCAAAATAAAGTTTTTAACTTGGGCAGGTGGTATTAACAATATAAGGCCCAACAAAACAACCGCAAAAAACAAACCGATGATTAGTGTAGGCAGATGCTTAGCTCTCTCGCCAAGATCTATCCTGGATGCAGAATGACTAGAATTTTCAAGATTGTGATCTATTTTTAATCTTGATTTGGCTTTTTTCACAGTTCTATTTTATACTAAATTCCATGTCAATTGATCTGATCCTTATCTTAGTTTTAATAGTTTTTGGCTTCATCACTTTATATTTTTTACTCAAGAAACAGCTCGAGCAAAATCAACCTCAAGACAAAATTGAAGCGATTGTTAATCAAGTCTTTGGTCTTAGTGCTAATAAAATTGCCGAGCAATCAAAACAAATTTTAGAGGGAGAAAAAAACGTCATCAAAAACGATTTAGAAAATAAGCAGCGAGCCATTGAAAAACTTGTTTCCAATTTGCAAGAAGATTTGAAGATTAGACAAGAAGAAATTAGAAGTCTAGAAAGAGATCGGACTTTGAAGTTTTCCCAAATTACACAGTCGCTTGAGCAGCACAAAGAACTGACGCAAGATTTGAAGATTTCGACTGAACAATTGGCCAAAGTCCTTTCTAATAATCAAGCTCGTGGAGCCTGGGGAGAAAGGATTATCGAGGACCTATTGCAAGCCAATGGCCTCATTGAGGGCGTTCACTATCTGAAGCAAGCCAAACAAACCGACAGTGTTCAACGCCCAGATATTACTTTATTGCTACCCAATGATCGTAATGTCCCAGTCGATGTCAAATTTCCTTATGCAGAAATTCAAAAACTATCTGAAGCGGAAACTAAATCTGCCAAAGAAGCTCATTTAAAACAGTTCAATATCGACCTAAAACTTAAAATTGATAAAGTTGCAGAATACATTGATCCCACCAAACAAACACTTGATTACGCTATTCTTTTTGTTCCCAATGAAATGGTTTTTTCCTTCATTAACCAAAAAATGTCTGACTTAGTTGATCGAGCCATTAGTAAACGCGTCCTAATCGTTTCACCTTTCACTTTCTTGATTGTTGCTCGCACAGTCATTGAGAGTTATCGCAATTTTATGATTGGCGACAAACTCAAAGAAGTCGTCACTTATGTTGACGAATTCGTTGGTGAATGGAGTAAATTTAGAGAAAAATTTGAAAAATATGGTCGCTCTCTAAGCGCTTTACAAAAAGATTACGAAGAACTAACCACCACCAGAGTCAAACAAATGGAGAAAAAAATAATCAAAATTGAAGACGTTAGACAAGGCAACTTACTCGCCAATAAAACTAAAATTTAGTTTTCGCCCAAGTGTTTTTTGAAAAAGAGGAGATCTCGAGCGACCACTGCCGACCAACTTGGTCGCATATTATGATCTGCTCCATCGTATTTTAATAACTCATACTCAATTGGTTCAAAAACTTGCACTCGCGCACCTTCAGTGGCTACTTTGTTGGCTGCAATTTGACGACTGCGTCTTTCATTTTCCAAATCTAGTTTTTGAGCAAACTCCAAACTCCACGAAAAAAGAGCTGCTTCATCTGCAGTACCATGATGAATTTGTAATGGCCCTCTCAACCTATCCAAATGTTTAGCAAGAGAAAAATCGAAGACATCGTAGTCTTTTTCAAAAATACTTACCCAACTACGACTAGCTTTTCCTTCATCATCAACTTCATCAGTAAAAAATAAAACTGAGTACGGAAAAGGTGCCGTCACCGGCGCCCACAAAGTGGTGGGATAACTTACTTCAAAACCTTCTATCATTGTCAAAGCAATCTGACCGCCATTCGAATGTGCCCAAAGTCCAATTTTGAGTAGGTTATTTTGCTTGTTGCAAGCCCGATTAGAACTAACAGCTTCATATTGGCAAATTGCCAAGGCCAAATCCGTTTTTTCCAAACTCTTTATTAATTCCATCACTTGAACAGGTTTGACAAACCGACCCTCCCAACTGTCTTCATAATCAGGACTCGATTCGCCAAAGCCCAAGAAATCTGGTGATAAGGTAACAAAACCCTCTTTGGCAAACACTTCTGCAGCTGCTTGTGTACCAACGCCTGATTGGTATATTTCTGGAGGAACATAACCCCTGATCATAACAATTGCTCTGCTATGATCTGAGTTTTTAGGCCAATTTAACTTACCAGACATTGACCCACCTTGAGTCATAAAAGAAAATAAATAGCTATCAAAGTTTTCATTTTCACTAACCTTTTTGGTTATTCTTAAGTCGCTTTCTACTAAATCAAACTGATCTAGTGCACTTATTCGGTATTTAAGTAAGGGTAATTCTTTGGGTTGGTTTTTATCGAACAACACTAGTGGTGAAATTAAATTAAGATTTTCTTGAATTGCTTGATAGGCAAAAAAGCTGACTACAGCTATTAGTAAGCCAGAAAAAATACCTACCATGAAAGTTATTAAGCTTTTCATAAGCTTGATTCTACCTCATTTTTTGTTCAAGCAAAAATGCTATAATTTGATTATGTTTGCTATAGATAGAAGAAGAAACGGCGACTTAGTTTTAGAAATTGGGTTCAATCCTGTTGCTAGTTTAATTAAGTTTTTTACCAAACTGGATTTCATTTTTTCTCAAAAAGTTTTTTATCTTTTACCTATGGGGTTGGGCATTGGCTTTGGTTTGGGCATAGTTATTTTTTCTCAACCTCAAATAAGTAGCGCCGGAGTTAATGCCACTCCATCAGAAATTGTTCCTCAAGAATTGAAAGTAACTTCTCAAAACAAAAACTACTTTGTTGGGAATCAAGATAAATTTACTCTCATCCCCACAACTTGGTCCAATGAAATCGTCTATTTTCCCAATTGGCCCAACAATCAAAACCAGCTACTTATAGCAAGTCAGGATTTTGATTTTTCTAATTTATCACTTGGTTCGGAAATAAAAATTTTAGCCAAAAATCAGGGTCAGTATACTTACCACGTTTATCACTTTAAAGAACTAAAGAGTCAGCAAATTAATAGTTTAAAAAACGACCAAGATGCTAAAGTTATTTTAGTCAAACCTACTGATTTTCTCGGCACTAACCTTCAAGTACTGTTAGCCAAGTAGTTACCAAGTTATTTCTTCTTCCGCAATATTTCCTGCGTCATCCCAAATTTTCAGATGTGTTGTAAGTTGATTATTCAATAATTGCATAATCACCCAAAAATCATCTCTAAAATCACTTCCCCACAAATCATAAAAATAGCCTTCGTCAAAAAAACTCAACGCACTCCCATCAATTACTGGAGAAACACTGAAGTTGTTCAAACCGTTATTATCCATGAGCTTTAATTTAAGATATCCATAAACTCCGTCGCCACTTCTTTTTTGATCTAGAACATCAATTTGAGGAGGTGACTTATCAATAATGATTGTTCGCTCTAAAGACCAAGCACTGCAATTATCACTCACATCACAAGCTTCAATGGATAGTTTATGTTCCCCCTCCTGAAACTCGAATAAGTTCAACTGATAATAACTATTTGCTGTTTCATATATAGCATTGTCAAATTTTAGACGATATTTCACTTCGCTCTGCTGATCCCCAAAATCCAAAACTTTATTCCATTCAAACTTAGTCAAAATCGGCAAAAAATATTTTTTCGTCAAGAAAAAATCTACTTCCGGTGGTGGCACAAAATCGGCAATTTTAATCACAACTTGCTCTAATTTGGCCTGAGGAATAAAAGCCGCCCTCACCCATGAGGTTGCTGCGGTAAAAATAACAATGGCTGAGATTATCAAATAATAAATCTTGTTCATAAGCTAATTTGAGGGCAGTTTGATTTGCCCTCAGTTAGCCTACGAATTAGGGAGCCTGAATCCCGGTGAGGAGCACGCTCAACCCTACTTCTTTGCCTTGAACATCATCAGCTGCTGTCGAAGGTAATTTAAAAGTAACTTTATAGTCACGGCTACCACCTGCAGCCAACGGTCCGCCTGTCAAAATTTTTCCATTAGTCGACCACCAATTAAGAGTTTGAAAATCGGGAGTATTAGTACTGCCAGCTTCTTCTACAGCCATCATCATCGTATTGGCTAAACTAGTGAAGTTGGCGCCTGTAAAAAGAACTCTAGTAGATAAAGACAAATTCATTCCCTGACTGACATTTTTTACCGTCATTGAAATTGGTTCAGAAGTCCAACCGGGCAAAATATTATTAAAGCTGACATTTGCTGACCACTCTTGGACACCATTAACCAACAATCCAGTGCTACCAACTGTCACGCCAATTCCACTCACTTTACCCTGTGCACTCGACCAAGCATATGCTAAACCAGCCGATGTACCAGCCACCACCAACCCGCTCAGTAAACTCAAAGCCACTTTTTTGAAATTAAGTTTTGCTCTCATTAAATTACCCTTCTTTAGTAATTACTAATAGAAAGGAATATATAAAGAGAATCTTTCAGGAAACTTAAATTAAATAACGGCCAACCACACTCCAAAAATTGTCAGCATTACTTGCACCAACCAAATTCTTTGAACAATCTTAGGTTCTTCCCAACCCTTTTGTTGCAAAGTCAAATGAAATGGCGCAGCGGGGAAAATCTTTCTTTTTAAGAATTTTTTAGAAGATAACTGAATAAAAGAACTAGTAATTTCCAACACAAAAACTGCTCCAATAACTAACAAAGCCAAAACCTTACCCAAAAGCAAACCGATGACCGCCAAAGTTGCACCAAAAGCCAATGCTCCTACGTCACCCATAAACATACGAGCAGGGAAAACATTGAAGTACAAAAATGAGATTAAAGATCCCAGCCACAAAGCAATAAAAATTGACAATGGCACATCTAAAATTGAAGCAGACAAAAACCACAAGCCAAACAAACTAATCATCAGATTGCCAGCTGCCAAGCCATCCAAGCCGTCTGTAATATTGACTGCATTAGCAAAAGCAACAATGACAAACGTGGCAAAAGGAACAAACAGCCAACCTAATTTCAAACTGTAAGACACAAAAGGCACATGAACAAAATCAATTCCCAAGTTGTGATAAAGCATGAAAGAGACAATTGAGGCCAAAATAATTTGCAAAATTAACTTATGTTTCATCCGCAACCCAAAAAAACCTTCTTTTTCGAATTGGAAAAATTTCTTAATATCATCATACAAACCTAAGATTCCAAAAGACAAAAAAGTAAAGAAAATCACATTAACATTGGCTTGCAAATTGGCATGTAAACTAGTTACTTCAATCCCAAAGTATTTGATGACAGGGAAAATAATAGCAAACAAAAGTGAAACTACTACAATTACCAATAATCCACCACCTACCGGCTTACCGGCTTTTTGTTGATGAAACTTATCAAAAATTGGCGTCAATTTACCAAAAGCATCTCTAGTTTTTTGATTGGCTCTTTGAAACTTCAGCGTATATAAAACGTTGATAAACGGAATAATCAAAATACTAGTGATGATAAAAGAAAAAATTAATAACCCTAGTAGTAGTGAGAGTGACGCCATAATATGTTAATCCTCAACTCTCTCTATCTTAGCACCCATCGATCTCAGTCTTCCATCGAGATTTTCATAACCACGATCAACGTGCTCAATACCATAAATAGTACTAATACCTTGGGCGGTCATTGCAGCCAAAATTAATGTAGCACCATGGCGTAAATCTTTGACTTTAAACTCACCAGCCTTAAGCTTGGCTGGACCATGGATTTTAATGGCATGTAAATTTTCTGGTGAATCATCCTTGAGATCGAAGTTATAAACTTTATCAGGATTAGAAACCTCAGGATTGAACATATCAATTTTCACACCCATTTTTTGAAGTTCTTCGACGTATTGAAAACGGTTGGTCATGATAGTTTCATGAATAATACTCTCTCCGTCACATTGAGTCATTAAAGTTGCCCAAAGCGGCTGCCAGTCGGTCATAAATCCTGGCTCAATTTCAGTCACAATGTCAGTCCCTCTCATCGGACCCTTATAGTAAAAACGAATGCCATAAGACCCAACCTCGTAGCCGGCGCCGATTTCGTCTAATTTATTCAAGAAAGCTTTCAAATGATCGTGTCGAGCATTTTCAATAATTACATCACCCTTAGTGCATAAAGCTGCACAAGCGTAGCTGACTGATTCATTGCGATCTGGAATCAATCGATGAATGGCTCCACCCAGTTTTGCCACACCGTTAATTTCAATCACCCGATATGAGCGACGGCGAATGTCCGCACCCATCTCATTTAAAAACTCAATTAAATCGTCAATTTCTGGCTCAACTGCTGCATTTTCCAAAATAGTTTTTCCCTCAGCCAAAACTGCTGCCATAATCAATGTTTCGGTGCCAGTGTGAGAGTTCTTTTCAAAACGGTAAGTTGTGCCCTTAAGCTTTACTGCTTCAGCCTTGTACATACCGTCTTCAAACCAAACTTTAGCTCCCAATGCTTTTAGGCCGTCAAAGTGTCTATCAAGAGAACGCTTACCGATTTTGTCACCTCCAGGAGCTGGCACTTCAGCTTTACCAAAACGATGAAGCAGCACAGGAATAAACATCGTAGAAAATCTACCTTGTTCGCCGTGTGCAGGATCAATTTTATAGTCACTCATCGTACTTGGATCGATAAAAATCGCTCTTTCACCTGCAGAGCTCACTTTAGCGCCAAGATAGGAAATAATTTTTTCTACCAATAAAACATCGCTAATATGTGAAAAATTCAAAATTCTTGATTCGCTTTGACCAAGCAAAGCAGCAATCATCAATTTATATGAAGCATTCTTTGCTCCACCAACTCTAACAGAACCATGCAGAGGCGTACCTCCAGTGATGATAAATTTTGACATACTACGATACTATACCTTCCAGCTCAGATTTCTCAAATCCTAAAAAGAAAATTTCAGGCTTGATGATTAATCCAGTCTTGGACTTGGTTTGGCTAATAATTGTTTTTATTACTTGTAAATATTGTTCTGCTGTTGCCGCACCTTTATTTTCAATAAAAGCGCAGTGAGCATCGGAAACTACAGCGTCTCCAATATGGTAACCTTTTAAATTCAAAATATGTTCAACTAAGTAGCCAACGCTAGTAGTGGGATAACCCAAGCGTTCTTTTTCTTCATTAGTAATATTTTTAAATGTACAACCTAGTGAATTATTAGGCTGAACTGCCTTTCTCTTATTCCACTCAATAACGACATTCTTTGCCTTCAAAGCATCTCCCCGATAAAGATTAAAAACTGCCGATAAAATAATTTCTTTTGTGTCATGAAATCTAGACTGATCATAATCAAATTTAAGTTCAGACTTAGGTAATGTGACAATTTTCCCTTCTTCATTTAAAACCGTCACTGTTTCCAACACCTCACTGATAAAATGTGTGCCGCCATGAATATTGTTATAAATACCCCCACCAATCGTTGAGGGAATACGTGCGAACCACTGCAGACCGGTAATGCCTTTATTGATTAATTGGACAATAGCTTGGTTTAAATTAACACCTGCATCGATCTCAACCAAAACCCTTGGCTTACCTGCTTCAGAATAATTGAGGTCACTAAAATCATATTTAAAACTACCCTTAGAACCATCAGCATCCCATCGTGCCATAATCTGCTCACTCGGCACTTCATCTGCCACAAAAACATTGTCAGCTTGGTCTAAAATTTTTATCTCACCAGCTCGGTTTTTAATCACCAAGCCCCTAATTCCTTTATCAGAAATCAATACATTAGCTCCCCAACCCAACATTGTGATTTTAATTTTGTTAACAATAGAAAATTGCAATAAATCTATGAGTTTTTTTTGATCTTTGGCTTCATAAAAAACCTCAGCTGGTCCACCAATCTTCACGGTTGTATAACGAGCGAGAGGTTCTTCAAGTTTGAATTCGTAATCAGGAAACTGAGATCTAAGTTGATCAGCTAAGTTTGACATAAAGATTATTGTACAAGGTCGTGAACTTCGTAGATATCACCGGCTCCAATTGTTAATACCGCTGTTCCACTGGGCAAAGCTTTGAAATACTGAGCTAAATTTTCATTAGTCTTGAGATTCTCAGCTTTAAGATTGGGATAGCGACGATTAATTTCGGCACATAATAAATCACTGGTAATAGTTGGATCAATTTTTTCTCTTGCCGAAGGAAAGATATCAATCATCACCAGCTTTTCTGCATGCCTGAAGCTATCAGCAAATTGGAAAAATAATTCTTTGGTTCTGGAAAATGTATGAGATTGAAAAGCTATAACTTTATGATTATCTGGACACCAATCATTAAAAGCGCCAATAACAGACAAAATTTCGTCAGGATGGTGAGCGTAATCATCGTAATACTTAACACCATTTTTCTCACCTAAAAATTCAAAGCGGCGGCGAGTCGAAGAAAAACTAGCCAAAGACTGAATCGCTGTTTCAAAACTAATTCCAGCTTTAGACACCGCCAATAAAGCCGCCAAAGCATTCATTACATTATATTTACCTGGGACAATCAGCGATAATTCATATTCTTTATTTTCAAATGAAACTCTAGAAACAGTTTGTCCGGCTTTCACCTCATAACCCAGCAAACGCAAATCAGAACCCTCTCCTTCACCAAAAGTCAGAAAACTTTGGCCGGATTTTTTGACTAAAGCCAATAGGTCGCGATCATCACCATTCACTACAATTGTGCCGCCAGCTTTCAACTGATGGAAAAACGAAAGATAAACTTCTTTGGTATGGTCAAAATCTTTATATACATCTGGATGATCGTAGTCAAGGTTAGTACAAACAGTTAAGACAGGATTAAGAAAAGAAAATCTAGGGACTATTTTTTCACCACGAGCAGGAGCGCTAGGATCAACTACATACTCATCAGCCTCTGCGACGAAATATTGGCTGTCTGCCAACCACTGGCCAGTTTTACCCAACCCCCCAATGTCTCCCACACCCACAGCAAAAGACTGAGGCTTGGTCTTTTCAAAAATATAACTAATCATGGCAGAAGTTGTAGATTTACCACCCACGCCACAAACTGCGATTCCTGCCTTGCGATTGAAAAAATATCCCAAAGCCTCAGCATGAGAAATCACTACCAATCCAGCTTGTTTGGTTTTTAAAACCATCGGATTAGATGGACCACCATGAGCAGCAGTGTAAATGACTACTTCAGTTTCTTTGGGAAAATCAGCGGCAAAATCGTAACTAATCTGGATACTTAATTTTTCCAAAATTTTCTTGGTCACAAAATCCTGAGTCACATCTGTGCCAGTCACCTTTTTGCCAGCATCAACAAGAATTTGAGCCAATGAAGTCATGGCCACACCCTTGATTCCAATCAAGTGAAAATGTTGATATGACAATAAATCGATCATAATCTATTAGCCTAATTTCATAACCTCAGCCAAAACCTTTTGTAGTTTCCTTGAGTCATGGCGCAATAATTCGCGATGAGTGTTATCTTCATAACCTTTGACAAAAATTTGGTCACTCAAAATTTTGCCTCTCACCACTCTAGAATCATTATCTAAGTCATTAACCACTGGTAATTCACCAAACTTGGCATAGCGAGTCAGAATGTTTTCAGCAATCGGCTCGTTGTTAATAATAACCACATCAACTTTGCGTCCAATTTTAGCTTCAATTTTTTCCAAGTGATCACGAGCGGTCATATCTTTGGTTTGAGTTAATCTAGTCATTAAATTCATGATAAAAATCACCTGAGCTTTAGAATTTTTGAAGGCATCTGAAAGTCCATCTGGGGAAAGCGCCGACATCAAACTACCATAGAAATCACCAGGTCCAATAATAATGTAGTCAGCTTTTTCGATTGCCACCACAGCATTAGCACTTAATTTTGCAGGTGGAGTCAAACTAATATCGGCAATCGGCTTAGCAGTAGAATTATCGTCAAGCAAGTGTTCGCCAACTGCAGAAGTACCGTCTTGATAATGAATTTTTAAGTCCACAGTTTCTTCAGTTGAAGGAATAACCTCACCCTTAAGACGGAAAATTTGCTCAGCTTTAGATAAGGCTTCGCTAGTAGAACCCGTCATATCCTGCAGAGCAGTTAAAATTAAATTACCAAGATTGTGACCTTTTAAGCTTTCGCCTTTTTCAAAACGGTACAGAAGCAATTTGCGAATCCACTCCTCACCCTCACTTTCGGCCAAAGCAGCTAGAGATTGACGCAGATCACCAACTGGTTGAAAACCGAACTCATCGCGAATTCTGCCAGTACTACCTCCAGAATCAGACACACAAATAATCGTACTAATATCAACATTCAAATGTCTAAGTCCAGCAGTCACTGGAAAAATACCAGTGCCACCACCAATCACTACTACCTTTTTTTGCACATCAGTTTTGTTTGTCATGATAGGACTTTTCTAACCGCTTCGCGGTCATCCCAAGGATGTTCAACATTGCCATAGCACATACTTTGTTCATGGCCTTTGCCCAAAACTACCACGGTGTCACCTTGTTTAGCAAGCTTTGTTAAAGCAAACTCAATCGCCTCAAAACGGTCAGCAATAGAAATAATCTTGTCGTGATTTGAAGTGAGTTGTTCTTTCATCTGCCTAATGATTGACCAAACACTTTCGGTTCGCGGATCTTCAGCAGTGAAAACACAGAAATCGGCAATATCTGTGCCAATCTTGCCCATCATTGGACGCTTGAGGGCATCTCGAAGACCAGCGCAACCATAAACTGCAATCAATCGGCCTGGTCTCTTGGTTTGTGCCCTAAGCGCAGTCAAGGCTTTTTCCAATCCCTGTGGAGTGTGAGCAAAATCAACAATGGCCCTGATACCTTTGCTATTTTTGATTTCCTCCATTCGACCAGGAATTCCTGTAAATGACTCAATACCAGCAATAATATCCTGATCAGATACTTCCAAATTTTTGGCAAATTTCACCACCAACAAGGCGTTGCTAACATTATATTTTTCAGGAAATCTATTTTTAATCGCCCTCATAATTGCTGGATCATTTTGATGCTCAACTGAGTATGACAAAATCCTACTTTCACTGACTCTCAAAATATCCTTGAGTGGTTGGTAGGAAGCATCATCTTTATTCAAGATGATTTTTTCACTATCACGCAAGATCAAAGCCTTGGCAGATAAATAGTTTTGATAGTTCAAATGATAATCAAAGTGGTCTTGAGCAATGTTGGTCACACCGGCAATAAAAGGAAAAATCCCCCAAGTTCTAAATTGGTAAACTCCTTGAGAAGTGGTTTCTAGCACCAAATACTCATAGCCTTCTTTGACCAATCTTTTCATCAATTTTTGTAGTTGAGCTGGGGTAGGCGTAGTGACATGGAAACCTGTATCAATTCTTTCGTCTCCAATATAGGCAGCCACAGTGGAAATCAAAGCTACTTTTTTACCAGCGGTTTTCAACACATGATAAAGCATGGTCGAAGACGTGGTCTTACCATCGGTGCCAGTTATAGCCAAAACATGTAATTTTTTAGATGGAAAACCGTATTTAAACTCAGCCACGAGACCATTAAAGAGCCCGGTCTTAAAAAAATGATAAAGCCTTTTAATACGATAAAGGATTTGTTTTAACCACATATTAAGCTTCATTATACACAAATTCTTGCCTGAACCTTGGATTTAATTGAATTTTAGACAAAATTATCTTATAATATAGGTCTCACGGGGATGTATTGAATTGATGTGAGAGCTCTTTATCATTGGCAGATCGCCTTTTGCTTTAAGGCGTAAAACAAAGCAAAAAAATAACTGCAGACTCTATTGTCAGCAAAGCTAAGAACACAATCCTCGATGTTTCTAACACCGTTGCTAGTGCTTTCTCAGCCCCAAGTTACTCAGCTTTAGCTGCTTAACTGGCATCCAGAAGTCCATTCGCATCGATGATGGCTTTTGGGTGAAAAAACAGTCGATGTGACCTCTTTAGTTCGCATTTCGGCTAAAGAATAAGACTTTAGAAATGAAGGTTGATTTAGGCTCGTTTTGGCCTCCCTATTTCAACTCACTTAAGACCAAAACTATATCTGTAGAAAATGATGATCACGTTCCTTACAGACACGAGTTCGTTACTCGTCATCTCCACTTAATTAACTAGCCTTCGTGGCTAGTTTTTTAATCTCCAAATAACAAAGTTGATTGGTTGGTAGTGGTGTCATAAACATAGACACTTTGCGTAAAGCTGGGATTAGTTGCACCAACTTCGCTTGAGACAGTATAAATAAATTTGTCGTCATTTACCCATTTTCTAGGCAACCCCTCAAATAACTTGGTCGTTTCACTTCCATCATAGTAATAAACAAAATTAGGTCCATTAACCACATCGTAACCCTGAAAAATAACTTTTTTGCCATTAGGCGAAATGTGCGGACCTTGTACCTGGGCAAACTTACCTTCACCAATTACTTCGCCAGTCACAGATGGAAAGGCTGCCAAAACTATTTTAGATTCACTGCTCTCACCATTCATAAGTTCGGTAGGAGCCAAAGTTAGTGCCCACATTTCACCAGTTGAACTAAAAGAAATTTGTTCACCAAAGTATGGGTCAAGTGCTTTACCTACTAACTCAGCATTTGCCTCGTATGTCTTTAAATTCAAAACTACATATTTTTTGCCACTGTATTCCAAATTCAATAAAATATTATTAGCATCAACCCAGGTAATAAAATTTGAGCCATCAAGATAAGAAAGGTGCTCAACATTGTTGCTATTTAAATCAACTAAATAATAACCAGTCGCAAGACTACTTGGAGAAAGTTTTTGAATTAAAGGAATACTCTCTTCGGGAACGGGACCTTCTGGAACAAAAAGGCTTTTGACCGTTGGCGCAGTTGCATAAACAATCAATTTATTCGAATCAGGAGACCAACCGCTGATATAACTAACATTCATTTGATTGGAAACTCGAACTTGTTGCTTGCCGTCTGCAGTTACTAATAACAAATTACCAGTACCACTTTCGATCAGAGCAATTTTTTGATTATCAGGAGAAGCAATTGGATCAGAGCTACCCAAGCCATAAGCACCGCCACCCCAACTCACCTCAATACTTGGTGAAAAGGCACCAATTCCAGAAGTGATCGGAATAAAGAATAACTTGCCGTCTTTAACCAACGGATAAGAAGCAAAAGTAGACTTATTAAGTGAAACAAAACTACTAGCAACAGCTTGCTTGTTCTCACTTACCTGACCGACTTGGTCATTTTGACTAATTTTTTGCAAACTAGCACCGCTAATACTCTTGGTTAAAACCGCGCCACCCACAAAACCCAGCACCAAAAGCAAAACACCACCCATTAAAAATAAAGGTGAAAAAGCTTTTTTCTCTGCTACTAAAGAAGGTTGAATTTGCGCGTCATTTTCCATATCTTAATCCTACCAAACCATATGAGATACTGTCAGCAATGAATAATGATCAAATCTGGTTTGTCTATATTGTGAAATGCCACGATCAAACCTATTACACTGGCACAACAAATAACTTGGAACAAAGAATCAAAAATCACAACCTTGGTAAAGGAGCAAAGTACACCGCTAGTCGAAGACCAGTTGAACTTATTTATCACGAAACTTGCACTAATAAATCCGACGCTCTAAAAAGAGAGTATCAGATTAAGCAACTTTCACGGCTAGAAAAAACCAAGCTGGCTAAGTTGGTTTAGCAAAAAAACTAGTCTTTGCTCTTTTTCACATCTAGCTTGATATGAAGTTCTTTAAGTTGTTCTTCACTGATTGAGCTTGGTCCATTCATGATTGATGTTTTTCCAGATGAAGTCATTGGGAAAGCAATTGCCTCTTTGAGCGATTCTTGACCAGTCAAAAGCATTACCAAGCGATCAAGTCCAAGTGCAATTCCACCATGCGGTGGCGTTCCCACTTCAAAAGCTTCGAGCATGTGGCCAACACTGGCCTGAATCTCTTCCTCTGAGTAACCCATGATTTTATAGGTAGCCAAAAGTAAATCAGCGCGATGAGCTCTAATAGAGCCACCACCAGCTTCATAACCGTTGCAAACCAAGTCATATTGAGCTGTCACAATCTTCTCGACATTTTTGCCAGCCAAGTGATCTTCAATGAATTCAGGCTCTGGAGATGAGAATGGGTTGTGGGTAAAGGTCCAACCAGATTTACCATCACGAACCTCAGCTACATCAGCGGCGTCAACTTTTTTGAAGAAAGGAAACTTGATTACCCAAGCAAAAGCCAGAACACCTTCTTTTTTCTCTTCTTCGGTACGAAGGTCGAATTTGTCAGCTCCATACTTTGCCATAGCTTCTTCGTAAGTGAACACTGGGAATTCCTCTTTTTGCAGCTTGCCACCCACAGCTTTAACGGCTTTTTTAACCACGCCCTCAACAGTCGACATGACGGTTTCGCGGTCCACAAAACTCATTTCAATATCTAGCTGGGTAAATTCAAAACCTCTGTCTGAACGCAAGTCTTCGTCACGAATACAACGAGCCACCTGGAAGTATTTTTCAAATCCAGCAGTCATCAAAAGTTGTTTGTATTGTTGAGGACTTTGAGGTAAAGCATAAAACTTACCAGGATTTAAGCGAGATGGCACAACAAAGTCACGCGCACCTTCTTTAGTTGATTCGGTCAAAATTGGTGTTTCAATTTCCACGAAATCTTGTTCATGCAAAGCATTGCTTAAAGCATGAATAAACTTAGAACGAAGTCTGATGGCGTGTTGCAATCTTTCTCGGCGTAAGTCTAAATAGCGATATTTCAAACGCACGTCTTCGCGAATATCCAAACCATCACCTTCCAAAGTTAATGGCAATTCCTTAGCTTTGTTTAAAACTTCGTAGCTTTTAACTTCAATCTCCACTCCACCAGTTGGCAAAGCTTTGTTGACTAATTTTTCTGGACGAGCTTTGACTAAGCCATGAATCTCAACCACTGACTCTGTTGATAATTCGCTCATCATTAAGTAGCCGACACATTGAATTTTGCCGGTTCGGTCACGAAGGTCAATAAAAGTGACTTTACCATGGTCGCGCTTAGTATCAACCCAACCTTGTAAAACTACTTCTTTTCCAACTTGATTAACTGTCTCCAAGACGAGTGTTCTTGGCATATTTCTCCTTTTTTGCAATAAAAAACCCTCTCATGACTACATCTAAGATCTAGTCACAAAAGGGCCTTCTTAATTGCTTAAGTCGGTGGTGCCACCTTCTATTTACTTAATTCCGGCTATCATGGGCCTACCCAACCAAGTTATCACCCTTGGCAACGTTCTATATTAGATCGACTGTTGTCAACAGTCTATGACGTTATTAAGAATATTTTATCATAAGTATTTGCTCCATGTTGTATCAACAGATGTTGGTTTTAAGTCCCATAGGTTTTGTATATTGACATTATAGGACTTGTATGTAATAATTACACCTGCAAGTAAATCTGATTAGCGCCGCAAGGCATGTTATAGGAGATATACAAGATGGAACTCGCACTGTTGATTGCTGCTGCTGTTGTGCTGGTTGGTGGATACAAAATGTTCACCATGAGCCGCGAAAACGCGAACCTTAAAGCCACGATTACTGCCAAAGGTGAGGCTGTTCGGGAACTTGTTCCCGACCTCGATGACCACCTGAAATCGGCGCAAACCTTTGCCACCGAACAGGACACCATCGCCACCGCCGCCGAAAACGAGCGCGTGGAAGCCCTGAAACTGGCAGGCGTTAAGGCTGAAGAACGCGACCTCGCCCTCAAACTGGCTCGCAGCAAACGCGAAAAAATCAACCTGGTCTAGGCCAAAAGCCAAAGACCACCATCAACTTGCAACAGACCCTCGGTTTCAAACCCGAGGGTCTCTGCGTTTTAGACCACTTTTGACCCTTTACGATTTTTATAAACAACCTATAATTTATATCCTGAACATCCACATAGTAGAAGGGATATAAGATGTTGAACCTAAACATTTCTTACTTTTCAGTAGGAAAGGAGGTGGTCCATCTTCTCCCTAGCTAGTCTTCTCTAGCTTCTGCTGACTGGGTAAAGTTCAGCACCGTTCACAAGAACCCGCACATCATCTGGCGGGTTCTTTTACAATACTTTTATTTTTTACTAAATTTATTAAAGGAAAATGGCCAATATAAACTGGCGTTAGGTTTTGACTTAATAGTTAATACATAAACTAATGAATCTGCAAATTCCGCTTTCAAAACTTCGTACTGAGGTTCAAATATAGAAGAAAAATTGTCTTTATATGGATTCAGACAACTATCAACTACATCTCTATCACTCAAAAGTGACTCGTTTTCACAAACTAAATAAACATATGAAGGCCTATAAGTGGTCCAAGAAAGGTTGTTAAATCCTCTCGTTACAATCGTATTTTTTTGATTCAATTTTTTCTCCAAAAAATACCAATATTTTGGAGAAAACCAGTTATAAACTGACATTCCACTGTTTTTAGAAGACACAAAAATATCACTCAATTTAAATATATTTTTTTCTTCCATGTCCTGAATAATTAATTCTGAGATACTTTGACTTTTTTCATACAATCCAATCATTGGCATCGACAATCTTTCATTCCCATGATTCAGTAAACCAAGAATCAAAAATGAAATTGCCAATCCAGTCCATTTTTTATGTTTAGCAACCACCCAAACCAACTGTGCAAGCAAGATAGGAACCAAAGTAAAGAAAATAATAAAATACGAATCGTATATTGACCTAGAAAAAAAACTAAATAGAAACAATGACAAAAAAATAAGAATCAATTGGATTTCTAAGAAAAAATCTTTACGTTTTTGCTTTTTTTGCCAAAAATCTATTACCGATAATATTATTATCGAAATAAATACTAGCGTCGTTGTTCTCCATCCTACTGATCCTAAATAAAAGCCAATAAATTTTTGGAAAACTGAGAATAACCTAGTAAGCAAACCATTTAACCAAAAATTGCCAGCGTTGCCCCCTATTTCCGCATAAATAAAATTTAATAAATTTAAAGGTGATGATAAGTTTAAAAAAGAGTACCAAAATAAACCACCCACCAGAAAAACAAACAACAGATACGAAATCTTCAACTTTGCATATGCTGTTCCGCAGATTCTATAAAAAATAGCAATGAATGAAAAAATAAGCGAAGGCACAATAATTAAAAATGAATAATGAAGATGAAAAAATGACCAAAAAATAAAAATACTCAATAAAAACCAAAAAAAAGATTTACGCTCATAAGCCAATGCTAGACACAAAAGAAATAAGCTAATAAAAAAAGGAATAAAATTGGGCTGAAACAGTGAAATTGACTGAGAAATTAAAATAAAGCTAAATGCAGTAAAGCCCGCAGCCAGCAATCCTGTTTTATCATCACCAAGCTTTTTCGCCAACAGAAAGTTTAACAAAATTGTAAAGTTGCCCAATATGGCCACAAATGAGGCCACATACAAAGGGTTATGAAAAACCAAAACTAATACACCAACCATATAGTAATAGATTGGGGTGTTATTAAAATAACCTACCGAACCAAGAGCGAGAGGAGC
Source organism: Patescibacteria group bacterium (assembly GCA_023382875.1). Taxonomy (GTDB): domain Bacteria; phylum Patescibacteriota; class Microgenomatia; order UBA1400; family PJMF01; genus JAHDXH01. The sequence goes on along the minus strand of JAHDXH010000008.1, from coordinate 10,537 downwards.
AATTAGCCAGCCATCATTTTTTACAGTAAAAATACTCTCCCCAACCATGTAGTCTCTTGCAGAATCTTGCCACTCTGTAAAATCAGCCAACCTATATAACCTCAAAAATAGTCCGATAAAGAATATGAAAACTAACGCAAAAATTACCAGCTTATCTCTAGATATCCAATGAAAAAATTTAGTCACAACTTAGTATATTAAAAAAAAGACAAACTTGTCAGGCTGACAGGTCTCGAACCTGCGCTCTCCAGACCCCCAGCCTGGCGCTTTACCATCTAAGCTACAGCCTGTAGCGACTGCTCAACTTATGTTATCTTCGTGAAAGATTTGCTAGTTAAACTTTCGTCAATTATACATTACTATTATTTTTGCAATTAAGAAAAAAACCCAAACTTAAAGGAGCAATATGAATAAAAAGACAAAGAACAGCATCGAGGACACAGTCGAAGTGAATGACCACGATATGAAAATGCAGGCTGTCGATATCGCCATGCAACAGATTGAAAAACAATTCGGCAAGGGCTCAATCATGAAGATGGGTGACTCACTCAAAAACATGGCTACACTACCCGTTGTTTCAACAGGCTCATTAGCACTCAACTTAGCTTTAGGCGTAGGTGGTTTCCCCAAGGGTAGAATTGTCGAAATTTATGGACCTGAAGCTTCAGGTAAAACCACTGTTTGTTTACACGCTATTGCTGAGGTACAGAAAAAGGGTGGGGTTGCTGCGTTTGTAGACGTCGAACATGCTCTCGACCCAGTTCGCGCTCGTAAAATTGGCGTCAATCTTGATGACATGATCATTTCACAGCCAGACTATGGTGAACAAGCCTTGGAAATTGCTGAAACCTTAATCAGATCGGGTGGTATCGACATTGTCGTCATCGACTCAGTCGCTGCTTTAGTTCCAAAAAGTGAAATTGAAGGCGAAATGGGCGATCACCAAATGGGCACCCAAGCTAGATTAATGTCGCAAGCTATGAGAAAACTCACTGCTGCAATTAATAAAACCAAAACTCTAGTCATCTTCACCAACCAAATTCGTCACAAAATTGGCGTTATGTTTGGTAGTCCAGAAACTACCACCGGTGGTAATGCTTTGAAATTTTATGCCTCAGTTCGTCTAGATATTAGAAAAATTGGCAACATTGAAGAGGGTGATAAAGTCGTTGGCTCTAGACACAGAGTTAAAGTCAAAAAGAATAAAGTTGCACCTCCATTCAAAGAAGCTGAGTTCGAAATGGATTCCAACGGTATTTCCAGAACTGGAGATGTTGTAGACATTGGCGTTCAAGAAGGCATCATGGAAAAAGCTGGTAGTTTCTATAAATACCAAGGTGAAGTTTTGGCCCAAGGTAAAGAAGCAACCAAAGTTAAATTAGCTGAAGACAAAGACTTGCTCAAAAAAATTGAAAAAGAAATTTGGGAAAAAATTAAAGCCAGCAACGATCTAAATTAATAACGATCAATCAATCTTTTTCCTCAAGTATTTAGACTCACTCCCATTGACTAAGAGTGAGTCTAACTGTATAATGCGGTCATCGCATAAATTTATTTTTTTAGAGATTACCTAATAATTAGTATATGTACAAAGATCACTTAGCTAGCATAGCTTCAACATCTTTAGATCCACTAATTTAAGACCCACACAAGCTCGGGTCTTCTCTTCGTATCGAAATAAGTTTGTGCTAAAAAATAGCTTTTATTGTTATAACAGAAAGAAGATATGTCATTTTTTAGCAATCTATCAACCCTATTTGGCAATCAACCAAATAATAATGCTGGTGCTAAACCAGTTTCCAAAAAACCAGTGATTTCACCAAAACCACAACCAATTGTGAAGCGTGAAATCAAGCCTGTACCTATTAATAACAGCCGTCCTGCTGCTCCGGCTCCAACCCCAGCAGTTGCACCAGTTAATACTCCAACTCCAGCTGTTTCAACCAACGTTAACCTCGAAACACACGCTGATACCAGCGAAATTATTCGCGAAGCTAGAGCCAAAGCTCGTGAAATTGTCCTTGAAGCCAAAGACGAAGCCCTAGCCCTTCGCGCCAAAGCTGAGAATCAACAGCGCCAAATTGCTCGTCAAATCGAAGACCAACAACGAGAACTCAATCGTAAGTTAGACAAAATCGATATTAAACTTGGCCAAATGGAAGCTAATGAAAAGAAATTAGCCCAAACAGAAAAAGATCTTGATAAAGAAAAGAAAGAATTGGAGAAAACCAAAGAAAAGATCTTGGAAGAGTTGGAAAAAGTTTCCAGCATGACCAAAGATGAGGCTAAAGCCATCTTAATGGATGGTGTCGAAAGACAAATTAGCAAACAAATGGCTCAATTAGTCAGACAAAAAGAGGAAGAAGCTCAAGGATTGGCCGATGAAAAAGCCCAAGAAATTATCGTTGAAGCTATGAAACATGGTGCCACCGATTATGTCGCCGAATACACTGTTTCCACGATCGAGCTACCTTCTGAAGAAGCCAAGGGTAAAATTATTGGCAAATCAGGTCGCAATATTCACACTTTTGAAAGATACACAGGCGTTGATGTCGATTTAGACTTCTCTGCTACTGAAGTCAAACTTTCCTGCTTTGACCCAGTCAGACGTGAAATCGCCAGAATTTCTCTAGAGAGATTGGTTAAAGACGGTCGCATTCAACCAACTCGCATCGAAGAAGTAGTCAACAAAGTCAGAACTGAAATTGACAAAATCACCTTCGAAGCTGGCAAAAAACTCTGTTATGACGTTGGAGTTTACAATTTGCCCAATGATCTCATGAAAATGTTGGGTAAATTCAAATACCGCTTCTCATACGGTCAAAACTTGATCAAACACACTTTAGAAGAAACCAAAATTGGTATCAAGTTGGCTCATGAAGTTGGTGCTGATGTCAATGTGGTCAAACTTGGTTGTTTGCTCCACGACATTGGTAAAGTTTCTGGTGAAGACGAAGGTTCACACGTTGAACTAGGTGTCAAAATAGCCAAAAAATACGGCATGCCACAAGCTGTTGTTGACTGCATTGCCCAACATCATGAGGATGAACCATTCTCTGGTGTTGAACAAATGTTAGTTTATATCGCTGACGCAATTTCTGGTGCTAGACCAGGAGCTCGTTATGAGAACCATGACGAATATGTCAAACGTTTAGAAACCCTAGAGCAAATCGCTATGGCCCACAAAGGTGTCAAAGAAGCTTTTGCTATTCAAGCTGGGCGTGAAATCAGAGTCTTACTTAGTCCTGAAGAAACAAAGGATGATGATGTCACCGTGCTCTCGACCAAAATTAGAGACGAAATTAAGGAAAAGATGACCTATCCAGGTACAGTGACCGTCAACGTTATTCGTGAACTTCGCGATAGTAAGGTCGCCACCTAACAAGGTAAGGTGTTAGAATAAAACTAGATATGCAAAATATCCTTTTAGTCACACAAGTTGTTTTGGCAGTCATGATTATTATTGCCATTCTACTTCAAGCACAACATGGCACAGGCTTTGGCTCGACTTGGCGCGGTGGTGGTGAAACCTACCACACCAAAAGAGGTCTAGAAAAAGTTTTGTTTTATTTCACCATTGTTGCTGTTGGAGCTTTTATCTTGGTGGCTCTCGCTGGATTTGCTGTCTAGAGAATGCGTAAATACTATTGGTACTTCACTGCTTATCTGAAAAAGCACGGACTTGTTTTAGTTACGTCAATTATTGGCGCGATTGTTTTATTCTCTATTTTAGTTCCCACCTTGGCTCAAACCTTTGAACTAAAGCCCAGAGTTTATGTGGGCATTGTTGGTAAGTACACCTTGGATAATTTGCCAGAGGAAATTACATCCCAGATTAGTGCAGGCCTAACCAAAACGGAAGAAGACGGTAGCACCAAACCTAATCTTGCGGAAAGAGTTAGCATTGAAGATGATGGTCAATCTTATCGCTATGTTCTAAAAAAGAATCTTAAGTGGCAGGATGGAAAAAATCTTGAGCCCAGCGATATCAATTTACCACTCAAAGATACACAAGTTGTTGCTACCAAAAACGACATTGTCTTCAAGTTACCTGCTCCATTTGCTCCATTTCAAAGTGTCGTTACCCAACCTTTGCTTAGAAAAATCGAGCAAAAACATCGACTTTTTTTCACCAGAGAAAATCTAATTGGCCTTGGAGATTACTTTGTCTCTGACTACACCCTCAAATCAAATCATTTGAGTCAAATTGTTCTTGATTCCACTGCAGAAAGAAAAATTTACCGATTCTACCTTTCCGAAGATCAAATGGTCCTAGCTTTCAAAAGAGGTGAAATTGATGTTATCGATAATTTGCACAGCACTCATGGCTTAGAAAATTGGAATAATCTTAAAATAGAAAAAACGATTCGCAATGATAGATACTTGGGTTTGTTTTTTGATAACCACAATCCTCTTTTTACTAAAAACGTTAGACAAGCTTTATCTTACGCAACCAGCAAACCAACTGATAAAAATCGTGCTATAGGCCCGATTAACCCCAACTCATGGGCCTATTTAGTAGGTGGGAAAACTTATGCTTTCGATATAGATAGAGCCGTAGAAAGAATTCTGGCAGATCTACCTCAATTACCTTTCGTTATTTCTTTGACTACAACTAGTGAGTTTCAAAACGAAGCCGAAAAGATTAAAAGCGAATGGGATAGTTTTTTTGCCAAAGCCAAAGAAGCATGTAATAGCAACAAGGACGTCAAAGATAAAACCATTTGCGATAATTTGAATGCGCAAATCAACCTCAAAGTCACCAACTTCCCTGACTTAAATAACTTTGAGGCAATTTTAATCGGCCAAGAAACTGCAGGTGATCCTGATCAGTATCAGCTCTGGCATTCTGACCAGCCCTCCAACTTTACACATTATAAAAATACCCGCATCGACTCTTTGCTAGAAAGAGGTAGAACTACCATCAATCAAACCGAACGCAAAGAAATCTATGAAGAATTCCAACAATTCTTCCTTGAAGATGCGCCTGCAATTTTCATTCGCCACCTCGAGACATATAAGGTGAGTCGCTAAAAACTTGCATTCTTATTTGTGAACCGCTATAATGTTCACAATATGACACATGATGATCAGATTGAGATCTTAAACGATCTAAAAAATGCTCGTCTTAACTCCGGACTAACCCAACATCAATTGGCACAAAAGACCGGAATACCCCGTACTACCATCTCTAAAATTGAAGCTGGTTTTAGAAATACCACTCTTAATACTCTTTTGGACTTATCTAAAGCTGTTAACTTAGACTTAAAACTAGTCAAACAAAATCTTCTAGCATCAGCCAAAAAACTAGAACGAGGCTTTGATACTCTCAACCTTATAACCATTAAAAAGGAAAATATTCTTTTTAATTATGATTTTTTTACTGACAAATTTCCCACTCACGAAATTTGGCCGGTGATTAAAGCCAATGCCTACGGCCATGGTCTAGAGCAAATCACTGAAATTTTGAAGGAAAGAAAGCCAACTTACTTTGTTGCAGATAGCTATTTTGAAGCATTAACCATTTGGAAAATTAATCCCCATCAAAAAGTACTCTTGATCGGAGCTGTCTTACCAGAAAATTTTCATGATATGGATTTGAGTAAAATTACCCCAACTATCTATACACTCGACTCTCTTATCATGTTAAGTAAACTCAACAAGCCAGTCAAAATTCATCTAAAAGTTAACACCGGTATGAACAGACAAGGAATTGAGTTGAACCAAATTGATGAGTTTTGTGACGTTCTCAAGCAATTCCCCCATCTTGAATTAGAAGGTGTAATGTCGCACTTAGCTGATGCTGATAACCCAG
>JAHDXH010000008.1:0-4712 GCA_023382875.1 Patescibacteria group bacterium | reverse complement strand
AGATTTGCCTTGGCCATCGAAAAAATAACTAATCACGGCTTCAATCCTAAATATATCCATCTAGATGCTACCGCTGGAAGCGTTGTGACAAACAAAAAACTCACCAATGCTATTAGATTGGGAATTGGTTTATATGGTTACAATCCCCTACCGTCTGACCATCCTAAATACGCCAAGCTCAAACATCTTAAACCAGCTCTAGCCTTTAATACTAAAATCGTCAATGTTATTCGCTTGTCCAAAGGTGAAAAAGTTAGCTACAACGGAATTTTTACCGCCAAAAAAGACACAACGATTGGTGTTTTACCTGTCGGCTATTTTGATTTTTATGACCGTAAACTTTCTGACCAAGCTCATGTGACTTATCAAAACCAAGCTTACCCAATCGTTGGAAAAATTTGCATGAACATGTGTATGGTTGACTTTGGCCAAACACCAATTTCTCTATACGATGAAGTGGAAATTATTAGTGTCCAACCAAACAAACCAAATTCAATCAACCAATTAAGTGAGCTCGCAGAAACTATTAGCTACGAAACTCTAGTAAAAATTAACCAAAGTACACGAAGGAAAATTGTATGAAAAAAAACGTCATGATCATTTTTGGTGGAAAATCCGGTGAGCACGAAGTATCGGTCAACTCTGCTCTCTCGATCGAAGCCAATATTGATCGCCAACTATTTGACACCACAGCATTAGGAATTGCTCATAATGGCTCTTGGCGCACAGCCAAAACCATTTCTGAGTTAATTGAAGACGGAAAAGTGGTAGCTAAAGATGACAAGACTTTGCCCGACACTGAGGTGGTTAAACAACTTTTGTCTGCAGATGTAATTTTTCCAATCATTCATGGTACCAACGGTGAAGATGGAACTCTCCAAGGTTTACTCGAGCTAGCCAACGTCCCATACGTTGGGTCAAGAGTTTTGGGTAGCGCCACCGCTATGGACAAGGTCATTCAAAAACAACTTTGTTCTCATATAAACTTGCCTCAAGCTGATTTCTATACCTTCACCAAGCTTGAGTGGACCAACCAACAGCAACAAGTCATTGACGACATTAATAAGCACATTAAATATCCCAATTTTGTTAAACCGGTCAACCTCGGGTCAAGCGTTGGCATTTCCAAAGTCAAATCACAGGCGGATTTGATTAATGCCATCGAAACTGCACTTCAATATGACAACAAAATTTTGGTTGAAGAAGGCATTGAAAATATCTTGGAAATTGAAGTCTCGGTCCTCGGCAATGAAAGTCCAGAGGCGTCAGTATGTGGCAGCATCCACCCAAACACCGAGTTTTATGATTATGAAACTAAGTATATTACTGATGACATTGTGGCCAAAATTCCCGCAGAAATTCCAAACTCAGTCAGCGAAGAAATCCGCAAAATTGCCATTGAAGCTTACCAGGTATTGAATTGCCAAGGCTTAGCAAGAGTAGACTTTTTCTATCAACAAGATCACAATAGAATTGTTTTGAATGAGATTAATACATTACCTGGTTTTACTAAAATCAGCATGTATCCCAAACTGTGGGCAGCCAGTGGGCTCACATATACCAATTTAATTACAAAACTAATTAACCTTGGCCTTGAAGCTTGGCAAACAAGACAACAACTAAAATACACCTATTAATTTATGAAGAGTGTTCTGATTAGCTCTTACCTTTTTTTACTAAGATTTTTTGCTGGCCTTCAGCTGCTCAAAAATAGACCAATCATTATTGGTATTACTGGAAGTGCAGGCAAATCGTCCTGCACTAAGGTGGTGGCTGGCGTCTTAAAACACCATTTTCCAGTTAAATACACTAAAAAAGGCAACAGCGAAACCGGCATCCCGTTTGAAATTCTTGATATTCCTGTTGATAACTATTCTTTAATTCACTGGGCCATGACTTTGGTGCTAGCCCTCAAACAGCTACTTTTCAATTGGGAAAAATACTCAATTTTCGTAGCCGAAATGGGCATCGACAGTAACAAAGCCCCAAAAGATATGGGCACACTACTTAAAATTGTTCAGCCAGAAATTGGCGTCCTCTTAAATGCTAATAACGTTCACCTTCAGTATTTTCATGGTGAAAAAAGTACTCAAGCAGTAGCCAAGGAAAAAGGAAAATTACTCTTTAGTTTGCCCGAAAATGGCTTAGCCATTTATAACGCTGACCAAGAAGAATTTAAAGAATTTGATAAGAAAATTAAGGCCAACCAAAGTTTATTCTCTACTCAAAAATCTGCCGACATTAAATTGACCAATCATGCTATTTCTCTAAGTGGCTCCACTTTTGAGTTTGATTTCAAACAAAAACATTACCACCTCAACTTCACCAAGCAGTTACTATTCAAAGAATCGTTTGGTAGTTTTGCCGCCGCGATTTTAATTGCCGACAGACTTGGCATCAGCCCTGAAGTCGCCATTCAAAACATTGAAGAAGATTTTAAAGTGTTACCAGGCAGAGGTCGGTTGCTCTCTGGAATTAACCAATCACTGCTCATTGATTCAAGTTACAACTCTTCACTTGACCCCACTACTGCCACACTAAAAATCCTTCCTCAGCTCAAAAACGACCGCCATCGCACTATCGCAGTTTTGGGCGATATGAGAGAGCTTGGCGACATGGCACAACAAGATCACCAGCAATTAGAGAAACATGCTTTGGCAAATGCTGACCTAATTTATACCGTCGGACCGCTCACCAACCAGTACTTTAAACATCCTAGAATCAAAAAATATTTGAATCCCTTTACTGCTCTAAACGACTTAAAACAAGAAATTAAAAAGGGCGACATTGTTTTACTTAAAGGCTCTCAAAATACCATTTTGCTCGAAAGTATCGTTGAAGAATTATTGGCAAACCCACAAGACAAAAACCAACTTTGCCGTCAAACACCTTACTGGGAACAGCAAAGATTGAAGCTCAAACAAAGTGTTCAGCCTAGTTAAAGTCCTGAAACTTAAAGGAAACTACTTAAGACCAACTTTATCAATGTGTGAGTAGTCTTTTCTGACTTCTGACCAAAACTTGTCAGAAAGTTGTTCAGAGTATTTAGAGAAAGCACCTTTTCCCATAGCGCTACAAAGCCTTCTATCCCAATCGCGGATAATATCAACGATTCTTAAGCCAACACGGTTATACTCTTGCTGATCTATTTCACCGGCAACATATTGATCATGAGATACCTTAAAATCAGCGAATAATTTCTGATTTTGAGTTACCATGTTTTGATAATACTGCCTATATTTCGTCTGTGCCATAGAAATATTTTTGATACTCAGCCAGCATTCTGGTTGCTGAGAACTGTCTTGAAGTTTCAATAGACTTTCTCATCATTTTCACCCACTGACTTGGGACATTCTGCTCATCCCTTTGATAATAAAAACTGATTATCTGAGATTCTAATTTTGAATACAAGTCTTGACTTGGGTTGTTATGATCAATCAACCAACCCATATTTTCCCAATCAACTTCACCCACCCAGCCATCTTCAACAGTGCAATTTAGCACTCCATTACTAAGTGCTTTCATGCCTGAAGTACCACAAGCCTCTTTACCCCGTTCAGGAGTATTGAGCCAAATGTCGCAACCTTTAACTAGGTGATTTGCCACATCTAAATCGTAATTAGGGATAAACAAAGCTGAACCTGATAGTTCATTCTGCATGTAGCCAATCACTCTTTTTAGCAAAGCTTTGCCAGCAATATCGCCAAAGTGGGCTTTGCCAGCTATCAAAAGTTGAACAGGTTTTTTCTCATCTTTAACCAACCTCACCAATCGCTCCATATCTTCAAACAACCAATCTAAATGTTTGTAGTCTGCAATTCTTCTCGCCCAACCCACAACTAAATGCGAATGATCATAGCCATAACCCGTTCGCTCTTTGACAAAGTTCATTAGGCGCTCTTTATTGCGCAGATGAATTTCCCAAATTCTTTGATCGGTTAAATTCGACTGAGCAAACTCTGGACTTTGCCAAGTTGGCATATGCACACCATTGGTAACGTTTTCCCAGTGGTAATCATGCCAAGCTTCACTTGATAGTTTGGTGTGCAAAGCACTAACTCCATTAGCTCTAGATGAAACGTTAAGAGCAAAGCGAGTCATTTTAAATTCTTCTGGATGGTTATGCGTTCCATCTTGGAGCAATTCACCCAAACTAATGCCCATTTTTTGAGCATAATAATCGGCGTATGTTTCAATCAAATTGGTGTTATAGCCTTTGTTTCCCGCCGCTACCAAAGTGTGATTGGTATAAACAGTTTTCTCCTTGGCCAATTTCTTGGCCTCAGAATAACTCATGCCATGCTTATCCATGAACATACGAATCAACTGCCAATGCAAAAAAGCTGGTCGACCTTCGTTAATATGGTAAACAGTCGGATGCAAACCGAGTTCGTAAAGCAACTTTACACCACCAATACCCAAGATCATTTGCTGCTTAACCAGCTCTTCTTCAGTACCTTGATATAAAGCGTAAGTTATACTTCTTTCGGAAATATGGTTTTGTTCTGTGTCTGTATCTAAAAGATATAAGGTAACGGTCTCGCCAATAGTTTTCTTCCAAACCCTGACCCAAATATCAACTTGTGTTAAATGAACTTTGACGAACAAAGGTTTATCATCGACATACACGTGGTCCAAACCCACCGACAATTCATCACAAGGAACATCAACTTCCTGTTGTTCGCCTTCCAAATTAACAATCTGTTTTGCAC
>JAHDXH010000007.1 GCA_023382875.1 Patescibacteria group bacterium | reverse complement strand
GCAGCAATTAATTTTTCTAAAACCAGAGCTGAGTATTCACCAAATGAGCCAAAGAAAATGATCGAAATTGGCATTATAAGTTTTCCAACAAACTTTTATCAATTTTTTCTTCTAATTCACCAGTTTTTGAGTTTTCAAAATAAACTGGCAAGTCATACTCGAGAAGATAGTCAGTAAATAAAATACCATTCAAGTGATCTGTTTCATGTTGAATGACTCTGGCCTCGAATTGGTTGAAGCGCTGAGTTTTTTCTTTGAGTTCGCCGTTTTCAATGACAAAATAATTTAGCTCAATCCACTCCCAGCGAGGTACGGGGCCATAAATCTTAGGAATTGATAAGCAGCCCTCTAATTGTGGATTTTTTTTGTCTTCACCAAAGGTTTGCTTTCCGGAATGCTTTGTGATATTTGGATTGATATAGTAATCAATTTTTAGTGTACTGCTATCTTCAAAGTTATCGTTGTTGGAAAATTGAGTTGCAAAAACTCTCAAACGCTTGTCGACTTGTGGCGCAGCCAAACCAACCCCTTTGGGATTTTCTTTATTTTTCAAAGTCAACTCTAAATCTTTAATAAATTGAGTTAGTTTTTTATCTACAGTTTTGACTTCGCTAGCCACGGTTCTTAAACTGGGGTGGGGTGCAGAAATAATTTTCATCTAGGCTATTATACCTTGATTTGGCTATTCTTGGCTCGGCCCCGACAACGAATGGTTGTTTCGATAAATCCGGGAATATTCAGGTAGCGACTGCTGAACGGCAGTGGGAAGAGAGAAAATGGTCGAAGATTGGCTTCGACGCTTAATCCAGGAGGACGTTCTTTGAGTAGTCGAAGATATGTTTGCCAGATTTGTCTGGTGTCATGGCCAACGCCTTCGCCCCACAAACCATAAACGGTCGCGAGGCCATGGGATAAGCCAGCTTCTTCAAATGATTTGCTAGCTTCTCTTAAAAATTCAGCTTGTTGCTTGTCTATATGTGAGAACAACGGATCTGTGACCAACTCCTGGGGTGGGGCAGCGGCAAAGTCGTTGATGATGACTCGACCATCTTTGGCATCGACTTCATCAACTAAATTATTAAAAATTCTGGTGGTAACCGTATCAAGGCCGTCTTCAGTGCTCATGGCGCCTGCAGTATAAGTAGAAATACCACCAATGACTTTTCGACCTTCTAATTTTTTCAATAATTGAGTAGCTTTTTCTAGATTTAATCCTTTTTTAATCAGTGCTGCCTCATCGTTATTAGCAATGGCTTGTTTAATTTCACTTAGTTGAGTAGCGAGTGGTGTTTCGGCCGAACCAATTAAAAATTCTATATCCAAATCTAAACCAGGACTTTGCTCTTCTAAGGTTTTAATTTTATCCCGACCTTCTTCGGCCATTTCTGCACTGTATTCTCTGACTAAAACAGTGACTTTTCCGGCAGTAGTGGGACTACTAGAAATTTGTTCAGCTAAGATAGCACTTAATTCTGCGTTACCACCACCGGGCTCAATAATAACTACTTTTTCATTTGGATGTTTTGCTAAGTAACGACGGACATGAACGAACATTTCGTTGGCCAAATTAATCCTAGTCTCTTTATCAATAGCTCGCCACTTAACCTCTGAGCTTAAGCGATCGGGCGCTATTTTAATTAATTGTGCTTTAAGTTTTTTAATTCTTAATGGCAGAAAGGTCGACATGATTGAGTCAACAAAAGATTTGTTTTGGGATTGTTTGGTTAAAACTGGTTCAAAATTAGTGGGGAAAGATTGTGTGCAGAAACGGTGAAAGAGTCCATATGCCCGTCCAGCAGATAATATGCTGTACACAGATTGAGCATCATATTTTGGCAAGCGGGTGAAGATAGTGGTAACCACTTGGCGAATATTCTCATCAAAAAGTGGAATATGGACGCTATGTTTTTGAGCGAGTTTTTCATAAGTTTTGTAGGATTGTTCCAACTCATTGGTTAGTACAACTGTTCCTTCGGTTGAAAGAATCGAATCTTCATAGAGTTTTTTCCAAGCAGCACTATTGAGAAGCTCAGCAGCGGCTTGAGATAGTTCAGCAACAGTTAAATCTGGTTGCCCTTGAAACTGTGTAGAAATTGGCTCGGCTGACTTTATTTCTTCTAGTTCACTCTGAGTTACTCTAATTTGACCATGATCTGGTAGATTCTCGTTGGCGAAAGTAAAGCCAGATTCAAAAAGTTGGTGTCCATGTTCTGGGTCGAAATCAATAATTCTATGACGATATGAATTAATGATGTCCATCTGTCTAGAGGATAAGCTGTCAACGATTGGTATTTTTTTAAGAACCTCAGCCATTTTTTTGCTCGCTTTCTTTTTCATATTCATCTTTAAATGCTTCGAGGATCATCAAAATTCTATCCATATTTTTCTCAACCATGCTTTGAAGAGTTACGGGTTCTCCCAAAACTTGAGAATATTTTTCCAAAACAGGTGCAATGGTTTCATTCATTTGTCTAACCACAATACTGATTTTTTCATTTTCTCCTTGGCCAAAACTAGAAGTCGCAATCACAAAGCCAAAGTTTTTATATACTTCATCCATAGCAGTGGAAAAAGACTCAATGTTGATATCGGTGTCTGAGCTAAGGGGGCGCGGTCTTGATGGCACAAGAGATGAAATGAGCACTGTATTGATCGCCATATCTGTCAATTCTTTGGAGGTGATTCCTGAAATAAAGGTGAGTGGTTTTCTCAGCTTGCCCACCATTTCTGCCATGACGGCAATAATTCCTGGTTTACCATCGCGAACAGTTCTTCTTTCTTCGTCAAAGAGAGCAAAAGATAATACAAGTCGTTGCAGCATTTTTTTAACTTGAGCTGATGATAATTTTTCGTTTTCTCCTGTATCACTTCCATTTTGGCGAGCTTCAAACATGGCCGAAAGCTTTCTCATTTGCTCTTGCATCTTGTCGTTAAACTGCAAAGGGACAGGGGTCAAAGAATCACCAATTTGGACTCCCGATCTGACAAACTTAGCTCTTTCTAAAAATTGGATGTTATTAATATGGCCGCCCTTTTTTGAAACCTTCCAAATATCGTTGAGTGCGACCATGACAGCACCAGAAATTATGCCATTAATATCCAAAGTAAATCTTGCTTCTGGTGGCTGTAGGTTTTTGAAAAACTCGAATAATTTTTGTATTCTTTCTTGGTATTTTTTTCTTTCAAATTGGGCAATTTGTAGTGGGGCTTCTTGCTCCTCATAAATAAATTCACTGCCATTTGTAAGGATTGAAGTGTCAATGGTTCTGTTATTTTTATTGGTTGCAGCATTAATCGTTAAAAGTGTTGAAGCTTCGACTAAGGTGTTTTCTAATTTAATAGTTGAAACACGACCATCTGTCCAAGCATGAGCACCTTTTTGTGCACCCCTGCCAGTTAATTGACCATTTTTATCAACGAATAGTGTCAAGGAAAATTTAATCGCTGCTCCATGAGTCCATGATTTGGCACCTCTTTGGATAACATCTTCTGCCATGACGGTATCATCTTCAGCCAATAGCACTACACTAGTGTCTGCAGAAGTAGGGTCGGTTGGATCAAATTTTGTTTTTTCGGCTTCCTGAATTGAGTGTTTGCCACTCATAGCCCGTCCAATATGTTTTGGTGTGACTTGGTAGTTGTACCAATTTTCTGACGAATCAAACTGCTGGTTAAATTCGCTTAAAAAATCCTCAATGTTTTGTAGTTGCTGATTTTTGAAAATAAATTTTTTAAATACATCGCCAAATTGAACAACAATGGCATATTCTGATTGATGGGGCATATCGGTATGAGTCCAACCATCCAAAATATCTAAGCCTTGGTTGCGTTCTTGGTCAACTAAGGTTGAAAGGAGCTGCTGTCTAGCTAAAATGCCAATGGCATCAATTTGATCAGCCCGTCTTAAATTTTCTAGTTTCTCATCTTCTAGTGAGAACATAGTGAAATACGATCCACGTTCGCTATTGAGCATCGGACTAATAATTTCCTGATGAACTTTGCCATTTTCTAAAACTTTAGGTCGATTGACATGTGATACCCACCAAGTTTTAAGTTTGTTTTGAAACTCAATAATGCTGTTGCCACTACTTTCCCAATAGTTTTTGATAACTCCCAAAACTAAAGCTCTGCTTAGCGTGAAGCTGGTTAAAAATACAGCTCCGGCGTTGTCCTTATCAAACGTTGTTAACAAATACATTTTTCTAACAGCTTTGAGAATTTCTTCGCCAGGTGCAACCTCAGCTTGTTTGCGGAATTCTTTTAAAATTGCGACGATTGGTCCAGATATTTGTCCTTCTTGATCGGCAAATTCATTAATTGCATCTTGAAGTCCCGCTAAAAAATCTTTGTGAATTTGATTAATAGTTTCTTTTGAGGCATTGGTAATGACTTGAGAGAAATGGCTGGTGAGCTTTTTTTGTTTTCTTTTGTAAAGTCTTTCTTGTTTTTGAAATTCAGTCCAGTGCTCAGCAATTTGTCCAGATTGTTCTTCTGTTGGGTAGTTGACTCCACTTTGAGCTTTCAAATACTCTTCCACTTTTATAAAAAAATCATCATTGGCTTCAAAAACAAGAGCTTTCAAACCAAGATGAGAATTTTTGTTGGGAAGTGTTTGAGTGAGTTGTTCAACTAGATGAAGACGAATGGTGGAGAAGCGTTGCTCAAAAATTTCACCGATGACTTTCACTGTTCTGTAATGGTTTTCTTCCAAGACTTGGAAAGGAGTATTAGGAGGGAATTCTGCTGTCAGTTCTTCTCTAACTTCTGGAATGGGTGGATCCCAAAAATCACCACTCAAATTACCTATAAAAGCACTATCAACATGGCCTTTTAAAATTTCTAGTCTGGTGGTGTGCTCCCACTCTTCACCCCTATCAAGTTCAATTCCAGTTTGTTTAATGATTTCATAGTGGCCATTGGTTAGGGCAACATTTTCGTCATGACCAAGGTCATTATCTCTTCTTTGGATGATTTTTTTCTCGAGACCATATTGATCCACTGTTTGTGGTTGTGGTTCGGTCGGCAGGGGTTGGTCTCTTTGTTCTACCATGAAGACTATTGTAGTGAAGGTTTGAGCTTTGCTTCAAGGGTCGCGATTTTTCCGGCGACATCCTGATCTTCTGGGAAATAGGCTAAAACTTTTTTAAGCTGTTCGATAGCTGGTCCAGTTTGGTCTTTGCTGACGTAGTAATCAGCAAGGTATTTTCTAACCTGAACATAGTCATCTTTCATTTCAATAGCTTTAACGAAATTCTGGACAGCGCCTTCTTCATCACCTAAAGCTTGGGTAATTAGTCCCAAGTTGAAGACTAATTTTGGATCTGTTGGCGCAAGTTTCATCGCAGTCAAAGAATTGGCTTGAGCTTCTTGCAGTAGTTCTGGGTCAAGTGTGCCTAAAGAAGAGAGTAGGCGAACTCTAGTTTTATAAAGATTCAAATGCACTGGATTTAGTTTGATCGCCATATTGCTCATAATAATGGCTGATTGAGCGGCGCTTTGAGCCTCGGGAAGCTTTTTTTGTTCGGCGAATAAAAAGGCAGCTTGGGTTAGGGTGATGGCAAATTTATCGTAAAAAAGGTCTTCATCAGGTCTAAGCTTAATAGCTTGCTGAAGGAAAGGACCACCTTTGCTTAGTTCGCCCGAATCAACCAAACGCGATCCTTGTGTGAATAAGTAGTCGGCGCGCCAAATATTAATGACTTGTAAAGTCAAAACAAATGCGATTAGACCCGTGACAAAGCAGGATGCGTATTCTGATATCGAAAGTTTTAATTCGATTTTTGCGGGCAAAATTGGCTCGTGGTTGCTAATAATTTCTAGAGCAGCAAAGAATAAAAACATTAGGGTTGAAACCATGACGGTGGAAAAACCAAGAGTGTTGGAAATGAATAAGGCAACCAATCCGGCGCTCATGCCTATGGCAAGAATCTTGTCTTCTAAATATTTGGCTTTTTCGTCTTTTTTGAAAATTAAGCCTAAAACTTTGATCGCGAAAACAATAAATAATGACAAGTAGGCAGTCAATCCCACTATCCCGGTGGTGGCCAAGAAGTTGAGTAATTCATTATGAGCTTTGTTGTATAAGAAGTCCCACTCAGAAACGAGATTGTGCTCCATTGGACGATCTTTGTAGTAACTATAAGCAAATGTTTCTACGCCTGAGCCAAAAATTGGGTAGCGTTGCCAAACTCTGAAGGCACCTGTCCAAACAATTTTTCTAATTTCTCCAGAATCTGTGCCGCCTAGATCAAGTCTATTAGCTGTGGGTTGTTCTGAGTTTTCAGTGGGCTGAGAAATTTGGTGGGTGAGTAGGGATTTTACCGATGGAGTATAGGGTGTTCCGTAGTAAGCAGCTAAGCCCAAAAAAACTGCACCAATAATGATCAAGTTTTTGCTGGGAAAAGTAACTTTTTGGGAACGAAAATCTTTGAAAAATAAAATTGCTAAACCAATCAAATAACCAGCAAAAGCAATGCCAAGGCCTAAGAATCCAGATCTAGATTGAGTGAAAATTACTACAAGTAGCAAGGCAATGCTGGTGATGCCAGCTAAAAGGCCAAGATTTTTAGTAACATTATCTTTGATTTGGGTTAGTTGACGGTTAATAAAAAGTGAGACTCCGATTGGTAATAATAAGACAGCATAAGCTGCGAGCCAGTTTGGCTGACCAAAGGTACCAAAAATTCTATCTTGAACTTTTTGCACCCAACAGTCGACATTAAATTTTCCTGTGATCAAAAGACAGCTGGGAGAGTGGCCAAAGTGCTCTGGAATTGCGTATAAAGCAACGCCTAAACCAGCGATAAAAATCGAAGTTAGTAATTTTTTGAATTGTTGGCGATTAAAATTACTGACCAAAGCATAGTACAAAGTCACATAACTAAAGGTTGAAAGTAAACCACCATGGAAGCGAGTGTAGTAACCAAAAATTGAGGTCCTGGGATGGATAGAAAAAATGGTGGACAAAACTTGTGACACGACAAATGCCAAGATAGCCCAATCCAAATAAGTTTTCTTGAAAATAATTTTTTTGTTAATGATCATTCGCCACGACCAAGCCAAGCCAATCAAAATAGATGAGCCATAAACTAACAACATTTTGTTAAATTCAAACAACTCTTCATTCACCCAGGTGAAAAAAAACGGCACACTCAAAACCATAAAATGGAAAAGAAAAATTACTGCTTGGTGGGCGTAGTCGGGAACTAGGGTGTTTTTTTTCTGCATCAATGGTCTTCAGTATATCTTAAAAAAATTCTTTGTTGTATACTGAAGGAAACTATCTTTGCCTGCCTATGTCAGATAATAACCTGCCCGTTATGATGCCTACTCATGTCGATGATTATCAACCGCCACAGGTTGCTAATGACATGAATGTTCCCGCCGGATTTAATCCACCACCTGCTCCTGTGTCTGCTAGTCCAGTTGTTAGTGATTCTAGTAGTGTTGTTCCTAAGTCAAATCAAATTACTGCACCAGACATGAGTGTTAGAACCATGACTCCGGCAGAAAAATTGATTCTTGCTCAAACCGCTGATGGTTTTGTGGCTGACGATGAAATTGCTTCAACTTCAAAAGTACCAGTTCAAAAAGAAGACCAAAATAATATGAATATGTTAAATGCTACTTTGCCAAATACTAATTTTGTTGCGCCAGCGACTTCCGATGCTACACCGGTTACTCCTACTAAACCAGCTACTCCGGCCACAGTGGCTCCTGCGGCTACGCCAGCTGAACCGGTCAGCGTTTCTGCTACAAATGTGAGTGTTAAGAATTCTCCAGTTGATGCTAACCAATCACTAGAAGCTCAAAATATTTTTGATTTATTGGGTGTAAGCGATGGTAAACCAGAAGAAAAAGAAGCTTTCTTAGATGAACTGCAAGATGTCATTTGGGAGGATTTCTTGGGTCACGATGTGGATTTGCTTTTGACTGAGGAAGAAATGACCAAGCTTAACGCATTAAAGGCCAAGGGCAATGCTCCTGAAGTTCAAGAAGAAATTTTAGTTTTCCTGGAAAAACTGATTCCAGATTTGGAAGATATGATGATGGACAAAGCAATTGAACTTAAAGAGGACATGGTTATGGAAAGAATTGCTGGTTTAAGAGAATTTCACTCTCAAAATGTTGCAGCTTTGGAAAAAATTACTCAAGCAGAAAAACATATTTCCGAAGGCCGTTGGGCGGATGCTAGCCAGCTCCTCAATTCCATCAAGTAACGCTGTTCTTTATTTCCAGTGGTTGTGATATTCTTTGAGCTGTGAACAGACTTGTTAATTTTGTATTAAACACTTCGAGTCGTTGGGTGAAAAAGCAGGGCAAATTATTGCTTGATTTTGGCAGTGGTTCAGCCAAGTTTTATTTAGATGGAAATTTGATTGAAACTAGAAATTCTGCAATTCCAAACTATAAACAAGGCAACTTGGACGAGTTGCATTTAGTGGAGAGGGGAACGATTATCGACTTTGAAGGTGGCAAGAATTTTCTCAATCAAGTTCTTCGTAAGTTGGTTAATGAAAAAAGAATTTGGCCTCGTTTTGATGGCTACTATTTATTACCGAGTGATTCTAGTCAAGTTGACCAAATTATTGTCAAAAAAATTCTCAATTCTTTGGATTATGGCAGTTGGCAATTGGTGAAAAAAAGTCAGGTCGCCAGAGCCAAAGGCGGCTGTGTTATCGATATCGGGTTTGATTTGACGGAGATAATTTTGGGCTTTGGTGGGGGAAAACAGGAAGCAAAAACTCTCAAGATTGGTTCTCGTTCTTTTACAAATACAATCAGAGAAGTGGTACGAGAAAAATATCAACTTGATGTTAGTTGGCAAGTGGCTGATCGAGTTAAAAGGGAAATTGTTGGTAAGGATTTTCTTCTTTCAACAGAAAAAAACACTCAAAAAATTACCATTAGAGGCAAAGATATTTATACTTTTGTTCCTAAAACTGTCACTATCAATGCTGTTGATTTGCAAAACCCTTTATTGGAGATCGCCAATGATTTTTTCGAAGATTTAAAACTTTACTTCTCTCAAATCTCAACTGATTTGTTAATGAATAGTATTGAAGAAGGTGTCGAGTTGTGGGGTGAGGGTTCGAAGTTGGCAGGTTTTGAAAATTTTTTAGCTCAAAAACTCCAAACTAGAGTCAATTTGAGTCAGGCTCATTATGAAGTTTAGTCGATTTAATATTCACCTACTGACTATATTGATGGTTATTTCTTTATTGGTTTTTGACTATTTTGGTTTGGCAGGTATTTTTGAAAAAATGTTATCTTTTTTGACCAAGCCAATGCAAGTTTCCGCTAGAAGTTTGGTTTTGAAAATTGAGTGGCCGTTTGTCATGGCTGAAAAATCTATCAATTCGGCGCGAAAAGTGCAGATGCTGGAGGAAAGATATAGTGAATCTTTGGCACAGTTGACTAGTCTCAAACAATTGGAGCAAGAAAACCAACAACTCAAAAATTTATTGCAAAATTCAGATCGTGAAGATCGCACGGTTATTATCACCTCACCAATCGTTTCTCAAGTTGGTCCAACAATCGGAGTAGGATCTAACGATGGAGTAGGTGTCGGCGATCTTGTTTTTGTTTCTAAAACTTTGGTAGGAAGAATTAGGGAGGTTTTTCCTGAATATGCAGAAGTTGATTTGGTGACTCAGACAGATTTTCAGCCAATTGTGGCAGTGACCGCCGAAGGTTTTAAAGGTTTGATTAAGGGAGATGGTAAAAGAGTTGTTTTTACTGAAGTTTTACCCGAAGAGTCTCCAGCGCCAGAATCTCGTATCCAAACTGTGGGACAAGTGGGGGTAGAAAACGGCTTGTTTGTGGGCCAAATAGGTAAACTTTTGTCGTCAGCCTCAGAAACAGTTAAAACTTATCAAGTTATTCAGCACGTAGATTTTTATGCGGCTAGTATTGTGGAGATTTACAAATGAAAGATTGGTTAGCTAAATTATTTCTAATTTTTCTCATCGGCGTATTAGAGTCGGTGGTGGGTTTGCCAATCTTTTTTTTAAGTTTGGCTACAAGGAGTATCTTCAGTAACTTTTGGTTTAGGTTAGGATGGTATTTGGTGGTTGGCTTAATTTTTTCTCACCTTTGGGGATTTGGTTGGTGGTTGGGAGTTTTGCTTATATATCTAAATCAAGTTTTATTTGAAAAATTGCCAATGCCTGTGGCCAATTCTTGGCTCAAATTATTGGTTTTGGTTTTACCAACTTCTTTATTAGTTGCGATCGTAGGGAATATTGATTTCTCTATGAGAATTTTGATTTATGGGGGTGTTAGTTTGGTGTTGGTTTTACTTGGTCATCGCACTTGGTTTGCTTCGAAATACGAAAAAAAATATCTATGAAACTTGGTTTCAAATCAGTTTTGTTTTTTACCGTTTTGGTGTCGGGTGTATTTTTGATTTGGCTTAGGCTGATTGATGTTCAACTTTTGAGAGGCAAGGAATACGACCAATTAGCAGAAAATAACCGGTTTTATACTTTGCCGATCAAAGCACAAAGAGGCATTATTTTTGATCGATATGGAAAGCCTTTGGTTAAAAACATTGCTCACTATTCTTTAGTTGCTGATCAAAATTCGTTGTTCTCAAATACGTCTATTATTAATAGGGAAGAGGCCTTGTTTAGAATTGCTACCGGTAGTGGTTTAGTGGTCAAAGAAGCAGCGCGTGAGTATCTTTATCCCGCCTTATCTCCAGTGCTTGGCTATGTTGGCGAAGTTACCGCGGAAGAATTAAAAACCAGAATCGATCTGAAGCCACATACAAAGTTGGGAAAATTAGGCATAGAGAAATTTTTTGATCAAACATTGCACGGTGTTGACGGCAAGGAAGTTTTTGAAATTAACGCCACTTCTAAAAAGCAACGTCGCGTCGAAGAAGTTCCTGCTCGGGCAGGAACTGATTTAATTAGCACTTTAGACCCAGAGTTATCGCAAGTCGCTTGGGAAGCTTTAGGCGCGCAAAAGGGTGCTGTGATTATTAGCAATGCTACTAATGGAGAAATTTTGACCATGGTCACAAAACCCAGTTTTGACGCTAATCTTTTCGTGGCCGATGAAACTGACCCAGCTAGAGAATCAGATCGCAAACAAGCCTTGAGTGAACTCTTTGCCGATTCCAATCAACCATTTTTTAATCGCGCCATCGCTGGAGCTTATCCACCGGGAAGTGTTTTCAAGCTTGTAACTGCCTTCGCTGGTTTGGAGAATCAACAAATTGACGCTTCAACTCAAATTTTGGATGAAGGTGTTTTGAAAATTGATAATTTCGAATTCAAATCTTGGTATTACTGGAACTTTGGCAAAACTGAAGGTTATATGGATTTGGTCAAAGCAATTGCTAGAAGTAATGACATTTATTTCTACAAAGTTGCTGAGTGGGTAGGGGCAGATAACTTGGCTCAAATGGCTAAACAATTTGGTTTTGGCGACTACGAAAACATCGAGATTGGTCCTGAGTCGCGAGGTCTTATTCCAACCCCAAAGTGGAAAGAAGAAACCATTGGTGAAAAATGGTATTTGGGTAATACCTATCACATGGGAATTGGTCAGGGAGATGTTTTGACTTCACCTTTGCAGATCAATGGCATGATTCAGGCAATTGCTAATGAAGGGGTGTGGTGTCAACCAAAGTTGGTGGGTATGACGGAAACAAATTGCCACGGTTTGGGCTTGAAACCAGAAAATTTACAACTGGTTTTGAGCGGTATGCTGGAGGTTTGTTCGCCTGGTGGGACAGCCTTTCCCTTCTTTGAAAGAAATGATGAGCTAGTTGCTGATATTGGTAACCCAGAGGCCGCAATTGATGCTGGGGCAATTGCTTGCAAAACTGGAACTGCAGAATTTGGTGCTGCCGATGAGCGTGGTTATCGGCCGACTCACGGTTGGTTTGTGGGATACTTAAAGCCGCGACATCATACGGAAAATTTTCCCACTAAAATCGCCATCACAGTTTTGGTAGAAAGTGATGATTTGGATAAATCAAAAGAAGGATCTTACGATGCAACCCCAGTAGCCAAAACTATTGTTGATTACATAGAAAGTCGTTAGCGTAAAATTAATATCATCATATGAAAATTCGACCATCAATTATTGTTACCGTTTTCAATGAAGCAGAAAATATTGAATTGCTGTTGAGTAGCATGATTGCCCAACATTTAAAGCCCTTGGAAGTGGTTATAGTGGACGGTGAATCGGGTGATTCAACTGTAGAGTTAATCAAAACTTACCTTCAGTTGGGTAATGGCAAAAAACCAAGTGAAAAAAATGGAATTTGGCAAATTGTTAACTCTGACATTTTATTCAAAATTGCAGTCAAAAAAGGTAATCGGAGCGTGGGTCGAAACTACGCTAGCGAGTTAGCTGAGAGTGAGTGGCTAGCTATTACTGACGCAGGTTGTATTTTGGACAAAAATTGGCTACGAGAACTGACAAGAGAAGCTGAAGTAAAAGATGGTCCAGAAGTAGTGGCTGGTTACTACGATGCTGACCCAATGAATGCTTTTGAAGAGGCGATGGTACCATTTGTGTTAGTAATGCCTGACAAAGTTAATGAAAAAGATTTTTTGCCAGCCACCAGATCGATGATGGTCAAAAAATCACTACTTAAAAAAGTGGGTGGATTTGATGAATCCTTGAGTGACAATGAAGACTATGATCTCGCCAAAAAAATGAAAAAAAGCGGAGCTAAGTTTTCTTTTACAGGAAAAGCGCTAGCTATTTGGATACCCAGGCAAAGTTGGCGAGAATTTTGGACGATGATTTTTCGCTTTGCGAGAGGGGACGCTTTTTCGGGAATTTTTAGGCCTAAGGTTTTGACTATTTATGGACGTTATTTATTTTTGGCTTGGGTTTTTACAGTTGATCCAAGATCTTCATTTTTAATGTTTTTGATTTATTTGTATTGGGCCTATGCCAAAAATCGCAAATACACTCCGCACGGATGGTATTACTTACCACCGCTGCAAGTATTTTCTGATTGGGCGGTCATGTTGGGAACAATTTCTGGGTTGGGTAGGAAATTGGCAGCGACGTTTTTTAAACGTTAATCCTCGTTAGTTTCTTCGGCAGGATCTAGGTAAGTAACGATTTCATTTTTGAAGTTTGTGCCTTGGTATGTTTTTGGTCCAACTTTTTTCAATGCTTCGACTGGAACTTTGCCCCGACCGCCTGGTAAATCCAAAACATAGGTGGGCATAGCAATGCCAGAAATTTTATTTCTGACTTGCTGGATAAGTTTCAGGCCATCTTCAATGCTGACTCTAAAATGGTGAGTGCCGCTCACCAAATCTGGGTGGTGTAGGTAATATGGTTTGACGCCAATATTGGTCAAATTGGAAAATAGGTTGGCCAAAATTTTGGCATCATTATTTACTTTTTTCAAAAGGACGGTTTGGCTTAACAGCATGGCTCCAATTTTTCTTAAGCGCCCACAACTTTCAATAAATTTTTTATCAATTTCTTGACTGTGGTTAATATGAAAGACTACGACTAGTTGGTGTGCTGCGGCGACTTTTTGGAAGAAATTAAAATAATGGTCATCTAGCCATTCTGGGTTAACTACAGGAATGCGAGTGTGAAAACGAAAAATTTTGAGGCTCGAAACTTGGCTTAGCTTTTCATAAACGTTGGTCAAATATTTGGCAGACAAAGTTAATGGGTCACCGCCAGAAAAAATAACTTCTTTGACTTCTGGGTGATTTGACAAGTAGTTAGTAATCAGGTCGAGATCGGCTGGGCTAGAATGATGAGTTAATTCTCGACGAAAGCAAAAACGACAATTTATTTGGCAGCGATTGGTCAAGAGTAACAAAACACGGTCGGGATAGCGGTGAACAAGGTTGGGGACAGCTAGGTGGGGTTCGTCACCTATTGGATCTTTGATTTCGTAAGCTTTAACTTCAGCTTCTTGTTCATCAGGCCAAACCATTTTTTTGAGAGGATCTTCACTGTTTTGCCAGTTAATTTTTTCGAGATAAGCATGAGGTGCTAAAAATGGAAATTTGTTGTCGATTTCAATAGAAAATGTTTCCTCATCAAGTTTTTTATCCAAGAAGTATTTTGGAAGATTGGTCTTACTTTGTATGAATTTGGACATAAACTTGTCTTATGTTACGTTTTATGGTGTAGAATGAGGGAACGTAATAGGTATTTTAACCTTATGACAGATAAAAAAATCAAACGCGCTATTATAACAGCTGCTGGTTTTGGTTCTAGATTTTTACCCATCACCAAAACATTTCCCAAGGAAATGTTACCCATCATTGATAAACCAATTATCCAGTACTTAGTTGAAGAGTGTGCTGAAGCTGGCATCGAAGAAGTGATTATTATCGCTTCACCAGGAGAAGTGACCAAATTTGAAGATTACTTCTACGGTAGTGCTACCAATATTCGTACTTTGATGATTAGACAAGGCAAATTTGATCGTTGGGATAAGGTTGAAAAAGTTTTTAAATTGCCAAAAATTACCATTTTGCCTCAAGATGACAGTTTACCTTATGGTAACGGTCGCCCAATTTTGACTGCTAAAGATTTAGTTGAACATGAAGAGGCTTTTGTAGTGATGTTTGGTGATGACATGGTGTTGTCAAAAGTTGGTGCAGCCAAGCAAATGGTTGACGAATACAACGCTGACCCATGTGACGGTATGTTGGCTGTTCAAGAAGTGCCTGACAGTGAAGTTGATCGCTACGGCATGGTCAAACTCAAAGAGGGTAGCAAAGATTTGCTCGACTCAGTCATTGAAAAACCAAAGAAAGAAGAAGCTCCTTCAAACTTAGCATCATACGGTCGCTTTATTTTGACTCCAAAAGTATTTGAGTACTTAAAGTCTGATGCTATCGGCTTGGACAATGAGCTTTGGCTTCAAGACGCAAATCATAAAGTTGCTCACAATGGTCGGGTTAAAGTCAAAGTTGTTGATGGTGAATGGATGACCACTGGCGATCCAATCCGCTATATGCAAACCCACCTTAAATTCATGTTGTCTGACGAAAAATACGCTTCAGATCTTCGTGAATTTATGAAAACACTCTAAATTTTAGAGTTGTAATAAATGCGTAGAAATTGAAACAAAAACCGACTAACTTAACGTAGTCGGTTTTTTTGTTTGTTTGCTATGATAGCCACTTAAGAAGTAAAAGAAAAAAAAGAGGAGACCTCATGAAAAGAATTTTAGTTACTGGGGCCTTTGGCCAAATCGGATCAGAATTAGTGCCTGCTTTACAAGATAAATTTGGCAAAGAAAATGTGATTGCTGTTGGCAACAGTCGTATTCCTGAAGATTTTGATGGTGTTGTTGAAAAGCTGAATCAGCCAGATAAAGAAGGGCTTCGTGGTTTGATTACAAAATACGAAATCGATACAGTTTTTCATTTAGTGTCTTTGTTGTCAGCAACCGGAGAAAAAGATCCCAGCTTTACCTGGCATCTTAATATGCAATCCATGAAAGATGTTTTGGATTTGGCAGTAGAGTTTAAACTTAAAGTTTTCTGGCCAAGTTCCATTGCCGCTTTTGGTCCAACCACTCCTCGTGACTTCACTCCTCAGCGCACTGTTTTAGAGCCAACTACTATGTATGGTGTAACCAAAGTCGCTGGCGAATTGCTTTGCCAATATTACTTCAATAAATTTGGTGTGGATGTGAGAAGTGTTCGCTACCCAGGCATCATTAGTTATAAAGCTTTGCCCGGTGGTGGAACCACAGATTATGCGGTCGCAATTTTCTATGATGCGATCGAAAAAGGTGAGTATGAGTGTTTTGTTAGTGAAGAAACCACTTTGCCAATGATGTATATGGATGACGCGGTCAAAGCTACTATTGATTTAATGGAAGCGGATCCAGCCAAATTAACAGTTCGCACCAGTTACAATCTTGCTGCGATTAGTTTTACTGCCGAAGAATTGGCAGCAGAAATCAATAAAACTTTGCCAGTGCAAGTGACATATAAACCTGATCATCGTCAAAATATTGCCAATTCTTGGCCAAAATCAATCGATGATTCTCAAGCTCGTCAAGATTGGGGTTGGCAGCATGAATACGATTTGCCAAAAATGACTGAAATCATGATTAATGAACTTAAGAAAAAATTAGGAAAGTAATATGCCTAAACAAAATTTTTACCAAACCTTAAAAGCAGAAGTGGCTAGAATTGACGAAGCCCAAGTAGCCAAACGTCAAGAAAATGTGATTGAAGGTTTTACCAACGATCCTTCTCCTAAGGCCATCATTGCTGGGAAAGAATATCAAATTTTCAACTCCAACGATTATTTGGGCTTAAGACATCACGTAACACTCAAAAAAGCAGAGCACGAAGGCTCTGAACAGTATGGTGCAGGTCCTGGGGCAGTGCGTTTTATTTCTGGTTCACTGAAGGTGCACCGCGATTTGGAAAAAGCTTTGGCTAAATTTCACGGTCGGGAAGATGCGATGGTTTTTTCATCTGCTTTTGCCGCTAATTTGGCTGTCTTATTTAGTTTGATCAAAGGTCAAAGTAAAGATTCTTTGTTGAACAATAATACTTTGGTTTTGTCAGATGAGCTTAATCACAGAAGTATCATTGATGGTATTCGTTTGGCTGGTCTTGAGTCTGAGCAAAAACAAATTTTTCCTCATTTGAAGCCTAGCGAAGCCGCACAAGTCTTGGAGTCTAATAAAGATAAATTTGACCGCGTAGTGATTGTTACTGATGGAGTCTTTAGTATGCTTGGTGAATTTCAAGATTTGAAAGAACTTCGCCGCGTGGTTGACCAATACGACTCTGTTTATAAAGAAGGCGTTTTGCTAGTTGTTGATGACGCTCATGGAGTCGCTGGAAGTGGCGCCACGGGTCGTGGTACTGAAGAGGTGAGTGGTGGCAAAGCAGATGTTTTAATTGGAACTTTGGGTAAGGGTTTTGGTGCTGATGGTGGTTATGTGGTGGCCGACCAAGTTGTTATTGATTATCTGCGCGAATCAGCTGCAACTTACATTTATTCCAACAGCATTTCTGGCGCCACTGCCGCTGCAGCTTTAGCTTCTGTGAATTTGGTTGATTCCGCCGAGGGTCAAGCATTGCTAGCTAGCGCCAAAGAAAACATTGCTTACTTTAAAGAAGAAATGACCAAGGCAGGTTTTGCTTTTGCCGCTGATTCAAATCACGCCATTCAACCACTTTTGATTGGTGACGCTACCAAAACTAAGGCTTTGACCAAGGGATTATTTGATGAAGGTGTTTTGGTTACCAACATCAATTATCCAGTGGTGCCAAAGGGTAGAGATGAAATCAGAGTTCAAATCAGTGCCACTCACACCAGAGAAGACTTAGTTGAATTTATCGGAAAAATTACTGAAGTTGCCAAAAAAGTTGGGGTCTTAGCTTAGGCTAAAACCCCCAACTAGTTTAGTATTTTTTTTTATCAAGTTCTTTAGTAGCGATAAATATCTGATTTGTATGGCCCGTTTTTCTTGACGCCTAGATAGTCAGCTTGTTCAGGAGTGAGTTTGGTTAGTTTTACGCCAATTTGCTCAAGGTGAAGGGCAGCAACTTTTTCATCAAGATGTTTGGGTAAGGTATAAACGCCAACTTCATATTGTTTAGTGAACAATTCGATTTGTGCCAAGACTTGATTGGTGAATGAATTAGACATCACAAATGAAGGATGGCCCATGGCACAGCCTAAATTGACCAAACGACCTTCTGCTAACAAAATCAAGCGATGACCATCAGGGAAAGTATATAAATCTACCTGTGGCTTGATAGTTTGCTTTTTAATTTTGGGATAAGCGTTCAAGGCTGCAACTTGAATCTCAACATCAAAGTGACCAATGTTGCAAACAATGGCGGTATCTTTCATTTTCTCCATGTGTTCGATACGAATAATGTCTTTGCAGCCAGTGGCGGTAACAAAGATATCTACTTCTTTGACCACATCTTCAATTCTTTTGACTTCATAACCTTCCATGGCCGCTTGCAATGCACAAATCGGATCAACTTCCGAGACGATCACTCGAGCACCATTATTACGAAGAGATTGAGCTGAACCTTTGCCAACGTCGCCAAA
Source organism: Patescibacteria group bacterium (assembly GCA_023382875.1). Taxonomy (GTDB): domain Bacteria; phylum Patescibacteriota; class Microgenomatia; order UBA1400; family PJMF01; genus JAHDXH01. Next base: position 29,958 of record JAHDXH010000007.1, on the reverse strand, counting down.
GCCAGCGACAAAAGCAACTTTACCGGCCAACATGATGTCGGTGGCACGTCTAATACCGTCGACCAAAGATTCGCGACAGCCGTATAGATTGTCAAATTTAGATTTGGTGACTGAGTCGTTAACATTGATGGCGGGCAACTTGAGTTTGCCTTCTTTCAGCATTCTATAAAGTTGGTGAACTCCAGTAGTTGTTTCTTCAGAAACACCTTTGATTTCTGAGAGTAACTCTGGGTAGTCGTTATGAACTAGGGAAGTGAGGTCGCCGCCATCATCCAAAATCATGTTTGGGCCAATGTGATTGCCTTTTTTGTCTTTGAATTGCAAAGTTTGTTTATTGCACCACCAGTATTCTTCTTCCGTTTCACCTTTCCAAGCAAAAACTGGAATATTGGCTTTGGCAATGGCTGCGGCTGCGTGATCTTGAGTGGAGAAAATATTGCAGGATGCCCAACGAACTTGGGCGCCCAGCTTGACTAAAGTTTCTATTAAAACCGCTGTTTGAATAGTCATGTGTAAAGAACCAGCAATTCGCGCTCCCTTAAGTGGCTTTGAATCTCCATATTCTTCTCTCAAGCTCATTAATCCAGGCATTTCTTTTTCTGCTAGTTCAATTTCGGTGCGACCCCAATTGGCAAGAGAAATATCTTTAACTTTATAATCTGGTTTGATGACTGCTTTTGGCATGTGTCTTTCTATTATTTTCTATAATGCTAATTTTTCTTGATAGGTTTTGGCGTATCTTTCAGCTAAAGATTTTTTGGAAAAATGATGCTCTTGAGCTCCTACTTGTTCGATAGCAAATGAAGCAACTGTAGATCCTAGTCGAGCACAGTTAATTAGCGGCCAAGAGCGAACATAGCCATATAAAAATCCAGCTCGAAAAGCATCGCCTGCTCCGGTGGGATCAACTGGTTTGGGAACAAAAACTGAGCCCACTTCGGTTTGAGCTTCTCTAGTATAGATTTTGGAGCCTTTTTCACCCAGGGTGACGACACAGGTTTTCATTTCACTCAAAACTTGTTGTTCACTTTTTTCTAAGGCTTTGGCCAAAATTCCTAATTCATAATCGTTGAGAATAACTAATTCTGCCGCTCTGACGCCCTTTTGCAGCACAGATTTTGGTAGGGCAATAACTTGTTGTCCAACATCAAAACAAAAGCGCATTTTATTTTGTTTTGCCTCGGTGATTTGTTTGGCCATTTGTTTGGGATCATGGGCAGAAATGACGGTAAAAATATCTTTTTTCGCAAATGGCTTAAGTTCAAGGGTAGATGCGTCACTCATAGCTCCAGGATAGAAGCCGCCAACTTGGCAGTCATTGCGATCAGTGATGACGGAAAAAGTAGCGGTTGGCAATGCAGAATAATGGAGATAGTCCAGATTAACTCCCATTTTTTTTAATTTACTCATGTATTCTTTTTGATCTGTGCCGATTGAGGCTAACAAGATCGGTTTTTCACCTAAAAGCGATAAAGAATAAGCTATGTTGCCAGCAATACCACCATGTGTTCTTTTCAACTCCTTTAGTAAAACAGAAATTGAAAGGATGTGAAGTTTATCTGGCTGAATTTTTTCTTCAAAAAGACCATCAAAATTAGTAATTTGATCAACTGACAAAGAACCGGTGAGTAAAATCTCCATGGGTTAATTCTATTTATTAACACTCACTTTTAGCATAATTTATTTGGCTTAGGTAGTGCTGAGCATCAAAGATATCGGGTTGATTTTGGAGTGATAATCGTTTACTCTAGGCTCGACATCAATCATGATTGATCAATTAAACCAACCCATTACCGAGCTGGTGGAAGATCAACAGCATTTAGGTGTATCGGCCCACAAAAAATATTTGTTGATCGCAATATCCATTTTTATAACTGCCTCTTTGTTGGCAGGTTGGTGGTTTTTGCATAAATTGAAGCCAAGTGATCGGTATGAGAATAATCAAAACTCATTCGTTAACCCACTTTTAACAGAAGTGCCTTTTGCAGACATGACTATTCCTTATTTGCGCCAAAGAAGTTATGACGGTCTGCTAGGAGAATTAAGAAAAATTAGTGAAACCAGTACCTACACTTCATATTTGACCAACTACACTTCTGACAATTTAAAAATCAATGGTTTGCTAACCCGACCAAAAGGCGAGATGCCAGAGGGCGGTTGGCCAGCAGTGGTTTTTGTTCACGGTTACATTCCACCAACGCAATACAAGACTCAGGAAAAGTATGAGGACTATGTTAATTATTTAGCGCGCAATGGTTTGGTGGTTTTTAAAATTGACCTCCGTGGTCATGGCACTTCAGAAGGTGAGGCGAGCGGGGCATATTATTCTGGTGATTATATTGTTGACGTTCTTAATGCTAGGTCGGCTTTGCAAAAAGCGGACTTTGTAAATGCAGAAAAGATCGGTTTGTGGGGTCATAGTATGGCTGGAAATGTAGTCTTAAGGTCGGTTGCCGCTAATCACTCAGTTAAGGCTGCAGTGATTTGGGCTGGAGCTGTTTACACTTATCAAGATTTTCGTGACTTCGGTATCCAAGATGATTCGTATCGACCACCATCTACTCAAGCGGATCGGCAAAAACGTCGTCAACAACTTTTTGATACCTATGGACAATTTGATGCTGACAGTGAGTTTTGGGCGAAGGTCGCTCCAACTAACTATTTAGAGGGTTATCGAGGAGCAATTCAGTTGCACCATTCAACCAACGACGACGTGGTGAGCGTTAAATATAGCCAGAACTTAAAGCCGATTTTGGATAACCTAGGTATTAAAAATGAATACTTTGAGTACACCGCCGGTGGTCATAACATTAGCAATCCAGCTTTTTCTCAAGCTATGCAAAGAACGGTTGAGTTTTTTAAACGAGAACTTTAGCTAAGCTTAAAGCTATTCTTCTTCAGAGCTTTTCTCATCTGGAGTTGATTTTGGTGTTGCTGACGGAGTGGGCGATGAAGTGGTTTGATCGCTATTGCTGGTTTCTTTTTCTACAAAGGCTGGACCAACGCTGACTAAGATATTTCTGGCTGGACTATAAATCAAAGCTTTTTCTGACTCTGGAAAAATCAATAGTTTGTCGCCATCTTGTGAGCCTTTATAAAAAGGTTGGGTTTCTGCTAGTTTGGCACTATTGACGATGGTGGCTACCACGGGACTTTCATTTTCCGGCAACAGAATGAGCTTGCTGACAGCGGCAATTAAAGTTGCTGTTTCTTCTTCGATGATTTTGGCTTGTCCTTGCTCAGTTTTTAATAACTCAATTTCCTTTTGTGCCTGGTTATATTTTTGGTAGAAGAAAATTGTGCTGCCAGCGGTAGCTCCAATTAAGCCTAAAAAAATTATTACCAGTAAAGCAGTTTTCATCATTGGAAATCTTGACATAGTTAATATCCTTTCCTCGAGTCTTTAAATGAGTTAAATTATATTGTCGCACATGTTTTTGCAAAAAAAATACCACCTCTTGTTTTTAATCCTTAGCTTAGTGGCTGGAGGTTCTTTTTTTATCTGGTTTAATAATCAAAAACTTTCCCAAACCATCGATGAAGAATTTATAGTCGATAAAAATGAACTTGGTGAGGTGCGTGAATATAAAAAAATACCAATCTTAGGTATTACTAGCAGTAGTGCGGTAGTAGCCAACAACGGCAAAGTTTTGTCAGTTGATGGCGAAGGCAATGTTATTTTGGTAGAGGATAAAACGAGCGAGAGTGGAGGTGCTAAGGATAGTTATTCAGATTTGCCTCAAGCAGAGGATGGTAATACTTTATATTTTGATGGAGAAAATTGGACTAGTAGTAATGTCTTATTAATTGCCAATAGTCGAGTGGGTATTGGTCGAGCTGAGCCTAAAGCGCTTTTGCATTTGCAAAATTCTGATCCAGAATTATCGCCAGTAGTTTTTCAAGCTGCAGAGCATCAGAAGGCAAATTTTACTGAATGGAGAAATAGCGATGGCAATTCTGTTGTGGTAATTAATGCTGATGGCGGTGCTACTTTTAATGAGCAGGGTAAAAGAGCCTCTTTTCGTATTAAAGCTTCTGATAATGCTAATGCCTTTTACTTGGATGGAAATACAGGCTATTTAGGCTTGGGGACAGATACGCCAAATCACAAGCTTGATATTAAGGGTGATGCTAGTGTTAGTGGTAAATTATCTGTGGTGAATTCTTCAGATAACAATCATCTAATTGAACTTTATCCAACAGGTAATACTGGCCATCTTTCCTCAAATGGTGGTGCTTTTTACATTGATAACACCAACAATGTTGGTGCTGGATATTTGGTTTATTCAAATGGTGGCGCTGAAGCTTTGGGCAATCTTTTAAATGTCAAAGTTGACAATGCTAATTTTGCCCAAGCAGGTTTTTATATTAGTTACGATGGATCTTCAAATGGAGTTGAAATAGTTCACAATGGCAACGATACTTCTGCCAATGCACTTTCAATTACCAACAATAATCGAGCTGATAGTGCTTTGGGCGTGATTGGTTATGAAACAAGCCGGGGAACAATTAAAGTTACCCATAATGGCAGCAGTAGTACTGCTAATGCTTCTGGCATCTCCATTGATTTGAAAGGCACTGGAACAGCAACGCAGGGTTTGTATGTAGACTCAACGGCTACAGGTGGAACTACTGGCAATTTGCTTCGCTTGCGCAATGAGTCAACTGATCGTTTTGTGGTTAATTATTTGGGTGCGGTGACCATGGGTGCTACTGGCACTAATACTAGTTTTACTAAAAAGGGAAACAATTCAAGCGATGAGTTTTTTGTTGGCACAACTGGTGCATTTAGAGTTCAAAGAAGTGCTACGGCATCTGAAGCATTTAGAGTGCAAGTTGCTGGCGATGCTCAAGGTAGGTGGTTGGGGACTTCGGACGGCCAGTTGAAATGGGGTGATGGCACTAGCACTCAAGATGTAACTTTGAGAAGAAGTGCTGCGGGAACTTTATTGCTTGATGGTGGTCGCATTGAAATAAAATCAGGCACTACAAATTCTGATGTCTTTGTGGTCACGGCTAGCGATGGTTCGCGGTTGGGAAGAATTACTGAAACTTCTGGTGGCCATGGCTGGTTTGAGATTGATGACAATACCGGAACAGCTAAATTTTTACTCAGAGCCGATGGTGGGGACAGTTACTTTAATAGCGGAGAAGTTGGTATTGGTTTAACTGGTCCTGGATATAAGTTCGACGTTTCAGCCAACAGTGCTGGTAGTTATGCTTCTAACTTCTTTAATGACGGTAACAATGCTGATCGTTATGGAGTAAGAGTGCAGGCTGGTGCAGATGATGGCAGTGGTACTACTTATTATTTAACTGCCTTGGATGGTGATGGTGATATTGTTGGTTACTTGCAAAACTCTAGTGGTACTTTTGGAGTCAATGATGTTTCTGATGTGCGAACTAAAACCAACATTGTAGATACAACTTTAGACGGCATCGATATTATAAAAAATTTGCGAGTGGTTGATTTTAATAGACTTAGCCAACCAAGTGGCAAGCTTCATCATGGTTTTATTGCCCAAGAAGTTGATCGGGTTTTCCCTTACATGGTTTCTAGCAATGCTGACGGTTATCTTTCGATTTCCAAAGACAGCTTAATTCCTGTTTTGGTTAAGGCAGTTCAGCAGCAGGATTTAAAAATTCAGGCTTTGGGCGAGTTGGCTGATAACCAAGATTATCAGAACGAGCTTCAGACTTTGAAAAACTCGGTAACTCAATTATTGGCAGATATTGAATTGCAAAAAGCGGAGCAAAGTCTTTGGTACAAAATTGGTCAAAGTTTTTCTTTCCTTAAGCAAACAGTGTTTGAATCAACGGTTGAGTTTAAAGATCAAGTAACTTTGGCAGCCAAAGTTTTGGTTAAAGATAGAATCCAATATCAAAACCCTGATGTAGCAGGATTTGTGGTTTTTGCAGAAAACCAAGAGTCAGTTTCGGTAAATTTTGTTAAACCTCAAGTTCATAAGCCAGTTATAACTTTGACAGCGGAGGGTGCAGCTGCAGACCTATATTTGAGTGAGGTGAGTGTCAGTGGTTTCACTATTAAAAGATCTGGTTCGTTGCCAGCCATAACTGTTCATTGGACGGCTTTAGTCAATGAAAGTGCACCTAATACTGAGTTGGTAGAGCAAGCTTCTGATAATAATTTGCTAGACAATTCAATCGTTGAAGCATCAGAAGCTGCAATTCAAGACTAAAATTATTCTTGGGCAATAATTCTTTGAAGTGAGTCGTGATCTTTGAATTGATACAAAAGACCTTGAATGCCCATTTTTTGGGCTGCTTCGATATTTTCCTTGTTGTCGTCTATGAACAAGACGGTGTTTGGTTCATTTTCAGCACCAATTTTTTGGAGTAAATTTTTGTATGATTCTGGGAATGGTTTTCTGTAGCCTTGTTCGTAGGAGCGGAGAATAGTGTTAAATAAATTATCGACCCTATCTATCCAAGCGCTAGCACCATTTTTTAATTGAATTTGATCGGTCAGCATGTGGATTTGATAGTTATTTTGTAATTCCTTAATCAAATCGAGTAATTTCCAATCAATGCGATTTTCAGCAATAATGTTTTTTTCTTCCCAATAGTTAAGGCCATCTTCTAAGTCAAAGCCGAACCCTTTTTCCATTTTCATGCGGGCCAAAAATTCTTTTGGCGTTTCTTTACCAGTTATGACAGAGGTTTTGTTTTCGTCCCAAAGTTTTTTTGCTTCAATCACAGGAATATCAAAAATCACGGCCAAATTGTCAGGGTAGCCGGTATGAACTCCGTCTAAATCGAGAATGACACCGCCGAAGTCAAAAACTAAATGCTTGATCATAGTTGAAGCTAAATAAAAATAATAACCATTTGTTGGATGCGGAAGTGGAGGGATTCGAACCCACGAAGGCGTGAGCCTCTGGTTTTCAAGACCAGCGCAATTGACCGCTATGCGACACTTCCTTGAAAGGTAATTTTAACATTAAAACAACATAATTACACCAGATGACCAAATCTGGCTAATGATGAAGATCTCTATTGAGAATTCCTATTCTTAAGAAAGAAGATAATGGCAACAAATGCTAGGATGCCAGTCACGATGGCCGCGCCAATCAAGAAGCCAAGACTGCTTGAGCTTTGACTGGTGTTGGCTAAAGCCACCGGGGTTGGTGAAGGACTGCTGGCTAAACTTCTGGTAGTACTATTGCTCGTACTGGTGACTTTAGGCGTTGGCATTGGGGTGCTACTAGCACTTGCTGTTTTAGAGCTAGATGAGGCTGTGCTAATAATAACGGTAGCAATGGTTGTCTTTGGCGCTGGAGTTGGGGTGGAGGTTATTTCGCCGCCTTTTGGAGCTGTTGTGACTTTAACAGTAGCTGTTTTTACTGGCGCAGGTTTGACTACCACTGGGTCAGTACATTTTTCTTCTGTTAAGTTTTTAGGATTACGGCAACGGTTATACCAGCAACTGTATTGAGTGCCACATTCTCTGGAATCGGCACAATATTCATTGCAACTTCTGTGAATACCGCCATCAGCTGGTGCGTTGGAATTGCCGCCCGTGGCAGTGGTTACTTCAACATTATATTTTTGCTGGACAAGATTGGTGGCTAAGAAAGATTTTCCAAATTCCATAGCCCCAGAATTGTTTTGATCAAAAGTTAATTTAACTTCTCCTGACTGAAGGGGATAGAGGTTAAAAGTAGCTAACTTTTGATTTTGGTCATGAGTAGTGAAGGCCGTACTGCCCAAATTAGCTAATTCAACAAACTTGAATTGCAAGTCACTGCCGACTTTATTAACTTCAGAGAAAATTGGATTTAAACCGCTAATTTGAGAAATAATTACGCCGGATTTGTCTTGATTTACTCCAGTGATAGTACCAGAAAATTGAAAACCAGAAACAAATTTGCCTTGGGTGTTAACCATTAGGTCAACGGTAAGAGCTTGGTTGGGTTGAATTTTGGTGCTGGAATTACCAAGAGTAATACTAAGTTGTTCTCCTGATGCTTGGCGACGAAAATCAAGATTAAAGCCTTGTTTCTGCATGGCCCAAAAGCTTAGACCAGATAGCGCTAAGAATAAAACTAAGCCAAATAAAGGTAGAAAATTAAATTTTGCTTTTCTCATGTTGGCCTACAAGCTTTTAATAAATTCATTTAAGAATAAGTCGTAATCTTTGAGATCAACAGTGCAGTCTTTGTTTAGATCTGCAGTTGATGGGTTGGTGCAGTTTCCTGCATTTGGACAAGCAGCAAACTCACAGTTAGGTGCAACTCGACCTACAGACGAACCGTCTGGGCATTGTTTGGCATCGGCAGTACAGACAACGTCAGTTTTTGGAACGTTGACTTGGTCGGTATCAGAACAACTGGCCGTATTAGCACAGGTAAAGGTATGAACACCACCTTTGGTGATTTCAAAAGCTTTGAGTGATTTTCCGTCATTAATTACACTATTCGTTGGGATAGTTGTAGCAACACCATCAATTTTTAGAGTGATTTTGCCGTTGGATAAGAGGGCAGTGCCAGTTTTAGCAAAACAGTTGACGTCGATCTTGTCGCCAACTTTGACAGTCATTTTGTTGCCATCTGTCCATGGCTTATCCGTGCCTGCTTCATACATTCTAAACTGTGTGTTAACGTCTTCCTCTGCGCAAGTGTTTTCATATACAGCAGCTTGCTGTCTTAAATCTTGGTTTTGTTTGACCAAAATGTAAGCAACTGGCAAAGACAAAGCCAGCAGACTTAGAGCGACAAGACTAAGAATTATTTTTAATTTTGGTTTGCGAGGAGCAACTTTTCTGATAGGCATAGATGTGACTATCATTATGATGAGTTTTTTTGTGGTTGTCAAAAACTCTTTCTGGATGCACCGTTGGTTTTCCTGTATATTTAACTCAGAATATGCCACAAGGTTTACCAAATACCCAGATTGATCCAAGAGAGCTGGCTCAGACTTATTTTGCTGATATGCCCAAGCCTCAGCCAGAAGAATTTATCTTCGAGTGGAAGGCGATGTCTCGTCCCTACAAAAAGCGCAATCGTCAGTATTACACTACTGTGGCTTTGATTGTTTTTTTGGTTTCGGCAATTTTATTTTTTGCTGGACAATTTCTGCCAATTGCAGTTGTAGTGACGGTGGCTTTCTTGGTTTATGTTTTATCTAGTGTTCCACCTCAAGAGAGTAGAATCATTATTACTACTTATGGCATTCGTTTTGATGATCAACTTTATTACTGGGAAGAACTTGGTCGTTTTTGGTTAGATGAAAGAAATGACCAAAAAGTGATTAATATTGAACTGGGTCGCTTCCCTCATCGCATTACTTTGCTTTATCAAGAAAAGGACGAAAGTAGTATTATCGACATTCTTTCTGAGGTTTTATTGCAAGAACGCCCACCATTAACTAGCTATGAAAAAGCTTCAAAATGGTTGGCAGAAAAAGTGCCATTGGAATAAATTTGGCTTTTTAGCTTTACTAAATTAATTTTCCAGATAAAATATACATATTCGCTCCCGTAGTTCAACGGATAGAACAGCAGTTTGCGGAACTGCTGATCCAGGTTCGATTCCTGGCGGGGGCACATTTTTTAATTTTCGTTTGCCAATTTCCACTTTTTCTCATTTTTTCCTCAACTGACTTCGATATACTGATTAGTACACATGGTACTTAATTTTGAACGAGATCTTAAGCAATATACAGAGGTGGAGGCCTTTCGTAGCACAGGCGCCCAAAACTATTTGGAAGCATGGTGTCGTGCCAACGGCGGTATGAGGCTTCATTTTTTACCGCGACCAGAGTGGGAAGAGGTCATGGAAAGTTCGCCTTTGATTCAAAATGGCGATAATGTTGAAGTTACTGTCCCAGATGATTTGAAGCCTTGGGAAGTTTTGGCAGTGGTGGATTTGGTGGATGAGGTTGTCGATGAGCCAGAAAAGGCAAAGCAAGAAAAAGATAAGCTCAAAAAAACAGTCTCAATGTTTAGACGTTCTGCCATTTATTTGCGTCACTACGTTGACTTAATTGATTGGTCAGAAGATGAGCAGCCGGCAAAGGAATTGGCCCAGGATTTGGCAAAAGAGTTTTATCAATTTAGCCGATCACTTTTAAGAAAAAAAAGAGTTTTTAGAAGTTATAGTAATATTCCTCAAACAGACTTATTGGGTAGTGATATTGATGATGAAAATAAATTTAGACAGTTGGAGCAAGATAAATATGAGGTCGAGTCTTGGCTAACAGGCACTGATTTTTTGCGGAAACACTTTTTTCGTTTGCAGGCAAGATTGGGTCGGGAGCCAACAGTCGATGAGGTCGAGGCGCTACGACAAAAAATGTTAAAAACCTTTTTTAAATCTTTGAGCAGAGAAAGGTTTGATCAACTAGATTTTAAAAATATCGAAGAAGATGATATGGATTTGGCTGATGTCTCTTGGAGAGAATATTCAGTAGTTTTTTTGGGTGTTGCCGAAGATGAATTGAGTGAAAAGGAGAAGCAGGAAAAATCTGAGTTAGAGAAAGGATTTTTGCAAACCAGATTTTGGAAAAAAGTTGGGCCAAATCTTTTATTGCAACTCTCAACAGTTTTAAGAGTCAAGCAAATTTTTGCTAAACCTGTTTCCGAAATGGAAAAAGTTATTTTAAGAAAAGGTAAAAACAATTTAATTCAGGCTTTGAAAGAAGCTCCGGAGGTTGAATTAAAGCAGCAGGATGGTGCCGTCATAGATCTATTAAAGGATGGTTTTGGTTTAGATGTAGAAGAGGAGAGAAAGTTATTGGCGGAAAAAATTGAGGTGGAGCGCTTGAAAAGAGAACTTCAGGAACTTAAAGACGGCGGCGCGAGTTTAGAAGTAATCTCGCAAAAAGAATTGGAAATTGTTGATTTAATTCAGGCCGAAGTTAGTCAGTATCAATATGAATTAACAGCTTCAATGCCTGCAGAAATTGCCGTCAGAGAGCAGGTAAATTGCGTGGGGGCGGTTTTGGTTTCTGGCATGCTTTTTGATGCAATCGGAATCAAATATTTAGTCGGTTTGGTTAAAGGCCATGCGACTAATTTTGTGGTTACAGCAGACAGTCAGGTTCATTTTCGCGACATGAGGGTTTCTGCTCATAATTGTAAGATTGATGGTGAACAATTTGATGAAACAAATCTGGCCAAGCTCAAGGAGTTTGTGGAGCTGGGAGAACCTGATGTAATCAATATTACAGCCAATAAAGATTGGTATAAGAAAATTTCACTTTACAATGGTGTACCTGATCCTCGTATTCAAATTTTTCAACCTGAACCGGGAATTTACTCTCTAGTGATAAATAATTTTTCTTTTGTTGCTAATGGAGTGGCGAACTATGGTTTTTTGGATGTTGAAGTTTTGACAACGGCAATTGAAAACTATTTGGATTTTGTTCCCAATGATGCCATGATGATTGGAAATCTGGCGTTGCTTTATATTGAACAGGGTTTTACTGAAGCGGCGGCATTGTATTTATATCGCTTAGAACAAATTTTACCTAATTCATCGGAAAATATGTTGATATGGGCAACTTTGTTTATGAAAATTGATCGACTTGATTTGGCAATTGAGGCATGTCGAGGTGGATTAATCATAAATAGTCAAAATCAAGAATTGTGGGAGATGCTTTTGGAAATTTATGGTGAAAACGATGAAGCGGATAATTATCTATCGACTTGTTTCCAAGCTCGTTTCAATGTCGATTTTGTTGGTTTTACTCAAAAGGCTATTAATTTATTGGTAAAAGAGAACCGCTATGAAGAGGCTTTAAAACAGGATCAGCTCTTGCTTGACCAACTTCCTGACAACATTGATTTGTGGGTCCAATACTTGGAACATCGAATGAAAGTTTTTGTAAATGAAGAATCAACTTATCGTCAGTTATGCGATTGGTATTGGAACACTCAAAATTATCAAAGAGTCTGGGAAGTTGTGCTGGCAGCTGCTAGTCACAACTCTGGGGCAGAATGGATGACAGAGTTGTTGGAAGACTATCGTTTCTTTTGTGGTCAGCAGGGGATTGAGGTGGCTACGGAGATAATTTTCCCCAATGATGACTTGTCTGGAAAAGATGAAGCTGACTTTGATATTCCTGCTCTGGTGTAATAAAATCTGGACTGTTGTTTAAGTGGGCTAATATTTTAGCCTCTGGCGAATTTTGGAAGGTTGGCAGAGTGGTCAAATGCGATAGACTCGAAATCTATTCCCCGTAAGGGGTCCACAGGTTCAAATCCTGTACCTTCCGCTTAATAAAAAAAGAACACCGCAGGGTGTTATTTTTTTATTAATTGGTTGGTCCAATAGTTTTGGATTTAGCTTTAGCTTAGTTCTGCCGGCAAGCGCGAATGAAAGGGGAGATAGTATTTGACTGTTGTAAGTTTAGTGAGCTCCTGCCTAATACAGCGAGCACGCGCAGCGGGCGAGTCGTGAAATCCTGTACCTTCCGCCTTACTTATTATCCCATAATATTGAAATTTCCCTCTTATTTTGCTATAATTCCCGGTCTAGCAACACAAGGTGCCTGTCATCTTCGTGATGCAGCACCTTAAGAAATGAATCTGATAATCAAAGATAAGAAAGGTAGGTAGTTCCAATGCTCAAGAAGTTGAAAAACGACCAATTGAGTCTACTGGTCATTTTTCTGGTCGCACTGCTGATGGTGGCTTCAGTGATTGATGTGGTTACGTCAATCCTGACCATTATTCTGGTAGTCGGCATCACCCCTGCCGTTCTCTCGTACAGCGCCGCCAAGTTCATCGACTATATGGACGACAGCATTGAATACGCTGTAGAGATGTCGGGTCTCTATCATCTGGTTTACGCCTTCGGCATCAGCTTTGCCCTCGCCATCATTCTCGGTGGCGTAGTGACAAGCTCGATAATCATGCCGGTGTGGTTAGTCCAGATGGTCGCACCAAAAGCACTGTTCACCGTCTTATGCTTCGCTTTCGCCGCGTTCGGTTATTTGGTTGCATGGCGCACCATCCCCAACAAGGTAGGCAGACATGGGACGAGATAATGGCTCAGGCGCAAAAGCAGTTGCCTCGCTCATCGTGCTGGTGTTCATGGCAATTTTCTATTTGTGGTTTTATTCCGCAGATGCCTCAGGAAGTGGCGTGGTTTCTTCCAAATGGCATGAGAGTCATACCTCGTGTGACTCCGATGGAGATTGCAGTACCTCGCACAGCTACCTTATACAGATGCGCGATGGCAGAATCTACAAATTCTTCTGGGGTACCCGCGACTGGGATCGCGTCCCTGAAGGAGCCTATATCAGTTTTTCCGCACGTGGTCGCCATTTGGACATCTTTGGCTGGCGGTTGATGGTCCCTGACATCTTCAGCTACGAAATTCTCGAAGACCCGCCTCGGTGACAAATCAAACACGATTCATTTCTGTTACAACAAACCCCTCGCTTCACCGCGAGGGCGTTTTGTATTTTAAGTAAAATCAGATCTTTTCAATTCCTTTTGATAATAAATTTCGTTTTCATCAAAAATCTGGATACTGTTTTGTGACTGGCTATATGACATTATTTCCACAGCTGGGAATATGCTTTGTTTTCTAAAGTGTAAGCTCATGTTTTCGTTGAAATAAATTTCAAACCACTCGTCTTCAATAATAAATGATTCAATTTTTAAATCACGCTCTGGCAGTTTCTCAACCAAATTGTCAATTTCATCGTAGGTACTTGTGTTGGAGTGGAGTAAGATTTTTGATTTATTTTCCTGTAAATTCCACTCGGCATATGACCAAATGGTTAAGTCATTTTCAAATCTCAGATCCAAAATTGTTCCATAAACTCTAAAGCTTTTAACTAATTTTTCGCCGACTAATTTAGTTAAATCAGTAAAAACTTGTTTGGGAGTTATCGCAATGACTTTTGTTTTTTGAATTAGCTGGTGATGTCTATCAAAGCTATGAACGATTTTGTCAAAATCTTTTCCATACCAATCCTCATTTCTTTTTTCAATAATATCTTCTTGAATATCAATTGGAGTTTGAGTAGGAAAGGAGAAGAGTTCAAATTCTCCCTGATTGGTTTTGATGAAATGAAGCCATGTGTTTGAGCCTAAAGTTAAATATCCATCAAGCAAAATAATTTTACCCACATGATAATGGTCTAGAATTCTTTGCAATACTTCAAAGCTATAAATTGATTTCATCTTCATAGATAGTCGATATTATAACGCTCCAAATTTTCATTTAATCCATGTCATAATCAAATCCTATGACCAAAGAAAACGGGCCGGTCTTTCTCACTCCAGAAAAACCAAATTTTTATAAACCGCAAATTACAGAAATGGCGCGCAAAGTGGTGTTAGAAAACCATGTTATGCTTTTGTCTTTGACCGATGCTGATTTGGCAATTCCTTTGGCCTTGGATGGGCAAGTGGTGGGTTTTGGATTTCTTTTTCTTCACGAAGAAGAAGCGTCTTTGGTCAGAATGATTGATCCAGATCATCAAGGCAAAGGTTTGGGTGCCCAGCTTTTAACACAAATTGAAGCGGTGGCTCACAAGAAAGGCGTGACTAAATTGACCTCAATTGTTGCAGACACGCCATCAGCCAGAAAAGCACTTTTGGATGCCGGATTTACTGTCGATTTTGAATCTGAAGGCAAGGTGAAATTTTTCAAAAACCTCACTTAATCTTTGTTTCAAAAGCCAGTCAACCAAACTCAATAGTTATAGTAAAATACCCGCATGGCTCAGCCTTTTAAGATTCTTCTATATTACAAATACACGCAGATCAAAAATCCTGTTGATTTAATGAATGAACAAAGAGAGCTTTGTCAAAAATTAAATATCAAAGGTCGGATTTTGATTTCAACAGAAGGCATTAATGGTACTGTTGCTGGGTTGGAGAATGATGTGGATCTTTACATAAAAGAAACAGAAAAAAATTCCGAGCTAGGTCAAATTGAATGGAAAATTTCTTACGCAGATGAACAAGTTTTTCCTAAACTTAAAGTCAAAGTTCGTGATGAAATTGTGACGCTTGGAGTCAAAAAAACTGGTCCAGATGTCGCCATTGAAAATAAAGCAGAATACATTGAACCAGAAGAATTACGAGAGCTTTATGATAAAAACGCTGACTTCGTGATCGTTGATGCTCGTAATATGTATGAAGCGCAAATTGGCAAATTTAAAAATTCGATTATTCCGCCCATCGATAATTTCCGCGATTTTCCTGCCTTTGCTAAAACATTAGAAAAATATAAAGACAAAGATGTAGTGACTTATTGCACAGGGGGAGTACGCTGTGAAAAAGCCTCGGCATATTTGCGCGAAAATGGTTTCAAAAAGGTACGTCAATTACACGGCGGCATTCATGTTTATGGTGAAAAAGCTGAGGGTAAATATTTTGAAGGTGAGATGTTTGTTTTTGATAAACGACTTCATGTGCCTATCAATAAAGTCAATCCAGAAACTATCTCACACTGTCAATTTTGTCAGACTAAAATTACTAGATTTGTGGACTGTGTAGCTCGCACTTGCGACTCACTTTTTGTTTGCTGTGAAGAGTGCGAAGCTCAGCATCAAAGTACTTGCTGCGACAAGTGTCAGCAGAGTCTAAATCTTATTTAATTGCTCACTCTTGAATTTCCCCATAGTTTTGTGATCTAAATAAATAAACTAAGAAAATTAGACATATTCTATGGACGAAGCTACGATAAAAATTGAAAGACCTCAAAATACGATGCCTGAAATTAAGGCAAGAGTTAATCAATTGACAAGATTAATGACTCAGACCGAGTATTACCTTCACGAAGCAAAAAAAAGGTTGGCTAGTTTTCGTAGTGATTACCAAAATTCAAATCCACATATTTATGCTTTGGGTCTGAAGCAAGAACAGAGTAGTGTTGATGCATTGTCCCAAAGAGTCAAATTTTTAAAGATTGAGCTGTCACTTTTGCGCCCACCAACTTCCAGCGACATCAATTATCGAAAAGAATTGGTTGGAAGATTTTATGAAGTGCTTAAAAAAAATACTGTGGAAAATGAAAACCTACGCTTTCATGGCACCAGCTTAGTAAGCGCTTTAGACATCATTGATTCTGGTTCAATTTCAGCCTCAGCAGAAAGAGGATTGGGCGATAGTAGCTTTGATGTTAGTGGTCAAATTTCGGTGACAGACGTGGAATCAGTCGATCTTAGTATAAAAGACTACACAGCAATCAAAGATGTTTTTTTACCAATGGGTTGTTTATTTGTACTTTTGCCTAAAGATCAAGAAGATGCAGTTTCTATTCGTTCTTATTTGATGAAAAGCACTAAAATTTTTAGTGAAGGTGGGTGTACTGAACAGTTTGTGAGAATTTTAACTTCTCCAGAAGCATTGCCCTTAGTCAGAGAGAGGTTAAAGAAAAATGGTTATCCAGAAGATTTTGCTTGCGATTTTCTTTCCTTTAAATATGGAAAAAAATAGTTGCGAGTGCTTAAATTATCTGATTTCCTCAATTGTATATTTAGTTTCACCTTTGGGGGTTTTAACAATTACTTCATCGCCAACATTTTTGCCCAAAATGGCTTTGCCAATTGGACTTTCCATGGAAAGCTTGTTGGCAGAAATATCTGATTCATGTTGGCTGACTAATAAAAAAGTTAATTTTTTGTCATCTTGTCTCAAGGTAATGTTTTTGCCAAAAGCAACCTGACTAGTATCAGAAGCGCTAGCAACATATGCATTACTTAAAACATGTTTAAGGGTGCGCATTTGTCGACCAATGCTTCCGAGTTCGAATTTTGCAGAATGGTAGGCACCATTTTCAGAAAGATCACCCATTTCGCGGGCAACCTTAAGTCTTTCCATGACTTCTTTTCTAAGCTTAATCAAGCGATTTAATTCGGCTTGTTTTTCATCAAAAGCTGATTGGGTGAGTGGAATAGTTTTGGCCATAATTTGGTGCATAGTAGCACGTGGTCAAAGCCAAGTACAATGTTATACTTATTATCTATGGCGAATGCGATTACGATCGACCAGCTTCAAAAGATTTACCCTCCAGAAAAGAAGGGTGGAGAGCCTTTTGTGGCGGTTGATAAAATTTCTTTTGCTTTACCAGAAGGTGAAATTTTAGGTTTGCTTGGTCCAAATGGCGCTGGTAAATCAACAACTATTTCAATGCTTCTTGGTGTTTTAACACCTACTGGAGGCACCATTAAATATGGCGACAAAGATTTTGCTCATCATCGCAGTGAAATTTTGCAGTCCGTTACCTTTGCTAGTACCTACATCAAAATGCCATGGCGTTTGTCAGTTATGGAAAACCTGACGGTTTATGGTTTGCTTTATGGACTTAGTCGTAATGAATTCAAAAATCGTGTCCAAAAGTTTTTGAAATTTTTTGGCGTTTGGGAACAGCGCGACAAAACCATGAATCAATTGTCGGCAGGGCAGGTGACTAGAATCATGTTGGCCAAAGCTTTTATTCCGCATCCTAAAATTGTTTTGTTGGATGAGCCAACTGCTTCTTTAGACCCAGATGGTGCTCATGAAGTGCGCCAATTTGTGATGGAACAACAAAAAGAATATGGGACTAGTATCATTTACACTTCACACAACATGGATGAAGTGAGCGAAGTTTGTCAAAATGTTGTCTTTTTGCAACACGGCAAGATTGTAGCCATTGATACGCCGGCTAACTTAGCTGCTTCAGTTTCTATTGCTAGAATGCGTTTACAAGTAGCTGATGGACTTAAGCGAACTGAGCGCTTTGCCAAAGAAAAAGGCTTGTTGGCCAAAATTGATAACCGAGAAATCGAGATCGCTATCGATGAACAGCAAATTGCTACTTTCTTACAACAGTTGGCAAGTGAAAAAATTGAGTATACACAAATTACCATCGCTAAACCTACCTTGGAAGACTACTTTTTGAGTCAAGCTCAAAAGAAGAAATAACATGAATTTATCTTTATTTAATAAACCACGCTTGAGAAGACTTTACGCTTTTGGCTTGAGGCACGTCTATCCACTGCGTCGTGATTTTGACCTTTTGAGCGATATGCTTTATTGGCCAATTATCGACGTGATTGTGTGGGGTGTGACAAGTATTTGGTTGGGGAGTGGCAATACTACTGCTTCATTGGCTGGAACAATTTTGACCGGTTTAATTTTGTGGAATATTATTTGGCGTTCTCAAAGTGAAGTATCTCGTAATTTGATTGATGAAATTTGGAATAACAATTTGGTCAATCTTTTTTCTACGCCGCTTTCAGTAGGTGAGTGGATTGTTGGAGTTTTATCTCTTTCACTCATGAAAATGACTTTCACGGTTTCGATAATTTCGAGTGTGATTATGTTGCTTTATAAAGTGAATATTTTTAATCTTGGCTTGTGGTTGGTGCCATTCTTTATTGGTGCAGTGATGTCTGGCTGGTGGGTTGGTTTTATTGCCGCTGGCATAGTTATTCGCTGGGGTCCAAAAGTTCAAACAGTGGTTTGGACATTGCCAGGTGTTTTATTGCCTTTCAGCGTTGTTTTCTTTCCTTTAGCTTTGCTGCCTAGTGCTTTAAGACCAATTTCTTATATTTTGCCAACAACTTACATTTTTGAGTCGATGAGATCGGTTTTGATTTCTGGAACGATTGACTGGCGCTATTTAGTCTTGAGTTTTTGCTTGAACAGTTTATATCTGACTTTGGCGATGACTTGGTTCTTATTTAGTTTCAAAGACAGTTTGCAAAAAGGTTTGGGCCGATTTAATAACTAAGTTATTTAGTCAATTCAAGTTCACCGACTCTTTGTTTGAGAATTTCAATTAGCTCTGGATCCATAAAGTGGTAACCACTATCTATTTCCATTACGTTAATGGGTGGCAACGATTGGCCTGCAAATTTATCTTTAATGGCTTCTTTGTGTCTATTTTCCATGCATAAGATGTGATCTGCCCACTCAACATCTTTGTTGGAAATGACGTGTTGAGCACTCTTACTAGTGCCAGCTGATTTAACCTCGAAGCGGTCATCTTGCTTGAAAATTATCTCGGCTGTTAGGCTGCGCCATTGATTGTAGGTGCAGACAAAAAGTAATTTTGGTTTATTCATATTTGCATCATAACATTTGAAAGATTGATTTAAGTTTGTGAAGCTAGGATCAAATTCATGAACAAAGAAAAACAAATCAGAGTTTGTTTGTTGGCAACGCAGGGAATTGGACGGCGGACTTTCAGAAAAGTTGAAAGTTGGCTTAAGGAAAATCATGGCAATTGGGAGGATTTTTGGCGCGACAAAGATATGTGGAATTTAGTTAAATTAAGCGAAAATCAAATTGTTTCGCTTAAAAATTTCCAACAAAAATTTGGTTTGGATGGTTATTTTAATTATTTAGATAAAATTAATGTTCGGGTCATTGACAAATATGATAATAATTACCCTATATTGCTGAATAACATAGATGATCAACCAATTGTTTTATACATCAAAGGTCAAATTCCAGAGCAAAAATTGCCTTCAATTTCGGTAGTTGGCACGAGAAAAGCCACTTACTATGGTCGGTTGGCGACAGAAAAAATCGTTAAGGATTTGGTAGGAAGTCGGGTGACAATTGTTTCGGGCTTCATGTATGGAATTGATATCTGTGCTCACGAAGCCGCACTAGAAAACGGTGGTTCAACGATTGGTGTTTTAGGTTTTGGCTTTGAACATTTTTACCCAAGTATTTATAGAAAAAAGTACATAGAGATGTTGGAAAAGGGCATGTGTTTTATAACCGAATACGCTCCTTTTGTTTCACCTAAGCAAGGCTCGTTTCCTGAGAGAAATCGGATAGTGGCAGGTTTGAGCTTGGGAACAGTAGTTATTGAGGCAGGCGAAAACAGTGGCACTTTAATTACATCGAGGTTGGCTGGTGAATTCGGGCGAGAAGTTTTTGCTGTGCCTAGCAGCATTTTTAGCCCTTATTCCGTTGGAACAAAACTACTGCTTAATCAAGGAGCTTGTTTGGTTAATTCGGGAGCAGAAATTTTGCGTGAGCTTAATCTGATAAAGAACTCAGATGTTTTCGTAGAACTAAGTACAAAACTCAATGGTGTGGTGGCAGAAATTATTGAAGAACTAAAACTTGGTCAAGCTGATTTTGAAAGATTGGCCAAAGTCAGTCGATTACCAACTGCTGATTTAAATGTCACTTTGTCGCAAATGGAAATAGAAGGTTTGGTGGACAGGAGAGGAGAGGCGTGGGTTTTGCGTATTTAAGTGATATAACAAAAACACGACGGGTTTGAAGCCGTCGTGTCTGTTTTATGAGGGAGCATTTAGTGCTCCGTTTCACTGCTTTGCTCTTTCTTCGCGCCGATGCGCTTATCTACGATGTTGTACTTCAGGTTGGCGAGAGGAGTGGCAAGGTAGCCCAGTCCGTAAGCCAAAAAGAAGAGATTGTCTGTGTCCGCATATCTCCCAAACGGTGCGGAGATAACAAAGACCATCAATAACAACGTGACGACTAGCGCCAGTGGACGAAGAATCACACCCTTCAGGTTGGCAATAAAGCCAATGAAGAAGGACGCTGTCGTCAACACCAGTACCAGTCCCAGCGATGGGTCTTCAATGTTGAAGGCTCGTGTAAACACGAACAATGCCATCAACACGTACATGACCACCTTAAAGAGCTTTCCGAACAGGTTTCTGAATGCTTTTCTCATCTCACATCTCCTTGTGTTAGCAGAATTCAGATATCTATATTATAGGACAAAATGGGGCAAAAATCAAGTTCAAAAGCAAACATACTAGATCAAAAAATTACAAAAACTCTCAACTCATCTGTTATAATTCCTGCTTTGAGTTTGTGTGATAAAGCCTTTTGTGTACAATAGGTGAGTTACCTTAAAGAGAAATTTATGAATTTAGTTATCGTCGAGTCTCCAACCAAAGCCAGAAAACTAAGTGGTTATCTTGGTAGTGATTATAAGGTTGAGGCTTCAGTTGGTCATGTTCGTGACTTACCTAGTAACAACTTATCGATTGATATAGAAAAAAATTTCGAGCCACTTTACGAGATCAGCGAGGATAAGAAAAAAGTAGTGGCTACATTAAAAAAGTTGGCCAAAACTGCCGATAAAGTCTATCTGGCAATGGACCCTGACCGTGAAGGCGAGGCAATTGCTTGGCATGTTAAATATTTATTGGAAGAAGGCGCTAAACATAAACCAAAATTTTCCAGAGCCACCTTTCACGAAATTACCAAAGATGCGGTTTTAAAAGCCATCTCTAGTCCCAGTGAAATTAATTTAGATTTGGTCGATGCACAACAAGCTCGTCGCGTAGTGGATCGTTTGGTGGGCTATAAAATTTCCCCAGTCTTATGGAAAAAGGTTCGCCGCGGTTTGTCAGCTGGTAGAGTCCAATCTGTGGCTTTACGTTTGATTGTTGAGAGGGAAAAAGAAATCGCCGCTTTCGTTCCAGAAGAGTATTGGGAGCTTGATGTGGCTTTGAAGTTAGACGAAAAAATACCAAAACATCAGATTTTCATTGATAAAAAACCGCTTGATGAATTACCAGAAGGTTACCTGGTAGCCAGAGTAAGTACTGTCGAGGGTAAAAATTTCGCTCCTAAGTCTGCTGACGATATCAAAAATGTGGTGAGTTTCTTGCCAGATGCAGCTTACAGAATTAGTGAGATCGAAAAAAAAGAGCGCAACCGCGTTAGTTTGCCACCTTTTACTACTTCAACATTGCAGCAAGCTGCTGCCAATCGCCTTGGTTATACTTCTAAGCAAACCATGACTTTAGCTCAACAGCTTTATGAGGAAGGTTTAATTACTTATCATCGTACTGACTCGGTTAATTTATCTACAACAGCCATAGATATGGCTAGAGCTTTTATCGTTAAAAATTATGGCCAAAATTATTTGCCTGCTCAGGCCAGAATTTTCAAAGGTTCTTCAAAAAACGCGCAAGAAGCTCACGAAGCAATTCGTGTCACTTATATTGACCAATCAGTAGATGAGATTAGACACAAGAGTAGTAAGTTTACTGAAAATCATGTCAAACTTTATGATTTGATTTGGAGAAGGTTTGTTTCTTCTCAAATGGAAACTGCCGTTTACAACCAAACTTCATTGACAATAGAAGCCACCTTGAATAAAGGTGAAGTGAAAAAAGTTGAGCTAAAAACCAGTGGCTCAATTTTGAAATTTGACGGTTGGATGAAACTATTCCCAGGGCAAGGCGATAGAATCTTGCCTGATGTAGCTGAGGGTCAGGATTTGTATTTTGGTGAGCTTAATTCAGCTCAAAAATTTACCCAGCCTCCAGCTCGTTACAATGACGCATCTGTCATTAAAGAATTGGAAAAAAGAGGTATTGGTCGTCCAAGTACTTATGCCAGTATTATTTCAGTGATTGATAGTCGCGGTTACGTGGAGAGACAAAATAAGCGTTTCTTTGCTACTCCGATTGGTATTACTGTTTGTGATTTCCTTTTGGAGCATTTCAAAACCATCATGGACTATGATTTCACTGCTGAAATGGAAGAAGATCTCGACCGCATTTCCAGAGGTGAAAAAGAGTGGAGAAAAGTAGTTGGTACTTTTTATCGTCCTTTAGAAAAGCAAATTGATGAAGTGGTCGATAAAGCTGACCGTATGCAAGTGCCAGTCGAGAAAACCGGCGAAAAATGTCCTACCTGTTTGGAGGCACAAAAAGCTGGAACCCTCGAAGGTGAAGTGGGTGATGTGGTGATTAGAACTGGCCGCTTTGGTAAGTTTTATAGTTGTTCTAAATATCCAACTTGCAAATACACTCAAAACATTGTGACTAAGGTGGATGGTGTAGTTTGTCCACTGTGTGGCACTGGCGAGGTAATTGAAAAAAATTCTCGCTGGGGCAAAATGTTCTATGGTTGTAGCACTTATCCAACTTGTGATTGGGCTTCTTGGAAAAAACCAGAACCAGGTGAAAAGCTTACCAAAGAAGAGTGGAAAGAGATGCAGGCTAAAAGAGCAGAGAGAGCAGAAGCTAGAAAAGCTCGTTTTGCCAAATCTAATCCTGCCGCTAGTAAAACCACTACTAAAAAAACCACTGCCAAAAAGCCTGCTACCAAAAAAGCAAGTCCAAAGAAAAAAGCTGCTGCCACAAAAAGCAAAGCTAAAAAATGAAAATCGCCGTTTTTGGTGGTGCTTTTGACCCACCTCATTTTGGCCATATCAAAGTTGTCAGAAATTTCCTCAAACTAGGATTGGTGGATGAAGTTTGGTTACTACCAGTCAAAAGTCACGCTTTTTCCAAAAAAATGGCTGGCGCTACTGATAGATTGGAAATGTTGGCTTTAGTGAAAAATACCTACTTTAATGACCTGCCGGTTCAAATTTGCGAATACGAACTTAATCAGTCTGGAATGAGTATTACTTACAATACCCTCAGGGCATTAAGTCAAAAATATCCAGAACACGAATTTTCTTTCTTAATGGGCTCAGACAATTTAATTAGTTTTCACAAATGGCATTCTTATGAACAAATGCTCAAGGAGTTTGTTTTTTACGTTTACCCTAGATCTGGCTTTGATTTTGCACTTTTAAGAGAAGGAATGAAGGCCTTATATGATTTAGAGGAAATGGAAATTTCTTCAACTGTTGTCAAAAATGAGCTTTTGGCTGGCTCGGAAGTTGGCAAATTGGTCGCCCCAGAAGTAATTCACTATTTATCAAAACATAGTTTATACTCGACATAACTATGTCACTCCTCATCAAAAATCCAGAATCTGAAATTCAGAAGATTATTGCTTTTATTCGCCAGACAATTGGTGACGCCGATAAGTCGCGAGTGGTGGTGGCAGTTTCTGGCGGAATAGACTCAGCTTTAAGTTTGAGTTTGGCGGTTTGGTCGATGGGTAGACAAAATGTTTATCCGATTTTTTTACCTTTCGCTGATCAAAATATGGAAGACGCTAAAAATTTAGCAGCATGGCTGGAGATTCCAGAAGAAAATTGGCAAGAGATCAATATCGAGCCAGTGGTTAAAAGTTTAAAAAAACAATCAGGTTGGAAAAAAAATCAGCCAGACGCACACATTCGGTTGGGAAACTTTATGGCTAGAGCAAGAATGATTGTTTTGTATGACTGGGCCAGACAAGTCGATGGTTTGGTGGGAGGAACTGAGAATTTATCAGAACATTATTTGGGATATTTCACTCGCTTTGGTGATGAGGCGAGTGACTTTGAGCCAATTCGACATCTGCTTAAGTTGCAAGTTCGCCAGCTAGCTAAGTACTTGGGTTTGCCCAATATATTTTTAACCAAGGCGCCATCAGCTGGGTTGTGGCAGGGTCAGACAGATGAGCTGGAATTGGGTTTTAGTTATGAGATTGCAGACCAAGTTATTCAGGGTGTGATTTTGGACAAAAAGCAACCAGAGCAGGTAGCCAAGAAAAACAAAATCGATTTAACTTTGGTTAATAAAGTTTTGGCTAGAATTAACGCTGTCGACTTTAAACACCACGTTCCTTACAAACTTTAACCTTGTTGATTGTTTAGGATCGATCGATAAATTGTTCTCTGGACCCAGGATCAACAGCGGGAATTTTACTGAGTAAGCTAATCCAAAAGCTGTCGGCTTGAGCAAGTTTTTTCAACCATGAGTAAGCTAAGCTTCTATAAGCGATGTGTCCGCCATTGCGACTTCGCAAATTGATTGTGTACTGCAAATCGTCAATACTGCCGTAAAAACGGTATCTGGTGGCGTGAGCGTGGGGTAATAGATAGGTGGTGTACTCATGAGCAAGATCGGCTCCAATTTCAGCAACAGCTGCTTTGTGCCAAGCGCGAATTCTTTCGTAGGTGGCTGCTAATCTTTTTTCATACTCCTTTTTGAGTCCAGAAAACTCGGGTAAGTGTAAGTAATTACAAACAAAGAAACAGCGAGTATTTTCGCGATCCAATTCTTCTTCTAGATTGAGATTATCATTCCAAATCGGAACAAATCTTTCCAAACTGCGGTGGCGGTTCAAATCTTTGAGTACACCAAAGTCAGCAAAGCCCTCAAGGCTAATGGCGCCACTTTGACCAAGTTGGCCGAGTTGGCGGTGTTGGTTGTGCTTGTCAAAAATAATTTCCCCAATTTTTGTCACAGTTGATTGGAGTGACTTGATTTTTTTAGCAGCTGCTAAGGGGTGGAGGAGTAGTTCGTAATGCCTAAGAAGGTTTTCGGTAGGGTTCCCGCCGAGTTTGACCTGCAAATTTTTGTCCAACTTTCGGCTGACCAGGATATTTTCTTCCTGAGTAAATTCTTTACTCAACTCTTTTAAAACTGCTTGGGTTGACTCTCTTCTTGAGTAATTGCTGTCAGTATGACGAATCAAGCCATCTGCCTCTGGAATGTAACCAGATCCAGAGTGATCAGGAGTACTCAACAGCTCATGAACTAATTGGCCCAACTCTTGCTCGATGCTATACCGACTGGCGCCAAGTTGGCTAATCAAATCAGACCAAGAGCGGGCTGACATGACAAAACCAAGGCTAGTCTGAAGTCCCATAGGTAAGAAATAGCGAACGGTGTCAAAAGTGCGGGCAGTTAAAGCGCCAACCTGACCTTTATCATTTTCATCAATCTGAAAATGCTGGGCAAGAGCAATTCGAGTAGGCTCGAGTAAGTCTTGATAATTTTTCATATGAGTATGAATGATGGCTTCATACTCAGCTTTTAATTTTGAATTTTTGACTGAAGAAGGGAGTTTGATAAATTCTGGTTTTTCAAAGTTTTGAAAGCGAGTGGAGCGCTCTTGACCAGCCAAAACTGGGTTTTGGTTAAAGAGTCTCATGGCGGTGATCATGGGCACGTTTTCCAGACACAAGAAAAGGTCGGCCATGTCGCCAACAGATTTATGCCCATAGCCATAAAAAATTGATTCAAGACGCTTGGCTGCGTCTTGACCCTTGTTCATGACTTCTTTGGCAATGTCGACAACGCTGTCGGCGCTTCTTGAGTAACGTGCGCCAAGAAAAGCGTTGATGGAAGGTTGTTTCTGGGTTGGATCTTGAAGTAGGGTGTGAGCCTTGAGCTGATGATGTGGCGCCTCAGCTTCGAGTGAAGCAATGTGTAAATCTGGATAAAAAGAAAATCTAGTCTTCATGGTTAAAATTTTTCCACATTTGGCTACCTTCTACTGAACCTGATTTAAAGTATTTGCTGCCAAAGTCTGGATGACCATAAGGTTTGGTGGCTGGAGTTTCCAGGCGGCAAAAAGCAATTTGGGCAATTTTCATACCTGGGTAAAGTTTGACTGGTAAACTGTTGGTGTTATAGAGCTCGAGGGTGGCATTAAGCTGGTTGCCTGGGTCAACAAATCCAGCGGTGGTATGAATGATTAAACCCAATCTGGCCAAACTACTTTTGCCCATGATGTGACAACACAAACTTTTGTCGACACCAAAGAAATCTTTGGTGACGGCCAAAGCGAATTCATGAGGATGGAGAATAAATGCTTCATCATCGGCCACATGAATTTTCCTCATGTATTTATCCTGATTTTGCTTGGGGTCAATGACGCCAAGCTGATGTCGATCAAAAAGCAAAAAGTCATTACCAAGTAGTACGTCGTAGCTTGCTGGTTGCAATCTCTTAGGATCAAAATCCTGGATAATGACCGAGCCGGACTTAAGTGCTTTTTTGATGTCGTGGTCTGAAAGAAACATATCAAAACAATCTACCAACTGGGTTAGCTGGTTTCAATAGAGGAAAATGGGTTAAGATACTTTCACATTAAAGAAAAACACTATGAAACTAAAAATCAAACTTTTTGACAAAACCCTACCATTACCCGAATACAAAACCAAAGGCGCCGCCGGAATTGATCTTTATAGCAGAATTGAAACTGTGATCAAAGCAAAAGAAATTGCCTATGTACCACTCAATGTTGCTATCAAACTTCCCAAGAATTGTTGGGCTTTATTAGCCGCTCGTAGTTCATTGCACAAAGAAGGATTGATGATGATTAACGGAATTGGGGTGGGAGATAGTGATTACTCTGGTGACGAAGACGAATATAAGGCGGCACTTTATAATTTTTCAGATCACGACGTAGTGATAGAGCGAGGACAAAGGTTGGTGCAACTGATTGTGGTTTCTTACGAACAAGTTGAGATATCTGCTCACGAATCATTGGGGGGTAAAAACCGAGGAGGATTCGGATCCACAGGCAAAAAATAGACCGAAATCTAGTTTTTTTTCATCCTAAATAAACACAATAGGTTGTGTTAGAAGAAAACCCAAACCACTATAATTTGTGTTTATGATCTAGTTTGTTCTATTGTGTGCAGCCAATGTGTACGGCTAAAGTTAGCAGGTATGTCCAGCCGTCACGAACTCTTCCAAGCCGCTCATCAAGCCCATATCGATTGGCAAACCGATCGTCCATTGATTGATAAATTTAATCATTCGGATCTGAAGGTTGCGCTTAAATTATTAGGCGATGAGATTGAGGAACTAAATGGTGGTGACCACTCAGGAATTTTTTCTGCTGAAAATATTAAAAAAGATCATCGAACCAGAGAAGATTATCGCCAACAGGAAATTTCCGACATTTTAGTATTTGGGATGACCGCTTTTGATGAAATGGGTTTGGCTATTCCTATAGATAGCATCTACGCCAAGGTTGGTCAAATTGCCCAAAGGTTTCAGTTTGACTTACCAGAAGTTGGTAAGCCTATGGATAGGCCAGAGGCATTGAGTGATGAAAAAAATAAGGTATATCAAATTTTAAGACAACTTTTAAACGATGAAGCCGAGTTCGTGCTTAGTTTTGATGATTCGAAAAGAGAAAAGCTTCCCACTGTGTTGGAGGATATTTTGGCTTACAGCATTGCCATGCATAGCTTAATTGGTGTGGATTCTGGAAAAGCAGTAATCGAAAAAATTGCTCGCAACATGATTAAGTATCCAGCATCAATGTTTGCTTTGCCAAAAGAAGAGTTAAGTCCTGAAGAATTGGAGGCTTTTTATCATAGGCAACGTAAGATAAGTGCGACTTTATTTGATGGCGAAGTTGATCAAACAACTGGCGAAAGACCCAAGAAGGGTACAGGTGAGTTTTACCAGCCGCAAGAAGAAGCGGAGATTGAATTGGGAGAGTTAAGACCAATTGGCATCTGGTATCGCGCTGCAGCTCAAGTTATTGCTTCTACTTACGGTTTTTCAGTCAAGGTTAGTAGTTTGTTAAATCGTAATAGAACCTAAACAGCATGACAAAAAGAGGAGAGTTAATAGTAGTGACAGGCCCAATGTTTGCGGCCAAAACTTCTTATTTAATAGATCAAGCTCGACACCACCCTGATACTAGCTTGATTTTGAAACCGAGTATGGATAGTCGTTATGGTGGTGGTGAACAAGTTCACTCTCACGATGGTCAGGCTTATGGCGCTCGACTTTTTGACGCCAAAAATCCTACAGAAATTTTGTCGATTGTTTCTGAATATGAAAGCTTATCTTGTGTTTTGATTGACGAAGTTCAATTTTGTTCTCATGAAGTAATTAGTGTAATTGAGCAATTGCTGGTTAGGGGAATGTTGGTGGTTGCTGCTGGACTGGATTTAGATTACAAAAAAGATGGCTTTGGTCCCATGCCTGAGTTAATGGAAAAAGCCGATCAGGTAATAAAATTGACTGCCCGTTGTGATCATGAGGGCTGTGAACATCCAGCCATTTTTACTTATGCCAAGCATCCTTTGAGTCAAATTGAAAATGTAGGTGCCGATGAGATCTTTGGCGTTGCCTGCGCAATTTGCTATGATGCTTTACGAGGAGATTTAGAATAAATAAATTAGAAAGAAATTAAAAACTATGTCAGAAGCCAAGGGTTTTTTGATTACTTTTGAAGGTGGCGAGGGTGGTGGTAAAACTACCCAAATTGTCCGATTGCGCGATCGTTTAACCAAAGTTGGTCATGACGTAGTGGTTTTAAGAGAACCGGGTGGGACTGTTATCTCAGAACAAATTAGAGAAGTAGTTTTGTCTAGTAAAAACGTTGGCATTGCCTTTACGACCGAAGTTTTGCTTTTCCAAGCTGCTCGCGCTCAAATTTACCGCGAAATTGTTTTGCCAAGTTTGTCAGCTGGCAAAGTAGTTTTGATGGATCGCTCACGCGATAGTAGTGTGGTTTATCAAGGCATTGTCCGTGGTTTTGGCGAAAACCTGATTGAAGATTTGAATAATATTTCTACCAAAAATACTTATCCAGATTTAACTTTGCTTTTAGATCTGCCCGTAGAGGTGGGTTTAGAAAGACGCCGCGAATCTGGCAAAGTTGACCGCTTAGATATGGAATCAACTGACTTCCACCGCCAAGTTAGGGAAGGTTACTTGAAAATTGCTCACGCTGATAAGAGCAAGCGCTGGGTGACTGTTGATGCCAGTAAGTCTCTTGAAGAGGTTGAAGAAAACATCTGGCAAGCTGTGCAAAAGAGAATGGGTCGATCTTAACCCTTTGTTAACTTTTCAGCTCCCTCAAGAGCCCACCTGTTGCAAATTGTTAACAATTTGGTTAGCTTAGAGGTGTGCAATTAACTTAAATATTACTGATTGCATCAAATCAAATATGACAGCAGAAAACGTACCAGGAGCAGGTGCTTTGCCGCCAGTCGAGTTGGCTAAGATTTATGAAAATTTAGGCCATGAAGTGGCTCAAGATAGCCCTAAAATGGCTATGGATTTGCTAGATAAAGCCAATGATTTAAGAGTTCAAGCAAATCAGGAAATGTTAGCTGATGAGAAAGCAACGGAAGCTGACGCAGCTCAGATCGCTGATCAAATTGGTATGAATGAAGAGCGTAAAGCTAAGTTTTTGGCCGAAGTTAGATCTGTATTAAGGAATTCAAGAGAAAGTATTTAACTCTTTTTTTAGAGAGGAAAGGAAAAATATGGTAAGGGAAACCCCAGTATCATCAGAAGAAATGTCACGAGCCACAGTTGGTCAAGTTGAAAAGAGTGACACTAGGGGAATGGATTATAAAGATCTGGCCCAAAGATATGGTATTAGAG
>JAHDXH010000006.1:55384-56093 GCA_023382875.1 Patescibacteria group bacterium | reverse complement strand
AATCAGAATTTCAATCATTGAAGAGCCGGTTGTTTTTAACTTTAAAAAATTAATCATTTAAAGCTCCTTGGGTTATTTCGCCACCAGCTGTGACTTTAAAAGTATATGTTAAATCTCGCGATGGCAGGCGCAAAACAACCGTACTAGCATTAGTCACACCACCCTTTAGACTAAGGAACGTCATATTAATAGCAACCGTAGGTCTAACTCCACCGGTCAAATTTTTTTCTGATCTCAAAACATTGCCGGTTGAGCAAACGGCGTACATTTGAACTGAGGGGCTATCAATAGCCATCTGAACATTGTACCCAGAGAAAGTTCCACAACCTATCGGAACGTCACCTGTCCTAGACCTAGTCTGAGCTGAGCGGAAAAACTCTTGCAATTCTTTAGCGGCCCCAGCCAGCTGTTGCCTCTCGTTAAAAGTTATAAAAGAAGCCACACCAATGCCAACCAAAAGCATCATAATCGTAACTGAAATAAGCAATTCCAATAAAGTAAAGCCGGATTTGTTATCCTCATTAAGGATTGCTGACTGTATAAGGCGTGCCATCTGGTTCCAATTTAGCTGTTAAAGTAAAAGTCACCCCATTGGAAGTATAGCCATACACATAGCTGCCCTCATTTTTAGGATCCGTAACAGATTGAGCACTAGTGTAATCACTCACTGTAGTAAGCATGGTGGTGAAACTATTTGTCGCTGGATAAG
>JAHDXH010000006.1:0-55374 GCA_023382875.1 Patescibacteria group bacterium | reverse complement strand
GTCTGTACGATATAGAACCAATGCCTGCCTTACCATCTCCATATCTGCTTTTCTTTTGCCATTGCGAGCTGAACGGTTGGCAGAGGTATAACTGACCAAACCAATCGAAGTAAGAATAATAATAATCGTCGTCACCACCAAAAGTTCAATCATGGTAAAGCCAAACAAGTTGAAGCCGTATTTTTTATTCATAGTTATTGCAAGTTACTAAGACAATAATGTGATTTTGGTGCACCTGCGTAGTCACAGACAGTACTTAGAGAAGCTGGAGCACCAGCGTTGCCACCATCAATATCTTCCAATTCAGCACAAATACAATATTGATCAGAGTCACAATTCAAAATGTAAGACTGATTACCCTGTGGGTCAGTGGGGGTACCGCCGGGCATATAACCATCTGCCATAGTGCTGCAGGTCGTAGCATACATTGTATTATCTGCAAAATATTGCTCGTAAGCTTTTTGAATAGCCTGGATATCACCACGGCGTTTGGAGTCTCGACCACGTTTTTGAGCAGTAGTGAAAGCCACAGCTCCCATTGCCACTAGAATACCAATGATTGAAATGACCACCAATAGTTCGAGCAGTGTAAAACCAAAGAGAGTCTTTTTATTAGTCATAGTTTTCATAGCACATTATTGCACAATTACTGTCACCCTAGTAATAGCGGTCCTAGCCGCTTCAATGCCGTTTTCGTTAACGGCAGTTACTTCTAAGTCATAACGGCACGAAGTTTGAGCACAGTTATATTGATGAACAGTATCGCCAGAAAATTCTGACATGTGCTGTGTTTCGCCATCACCAAAATCAATTGTGATATCCAATTTTTTTGACCCCGCAAAATCAGTTACATAAGCCACAGTTACTTGTTCACCTTTGTTAACTACTACCTCTCTGGTTTTTAAATCAAAAAATGGCTGAGTTGAAAGTGACAAAATAATTGGCCTTCTCACACAGCTCTCAAAACAATTAGCAGAACAATCGTTCACATTTTGGATACTGCGACCTTGGCCAATAGTTGTCTCAAGTGGGCAACAGGTAAAACCTTGACCCTGACAACTCGTGACCGGACTAAGCGAGCCAGTCACGTCATCCAAATTACCAATGGCAATCGCCTCATCTTCGACAAAAATACTTTTAGCTTTTCCAAAAGACTGAACAGCTACACCACTCAAAGCTTGTCCCCAAATGACCCCGCCAAAACCAGGAACTTTAGTCACAAACTGAGGCAACTTATCTTCTTTAACCACGATTGGATCTAAACTAAACTGTCGACATACCACTTCAATTTGATATTCAGTGCTAGATGTAAATCTCAGTTGAATAGATTTAATCGAACTTTCATCTAATTCAACGATGCCTTTTTTGCGACACTCAGCTGCATAAGTACCAGTGCTTTTTGCAATTTCCGCGACTTCACGAAGAGAATTTTTCATAGCGGTCGCACCCATGGTTAACAAAAATTCACGACCAACAAAAAATCCCACAGTCCCAGCTACTCCAAAAAAGAGTAGGAAAAAAAACATGGACTTTAGGATTCTCATTGTTTAAAGAAGAGATAAATACCAAGTGATCAAATTATCTCCCCATACTAAGGATATAAAAGTTCCTAAGATGAGGAAAGGTCCAAACGGAATTGTTGATTTTAAATGTTTCTTTTTTCCCAAGATCAAAACCATGCCCACAACGCCTCCCAAAACAAAGCTCAAATAGAGCCCAACCAGAACACTTGGCCAGCCCATTAACATAGCGAGTGGTGCCATTAAAATCACGTCACCATCACCCATAGCTTCTTTTTTGTAAATCAACCAAGCGGTTTTACGAATTCCCCAAATAAAAGATACCGACAAAATCATTCCTAATCCAGCCAAGACCAAATCATGAATTTGCATAATTCCAAACCCTACTAAGGCAAATCTATAAATGACGGTCAAGATCATCAAAAAGGCGACTGGCAAAACCAAAATTTGCGAATAGAGCATGTCATAAACAAAGATTGCAACCAAGACCATGCCGACAGTCAACCAAAAAAGTGGTTGTAAAATCACAAATGGATGTTGAGTTAAAGTGAATATAAAACTAATAGAAATGTACCACCAGACAAATAAGCTACCTACCAAAAACTCTACTACAGGGTGGGTGAGCGCAATTGGTTTATGACAGTGACGGCACTTAGCTTTAAGAATCAAATAAGAGAGAAGGGGAATGTTATCATACCAACTAATTTGTTTTTGACATTCGTCGCAGTGTGAGCGACCCCAGATCCATGATTCTTTGGCAAGTGATCTACTGATGACAACGTTAAGGAAGCTGCCTAAGGCAGCTCCCAACATAAATAAGATAGAACCAATTGCTAAATGTGTTAAAAACATCACTACTTTAGGGCAAGCAGATGTAGTTATCTTCGCTAACTGAACCGTCTCTAGTAGCACAAGTGGTAATCGAAGATGGCACGCCATCACCAGTACCATAAGGTGTTACACCAACAGATGCGTCACAGTTAGTGGCAGCTTCACGCTTAAATGAGTTAGATGCGGGCTTGAAACAAGCATACATGGTTTCATTTGTGCCCGCAGCTTTAAAGGCTATTACAGCATCGTCATTAATCAAACGAGTAATAAAGCCAGCTTTAACCTCTTGAACGTCATTCAAAATTTGAGTCCAGCCCCAGGCAGCTGCACTACCACCAGTTGAGACAAATTCTTCATCGTACTCATCGTAGCTGGTTGTAGGAGTCCAGTCAGAACCATTGGCATCATTCCAGGGGTATCTTTCTTGAATAGAGAAGTATCTATCAACTGCATTAATAAGCTGGGCAGCATCGGACCTAGTACGAGTGTCACGACCCTTATTAATTTGTTCGATAGGATTAATGGAAGACAGAACGGCCACGGCCAAAATTCCGATCACCGAAATCACAACTAACAACTCGATCATGGTGAAGCCACCTCGACCGAGCTTTAAAAAGGAAAGTGCTTTGGTCATTTTATTGTCAACCTTTTTCATAATTAAAAATAAGTATACACAGATAAATATACACACGCTAGAACTGACTAGTCAAACTGTAGATAGGCATGATGATAGCAATAGTCATAAAACCCACGCCGACAGCCAAAACAATCATGATAAATGGCTCAAGCGCTGTGGTGAGATTTTTAATCTCGTGCTCACTTTCAGATTGAAAATAAGTCGAAAGTTTTAACAACACTTCATCTAATTTACCAGTTTCTTCACCCACAGCTACCATTTGTGACAAAATCATCGGGAATAAATCTTGATTTGTCACAGTCTGAGCTAGAGAAACACCTTTTTCCACTTTTTTAGCCGCTTCGCGAAGTTCTTCTTGATAAATAATTGAGTCAGCGGCATCGGCAACAATTTCCAAAACTTGAAGTAACGAAATACCGGCTGTCAAAAGCAAAGCTGTCGTTCTAGTTAATTCGGTCAAAATAATTTTTCTTTTCAAACGACCATAAATAGGAATTTTGAATTGTATTTTGGCGATTTCGATAGCACCAGCTCTTGTTTTAGCCCATTTTCTTAAACCAAAAATTCCTGCTCCTAATCCTGCCAAAATTAGATACCATGTCTTAGTAAAGAAATTTGACAAATCAATCAAAAACTGCGTTGGCGCAGGCAGCTCAGCGCCAAAATCTTTGTACATGTCAGTCAGCTTAGGCACCACCACCACCATCATCACCATACCCACGATACCCATCGCTATCATGACGATAGCGGGATAAATTAAGGCGCCTTTGGTTTTGGCCTTAAACTCTTTATCCTTTTCCATATTTTCTGCTAAACGCTGCAGCACTTCATCCATTACACCCGCAGTTTCACCAGCTTTAATCAACTGTGTGTAAACAGGCGTAAAGTGCTTGGGAAATTTACTCAAAGCCGCGGCAAAAGTGGAACCACCCTCAATATCTTTAAGTAACTCAGAGATCACCTTAACCATCGCGGGCTTACCCTGTTGTTCCAAGATTGACAGTGATTCTGTCAAAGGTAAGCCTGCCGTAATCATAGTAGAAAGTTGTCTGGTCAAATTAACAATAT
This sequence comes from Patescibacteria group bacterium, assembly GCA_023382875.1. GTDB lineage: Bacteria > Patescibacteriota > Microgenomatia > UBA1400 > PJMF01 > JAHDXH01. Next base: position 51,318 of record JAHDXH010000006.1, on the reverse strand, counting down.
CGTCATGTTTAACACCAGAAACCAAAGAACCCAAAACTGACATTGAGTCGTCACCCTCCAACTGCAAACTCACCACAAACAAATTTCTGCTTCTTAAGATTTGGACAGCTTGTGTTTTACTTTGTGCCTCAACTTTTCCCTTAACTGTTTCGGAGTGCTCGTTTTTGGCGACGTACCTAAAATAAGACATAAAATTCTACATTCCTAAAATTCTCTTCATTTCTTGAGGACGGAAAGAATAGGCGACTGCTGTTTCTTTAGTAATTGCTCCTCTTTGAACTAAATTGGCCAAACTAGTTTCCATTAACATCATGCCGTGTTCGCCAGAAGTTTGAATAATGTTATCAATTTGGAAAATTTTCTCTTCGCGGATCAAATTACGAATGGCTGGAATAGCAATCATGATTTCCACTGCTGCAACTCGACCACCGCTAGCCAAGGGCACCAATCTTTGAGAAATAACAGCTTGCAAGGAGGAGGCTAATTGCTGACGAATTTGGTTTTGCTGAGTAGCAGGGAAGACGTCAATAATACGGTCAATCGTCTGTGCAGCCGAAGAAGTATGCAGAGTTCCAAAAACCAAGTGACCAGTTTCAGCCACCGTTAATGCAGCGGAAATAGTTTCAAAGTCTCTCATTTCACCAACCAACACCACATCAGGGTCTTCGCGCAAAGCAGAGCGCAAAGATACTGCCCAAGAATGGGTGTCTTTATTAACTTCACGCTGAGAAATGATTGAACGCTTGGGCTGATAAATAAACTCCACTGGATCTTCGATGGTTAAGATATGTTCACCTCTCGAAGAGTTAATCTCTTCAATAATTGCTGCCAAAGTGGTCGATTTACCTTCACCAGTCGGACCAGTTACCAAAACTAATCCTTGTTTGAACTGGGTGAAACGATGAAAAATATCAGGCAACATTAACTCTTCAATAGTTTTAATGTGAGTTGGAATCAAACGCAAAGCAGCAGCCATATTGCCTTGCTGGTGATAAACGTTAATTCTAAAACGACCTTTATCTTTGTATTGAAAACCAAAGTCGATTTCTTTATTAACGTGAACATAATCCTTTTGCTCTTTAGTCAACAAAGGATCAATGAGCATATTAGTTTCTTCGTTGGTCAAGGCAGCCAGACCCTCAACCGGAGCAAGTTCGCCATGAACACGTAACATTGGCGGAGAACCAGCGATCAAATGAATATCTGAGCCTTCCTGCACAATAACTTGTTCCATGATGTCAAAAATGTTCATAGTTTAAATTTCCGCAACTCTTAAGACTTCCTCGATGGTTGTTTCACCATTCAAAACTTTTATATAGCCATCTTGTTTCATTAACATCATGCCTTCAGCCATCGCCTGAACTTCGAGTTCACCACCGGGCCTTCGATCAAGGATTAGTTTTCTAATCGGCTCGGTAATTTTCATCACTTCAAAAATACCGATACGGCCCTTGTACTCTGGCTCTGTGGCAGGCCGATCAGCCTTTGGTCGGAACAAGGTAATATTATTTGGGTCTTTACGATTTTGTTTACACCACAAGTCAAAGTAAGGACCTAAAACTTTTTTAATATCTTCAAGAACTGGCTCAGCAGGCTTATATTCTTCTCGGTACTCCGGATTAATTAAACGAACGATACGTTGACCCATAGTCAAAGTCATAGAAGAAGCCAATAAGAAAGGCTCAGCCTTCATATCAAGAAGACGTGGCAAAGCACCGGCAGCTGAGTTAGTGTGAAGAGTAGAGAAGACTAAATGACCCGTCAAAGAAGCCTGAATAGCCAGCTCGGCCGTTTCATTATCACGAACCTCACCAACCATGATGATGTTAGGGTCCTGACGCAAGAAAGAGCGCATACCTGAGGCAAAAGTTAAACCAGCCTGAGGATTAGTTTGAACTTGGTTAATTCCTGGCATCTGGTACTCAACCGGATCTTCCAAGGTCACAATGTTAACTTTGGGCGTATTCACTTGATGGAGAACAGAATAAAGAGTGGTGGTTTTACCAGAACCCGTCGGACCAGTCACCAGAATAATACCTCTTGGCACTTTAATCGCGTCTTGCAAATGCTGTAAAGCAAAACCTCTTAAGCCCAGTTCTTCCAAAGTCGGAACTGTGGCGTTTTTCTTAAGCAAACGCATCACGACTTTTTCTCCATTTACTGTTGGGAGAGTGGAGACACGAAGGTCAACCTCTTCATTATTGGCGACAAAATTAAAACGGCCGTCTTGAGGAATACGCTTCTCGTCAATTTTGAGGTCGGATAAAATTTTGACTCTAGAAACAACAGCTTCATGAACTGATTTTGGCAAAATTAGCTTTTCCTGCAAAATACCATCGATACGATAACGAACACGTGTGCGCTGTTCCTGAGGCTCAATATGAACGTCAGAAGAACGAGCTTTTATAGCGAAAGATAAAATGGTGTCAATAATTTTGGTAACCGGAGCCTGGCGTAAAACTTGACCCTGAAGTTGAGAAATATCAGAGGCTTTTTCTTTGGCTTGGCGAACTTGAGTAGATTCTTCCAAAGCTTGATTGACCTCAGAAGATAAACTCTGAGCATAGCGCTCGGTCAAAGCTCTTTCGAGCTCGCTTGGCATGGCGTAGTAAGGCTTGATTTCTAAACCAGTTTTTTGACGAGCAAAATCAATCGCCGTCATGTCCAAAGGATCAGACATTGCCAAAGACAAAGTCCCTTCGTTTTTGTCGTAGGCAAAAGGTAGAAGTTGATATCTCCTAGCAATACTTTCCGCAATTTGGCTCAAAGCCTCAGGAGAAGCGCCAGTGTCAGCAATTTTAATAAATGGCAAGCCGTTTAGTTCGGCTTGGGCCTTAACTACATCTTCTTCACTAACCAAACCTTTCTCCATCAAGATCTCTGGCAGTGATTTACTACTTCCAGCTTGTTCTACAGAAACAGAATCAACTTGTTCTTGGGTAAGAAGATTTTTTGCCACCAAAACGTCAACCACAGATTGTGGTGAGCTCACAGTACCGGGAGCCGGAACGGGCAGAGTGGCAGGTTGCATATTAATCTATATGCTTTCATGATATAAGATTCGAGGAGACTTCACAAGTTAAAAACATGTCAGCTCACCTCATATTTTCTAGTGATTACCAACAGTTTAGTCAGTACCTAACCAAGGAGTGGCAACTAGATTTTTCACCCCAACCAGACCTTTTTGTTTTTAATGAAGATGGCCAAGGATTAAGCATTGAAACCATTCGTGATTTAGAAGAAATAATTTTATATTCGCCTTATAAACTTCCATCAAAAACCATAATTTTAGCTAATTTTGACCAAGCTGGAATCCCAGCACAAAACGCTTTTCTAAAAAAACTCGAAGAGCATCCAGCCTACATACGCTTCGTCCTGCAATCAACCAATGAACAACAAATCCTAGACACCATCAAATCTCGCTGTCAGATTATCAATCTAATGGGCAAAGACAAAGAAGGTAGTCTTGATACCAATCTGGCAACAAGTTTTTTGGCCCTATTTCCTGATTCCAATCATGCTCAGTTAATCGAGTGGGCGAGTAGTCACAAAGAAAGGGAAGAGGCAGTCACTTTTTTAACTGACCTAGTCCACCAGCTTCACCAACTTCTTCAGCAACAACCTACCGCCAAAACTCTCATTGCCCTCGAAGCTACCAATCTGGCTTTAAGCCAAATTAAGCAGAATTTTAATGTTGTGATGACCCTCGAAAACTGCCTATTTTCCATAAAAAGCCGTTTTTGATGCCATAGAAAGCGTTAAAATAAATTCAATCTTGGAAAATAATCTTGGGATGTGATATAACAGTTTCCCATGACAGATACACAACAATACGAAGCAGCTCAGATTAAAGTACTTGAAGGTTTGGAACCAGTTCGCAAAAGACCTGGTATGTATATCGGTTCGACTGATTCCAGAGGACTTCACCATTTGGTTAAAGAAATTTTAGATAACGGTGTGGACGAAGCCTTAGCTGGATTTGGTAAAAAAATTCAACTTTTTAGAACCATCATCAGCCCTATCGAACAAGAATTAGCCAATACCAAACGCACCGATGCTCAGGTTATTACCATCGTCGATAATGGCCGTGGTATCCCAACCGATATGCACCCATCGGGTGTCTCTGCCTTGGAAGTGGTCATGACCAAGCTTCATGCTGGTGGAAAGTTTGAAGAATCTGCATACAAAGTCTCTGGCGGTCTCCATGGTGTTGGTTCATCCGCTGTTAACGCTCTATCCATTTTGACCCAAGTGGTGGTGACTAGGGGAGAGAAGTACTACTATCAAGCCTACAACGAAGGTAGACCAAAAGAGAAAGTAAAGTTACTTACTGAATCAGAAGTACTCAAATTATTTCCTACACAAGCAAAAGATTTCGTAAAATACCAAACTGGCACATTAGTTTCTTTCATTGCCGATGAAACTATTTTTTCTACCACTAATTACTCACAAAAAACTTTAATTAATATTGTCAAAGACCGTGCTTACTTAATGGCCGGCCTTTACTTTGAAATCCTTGACGAGGTCGATCATATTCACAAACACTACTACTTCGAAGGCGGGATTCGTTCCTTGGTTCAACATATCAACATGACCAAGAAACCACTTCATCAGGTTTTCTATACCAGTGGGGTGTGGCAAGATCCAGAATCAAAAGAAGAAATCGCCATGGAGATGGCTCTTCAATACAACGATTCCTACAACGAACGCTTAGAATCTTACGTCAACGTTATTCACACTCCCGATGGTGGAACCCACCTCCAAGGTTTTAGAAATGCTTTGAGTCGCGTTCTTCGCGATTACGCCACCGAGCACAAGCTCCTCAAAGAAAAAGAAGTTTTCGTTGGCGACGACCTTAAAGAAGGTTTGACGGCTGTTGTCTTCATTAAAATGTCGTCCAATGATCTACAATTTGAGTCACAAACCAAAACCAAGCTTAATAATTCTGAAGCTCAAACTGCTGTTTACCAGGTTTTCAAAGACGCCTTTACTACTTTCCTAGAAGAAAATCCCAAAGTCGGCAAAATTATCGTCGACAAAGTCATGCTTTCCGCTCGCGCTCGCATGGCTGCTCGCGCTGCCAAAAACGCTGTTATCAGAAAAGGTGCGCTCGAAAGTTCGACTCTACCTGGAAAATTAGCCGACTGTCAAAGTCGCATTGCCTCCGAATGTGAAATTTATATCGTTGAGGGTGACTCCGCTGGTGGTTCAGCCAAGCAGGGAAGAGACCGCAAGTTCCAAGCTATTTTCCCACTCCGCGGTAAAATCCTTAACACCGAGCGTGCTCGCTTAGACAAGATTGTAGCTTTTGAAGAACTTAAAAACTTAGTTATCGCTCTGGGCTGTGGCATTAACGAAACTTTCGATGAAAGTAAATTGCGCTACCACCGCATCATTCTCATGAACGATGCTGACGTTGACGGTGAACACATTACCACCCTTGGCTTAACTTTCTTCTTTAGGCATATGCGCGACGTGGTAGAAAAAGGCTATTTGTACGTCGCTGTCCCACCACTCTACAAAGTTACCGTTGGCAAAGACGAGCAATATGTTTATGACGATGCTGAAAAAGATGCTTTGGTTGAAAAAATCAGAAGAGAAAAACCTGGCGTCAAGATTGGTATTCAACGCTACAAAGGTCTTGGTGAAATGAACCCAGAACAACTTTGGGAAACCACCATGAACCCCAAAAATCGCATGCTCAAAAAAATCACCATTGATGACTTCGATAAAGCTGACAATGCCTTTGACGTCTTGATGGGCAATGACGTGCCACCACGCAAACGCTTTATTCAAACTAGAGCTAAATTAGCAGAATTAGATATTTAATAATTACTTAGCCCATTAATTGGGTAGAAAAGAAATTATGACAACATACATCTTTGGACACTTGAAACCTGACACCGACGCTGTCGTCGCTGCTATGGCTTTAGAACATCTTTACAAAAACTCACCCCAATTAGCCCAGGAATTTCCTAATGCTAAAGCCGTTATAGTTGGTGAGCTCAATCCAGAAACCAGTTTTTTATTCAATAAATTTGGCGTAACCTCTCCAGCCGTCATCAGCGCTACAGATATTACCGCTGAAGACCGCGTCGTTTTAGTCGACCACAACGAAGAATCACAAAGATTAGAAAACCTCAACCCCGATCAAATCGTTGGTATCGTTGACCACCACAAAATCAACGTTGATTTGCCACAACCAATTTTCTTGCACTTTAGACCATGGGGCTCTACTAGCACCGTTATCTTCAGTTTGATGAAAATTGCTGGCGTTACTCCAGACAGAACCACTGCTTCTCTAATGTTAGCTGCACTTTTATCAGACACAGTTGGCTATAAATCTGCCACAACTACTCCCACCGATGTGCAATTTGGCGCTGAATTAGCTCAAATCGCTGGCATCAGCGATGTTGAAGGTTTCACTTTGGAAATTTTCAAAGCCAAATCAGATGTCTCAAGCTTAACTAATGAACAAATTGTTACCAATGACTACAAAGTTTTTGACTTTGGTGGCAAAAAAGTCTTCATCGACCAACTAGAAACAGTCGAACAAGACTTAGTTTTGACTGAGAAAAAAGCTGGACTTTTAGAAGCCATGCAAACTATCAAAGCCAAAGAAGGTGTTGATTACATCTTTGTTGCTATTACCGATATTTTGAAAGTTAATACCAAAATCCTCGTTTTAGATGACGAAAGTGGCCAAATTGCTGTCAAAGGTTTTAGTGGCACAGTTGTAGACAACATCATTGATATTGGACCAAAAATGAGCCGCAAAAAAGAAATCGCTCCAGCAATTGAAAAAGCTTTAGCCTAATTAAGAAAGTCACCATGATAGACAACGAGAATTTATTAGATGAGCAAACACTTGAAGAGCAAGAAGAATTAGATGAACAAAACGACGTCGAGCAAGATTCTGAAGTTGATCAAGAATCGCCTGACGAAAAATCTTCATCTGATTCTGGTCACAACGAAGAAATAGAATCCTTAGTGGGACAAATTACTCCTTCAAGATTTGGCAAACTCAGCCATGTCTCTATCGTTGGTGAAATGGAAAAGTCTTACTTAGACTATGCGATGAGTGTCATCGTTTCCAGAGCCTTACCCGATGTTCGCGACGGCCTTAAACCTGTGCATAGACGTATCTTGTACTCGATGTACAAGTCCGGCATCCATCACAATAGCTCGTACAAAAAATCCGCTCGTATTGTCGGTGACGTTTTAGGTAGATATCACCCTCACGGTGACTCCTCAGTCTACATGGCTTTAGTTCGCTTGGCTCAAGACTTCAGCATGCGCTATCCATTAGTCGATGGTCAAGGTAACTTTGGTTCTGTCGATGGTGATAGTCCAGCTGCGATGCGTTACACCGAAGCCCGCTTGGAAAAAATTACTCAAGAACTTTTAATTGATCTTAATAAGAATACCGTCCCTTTCACTGACAACTTTGATGGCTCGATGCAAGAGCCGACAGTTTTGCCAGGCAAGTTACCCAACCTTTTGTTGATGGGTTCTGAAGGTATTGCTGTGGGTATGGCGACTAAAATTGCTCCACATAATCTAACCGAAGTTTGTGAAGCAACGATTGCCATGATCAAGAAGGGGGGTGCTGCTCCCTTGGATAAAGAAATTTTAGCCAAGATTGAAAAAGCCGCCAATGAAGACGATAAGACCACCCCGATTTCAGAACGGATTGCTCCAATTTTAGAAACACCTGCTGAAGTTTTGGCTGGTGTCTTCAATACTGAAATCACCATTGATGAAATTATGGAACACATAAATGGTCCAGATTTCCCAACCGCTGGTATTATTTACGATTTCAAAGAAATTAAGCACGCCTACGAAACTGGCCGAGGCAAAGTGGTAATTCGCGCCAAAGCTAGCATCGAAGAAGATAAAAAAGGTTTCAAAATTGTTGTCACTGAAATTCCATATCAGGTCAACAAAGCAAGGTTGATCGAAAAAATCGCTGACTTAGTCAGAGACAAAAAAATCATTGGTATTCGTGACCTCAACGATGACTCAGACCGCAATGGTATGCAAATTACCATCGAGTTGAAACGTGACGCTAGACCAAAAGTCGTTTTAAACAAACTTTTCAAATACACACCACTTCAATCAACCTTCTCGGTTAACATGGTGGCTTTGAACAGCGAAGGTGTGCCACAGCTTTTCAACATCAAACAGATTCTCAAAGAATACGTTGTTCACCGTCAAATAGTAACGGTTCGTCGTTCACAATTTGAGTTGGCTGAAGCTCGAGATCGTGCCCATATCCTAGAAGGCTTATTGATTGCCTTAGGCCACTTAGACGATGTCATTGAGACTATCAAAAAGTCACCAGATACTGATGTCGCTCGCGCTCGCTTGATGGAAAAATTCAAGCTCTCCGAAATTCAAGCTACCGCTATTTTGGAAATGCAACTCAAACGTTTAGCTGCTTTGGAACGACAAAAAATTGAAGAAGAGTATGAAGAGATTAAAAGAACAATCACTCGTTTGATTAAGCTACTTTCTCATCCTTCAGCTATTTTGGATCAAATCGTCAATGACACTCAAGAATTAATCACTCTTTATGGCGATAAAAGAAAAACCAAATTGGTCAAAGGTAAAATTGGTGAGTTTTCAGAAGAAGACTTAGTGGCCAATGAATCCACCGTCATCATGCTAACGGAAACCGGCTATGTCAAACGCTTAAGCCCATCGTCTTTCCGCCAGCAATCAAGAGGTGGAAAAGGTAGCGTTGGTGTCAAAATGAAAGATGAAGATGTCGTTTTAAGTATGTTGTCTTGCAACACTCACGACACACTATTTTTCTTTACCAACAAAGGCCGTGTTTACAAACTCAAATCATTTGAAATCCCAGAGGTTAAAAAACAAGCCAAGGGTAGTGCAATCGTCAACTTATTGTCATTGAAACCTGATGAGCGCGTGCAAACAATGCTCAGAGTTGATGAAGAATTAGACAAAGACAAATTTGTTCTTCTTTCCACCAAAGCTGGTTTAGTCAAAAAATCTGCTCTCAAGCTCTATGACAACATTCGCCAGAACGGCATTGTTGCTATCGACCTTCAAAAAGATGATGAACTAGTCAAAGGTGTTTTGACTGATGGTGAAAGCTACATCATGATCATCACTCATGAAGGTAAGAGTATTAAATTTTCTGAGACTGAAGTTAAATCATCCCAGCGCGATACAAAAGGCGTAAAAGGCATTACATTAAGCAAAGATGATTACGTCATCGGCTTCGAGTCGTACCCCAAAGAATTAGAGGCTTCAAGCGTCGGTAAAAAAGAATTTAATCAATTACTGGTCGTCACAGAAAACGGTTTAGGCAAACGCACTGAATTTAAACAATACCCATTACAAAAACGTTCCGGCATGGGTGTCAAAGTTTCAGTCATTACTCCCAAAACTGGTAACATCGCAGCCGCTAGAATGGTCACAGAACAAAACGAAGAAATCGTGATCTCCACCAAGACTGGACAAACAATTAAATTGCCTGTCGATAAAAAGTCTATTCCTGTTCTTGGCAGAGCCACTCAGGGCGTGATTTTAATGAGACTCAACAAGGAAGATAGAGTAGTCGCAGTTGCTTTAACTTTTGAAGAACCTGAAGGCAGTGTGCCGGGTGAAAGTGAAGAAGAACCCTTGGCAGACAACGAAAGCTAAGATAAAATACCTGATGTTGGAAATGGGCTCATAGCTCAGCTGGTAGAGCGCTTGTATGGCATACAAGAGGTCAGGGGTTCGACTCCCCTTGGGTCCACCAATTTCTCTGTCTTATTTCGATAACATAATTTATAATTAGCTATAGATTGATATTAGATGATATCTTTTTATAGCTTTTTTTGTAATTTGAGCCTGATAGATATGGGCGTCCTCTAAGATAAATTATATTTTTATCACTATAATTTATTTTGACTGATGAATACTCGAAGAGGGTAGGGGACAAATAAAAAAAGATTGATTCATAGCCCAATCATCTCAAAATCACCCCTTAGCACTAATTGAGTCATTCTGCCAATGACTCATAACTATTCTCGAAGTTACCTACTCAAAAAGTGTGTATTTTGGTCTGAAAACTAAAACTTAGAATGAAACTTTTTATGAGTTTGTTTTAGCTTTGGTTGCGTAACGTGTGTGTAAATTTGGGTAGTCGCAATATTTTTATGTCCCAACATTTCTTGAACATCGCGGAGCCCAGCGCCGTTGGCCAAAAGATCAGTAGCGAAAGTATGACGCAAGCCATGGGGACTAATCTTAACTGGTAAATGAGCTTGTCTTGCATACTTATCGACGATGCGCTGAACACTTCTTGTAGTTAAACGCATCTCTTCACCGTCAGCTAAAAGATCTGGTTTGTCTTTGGCTAAACGAATAAAAACTGGTCGCCAATTATCATGTCGCGAATTCAACCACTGCACCAACCACGTCGCTGCGCGGTCAGATAAAAAAACAACTCGTGGTCGTCGACCTTTTCCGATCACACCAAATTCTCGTGACTCGATATTAAGTTGGTCACGACTAAGCGACACTAACTCGCTTACGCGCAGGCCCGTGGAAAATAAAACTTCCAACATCGCTTTATCGCGCAAGCCAGTTTTTGAATCCAAATCGGGTTGTGATAAAAATCTCTCCACATATTCATGATTGTTTAAATATTCCATGTGCTTAGCATCGGCTTTGGGCAAATCAATTTTTTCGGGGTGGAGAACAGGGCAGTCCTGTTTGACTAAATATTTAAGGAAAGAACGAAGAGCAATGATGTGGTAACTTTGAGTGGAGTTGGCCAACTCATTACCTTTTTCATCAGTCAAACGAGCAAGGTAAACACGGTACTTTCTTAAGACATCTTGGTCCAATTGCTTTAAATCAGAATGACCCTCACCCATAAACCAATCGGTAAAACGCCTTAAATAATGAGCATAGTTTCTAATCGTCAACTGACTCACATTTCTTTCTACTTCCAAATGTTCCAAGAAAGTTAGTAAAGCTGGCTGGGGGAGAGTTGAAACACTCATATGTCTACCCTATCATAAGTCAGAAAACTTTGCGGTGCTATAATCAGCCCGTTGGCTCAGATCGTCAAACAAACTCAAGGAGGTAAAAATGCTTGAGAAATTGATTGAGCAACTGCTAGCATTGGGCTGGCTTAAAGAACTATCGCTAGACGAAGTTCTACAACACGCCGACGGAACCGTAATTATTACCGCTTCAATTCACTGACGCATTGGAAACCAGGTTTTTCATCAGCTTAGTACACTAAAGTTGTAGCTACAGCCAAACATCACTACAAAATGACCCGTCAACCTCAAATTCGATTGGTCATTTGTTTAAAAAGATTGATTTATAGCTATTTACCAGATATGAGCTCATTAAACGCCCAAAAACGGCTTTTTATTAAAAAGATGACCAATCTATCATTGGATAATAGGTATTGGATGTCATTTTAGACCTTTTGATGACTTTTTAGATATTTTGACTAGGAGCTGAAAATCCGCCCACAAACTCAGGATGCCTAAGACGGGGCAGAGATCAAGAAAACAAAAATAAAAACAGAATTTATTATTTTTAATAGAAATAAAATCAGACATAAAATAAAAAGAGGATAACTACCTACTTCGAGCAAAATGTGGTCTATGTCGCAAAAGTTATATTGTGCGACATAATGTTTAGATCAAGAACTCCCCCTATCAAAAAGTAGAGGAGAACATAAATCACCATCATCACCACTTTAAAATCACTTGGAAATCACCGTACTCTTTCTTTTACTTGGCATCATCCCCATTCCTAGCCAGCCTTCTGATAAAAACCCCTCTCAGCTCCCTCCAAAAACATTCAAAAAACACCAGATTTATTCCCGCAAATGGCTTGATCGGTTCGGGTTTTTTATTCTTTCACTCTCTATTTTGAGCCATACATCATAATATTTTGTGTTCAATAACTTATTCACATGTGTAGCTAATCTGAGCTTCTACTCGAGTAAGTAGCCTTAAAGCGCTTCATTTCACACCCTCAGAATTTCACGGAAATTTTGGAGTTTTCCACATTGTTATAGGACGTAGATAGACTATACTTATCTATATCAAACTATATCATTCACTCTTCCCTACATCTGGACGTCTCAAAAATCTATAGACCCCCTACTCTAATAAAAACAGAGGAGGAAATCTTAATATAAACAAAAAGAAAAATTAAATTTTATTGCTAAAATATTCGATGGTGGCGGCCAATCCCTGATCTAAATCAATTTCTGGCTTCCAACCCAAGAGTCGCTCAGCCTTACCAATGTCAGGTCTCCTCTGCTTAGGATCATCTTGAGGTAAAGGTTCATGAACTATCTCGAGTTGTTTACCAAGTAAAGTCTGCACTTTTTGGGCAAGCTCCAACATAGTAAATTCGCCTGGATTACCCAAGTTAATAATTTCTCCTGTCACAGGTTTTTCCATCATTAAGTAAAAGCCTCTAATCAAATCATCAACATAGCAAAACGACCTAGTTTGGGAACCATCACCATAAATGGTCATTTTATTGCCTCTTAGTGCCTGAGTAACAAAATTAGAGACCACTCTCCCATCGTCTGGGTCCATATTTGGGCCATAGGTATTGAAAATTCTCACTAGTCTCACATCAACATTGTATTTGGTCAAATAGGTGTAACACATGGCTTCGCCATATCGCTTGGCCTCGTCATAACAAGATCGAGGACCAAATGAATTAACATTGCCCCAATATGTCTCTGGTTGTGGGTGAACACTCGGATCACCATAAACTTCAGAAGTTGAAGCATAAATGAACTTTGCCCCGTCTCGACGAGCTAGTTCCAACAGGTTTTTAGTACCAATCGAGTTGACCTCAAGAGTTTCAATCGGATACTTTTGATACCACGGTGGTGATGCCGGTGAAGCCAAATGATAAATAGCGTCAAATTTGACCTGACTTAATTGACCGATGAAATCCGGCTTAATTACGTCAACCTGTAAAAACGAAAAATTAGAGTCATTCTTAATTGCTTCTAGATTAGATACACTTGAAGTAATCAAGTTATCCAATGCCCAAACCTTATGACCTTTACCTAGCAATAACTTGCAAAAATTAGATCCTAAAAATCCGACACCGCCCGCAACAAGAATGTTCATATTTTTATTTAACGTCTTTTCGACCAACTGAGTAATACTCAAAGCCAAGTTTGCCCATTTGTTCTGGATCAAAAACGTTTCTACCATCAAAAATTACTGGATTTTTCAATACTTTTTTGACTTCTTCCAGATCTGCGGCGGCAAATTCACTCCATTCAGTCAAAACCACTAAATTATCTGAACCAGCCAAAGCATCATCTTTGTTGTCGAAATAACTCAGTTGATCACCAAAAATCCTTCTGATGTGACCCATAGCCTGAGGATCATAAACTCTAAGAGAAAAGCCATTTTTGAGTAGATACTTCATGATTTCGATGGACGGCGCTTCGCGAATATCATCAGTATTTGGCTTGAAACTCAAACCCCAAATAGCCAAAACTTTGCCCTTGGCATGTTTGACAATTCTTTCAGCAAAACGTTCGCGAGCATTATGATTAATCTTTTCGACTTGATCAAGTAAGCTAGAGTCAACACCCAAGTCCTTGCCAATAAAAGCTAAAGCTTTGACGTCTTTGGGGAAACACGCACCGCCATAACCAATACCTGCGTCTAAGAATTTAGCTCCAACGCGGTTATCCAACCCTACAGCTTTCAAAACTAATGGTGCATTAGCCCCAGCCACTTCACTCATTTCGGCGATTAAATTGGCAAAGGAGATCTTAGTCGCCAACATCGAATTTGAGGCATATTTAATCATTTCTGCGGATGATAAATCACAAACCACTCTTTGACCGCCAATTGGCTTATGAAGTTCTAAAAGCAGATCGGCTGCCTTCTTGGATTCTGTGCCGATCACTACTCTATCGGGGGAGAGAGTATCAGAAACTCCTGTTCCCTCTCTTAAAAACTCTGGACATGAAGCAACAGCAAATTTAGCATGAGCTGGCGCATTTTCAGTTAAGATTTTTTCAACTGCTCTATTTGTTCCTACTGGAACAGTACTCTTGCAGGAAACAACCGTGAAGCTCTCCCCTAGTGCCAAAGCAATTTCCTTGGCCACCACCTTAACTTGGCTTAAATCAGCCGAACCATCTGCTTGTGACGGAGTACCAACCGCAATAAAAACAATTTCTGAATTTTTAATGGAATCGTAAGTGGTGGAAAATTCTAGATTACCGTTTTTGAGATTTCTATCTAAAATTTCTTCCAAACCTGGTTCATAGATAATCGGATCACCGGATCTGAGACGAGAGATTTTTTCTGGAGTGCGACCAATAACGTGTACTTTGTTGCCAAAATCAGCGAATACGCAGGCGGTCACCAAACCCACATAGCCATGGCCAATAATTGAGATTTCCATGTCCATCATTCTACCTCACTTTAGAGGAAACAACATCAGAAAAATGAAACCAACCAGACCAGCCACCAGAGAATATTCACGAATTGCATTGCTAAATAAGATCCCTCTCAAGTAGTTTTGTAAGACACCCAAACCGATATATAAAACTGCCATGGTCAACAAAGCTTGATTCCAAACTGAGATGGGATAAAAGGACAGACCAACCACTAATTCGGTCAAAATTAAAGTCAACATCCCTGACAAAACCAAAGTCTCACGACTCACTTTTTGCTCCAATTTGACGGACCACAGTGACATCAATACCAAAGGAAAATGAATAGCTGCCACTGCCAAACCATTCAAATAAAAAGGCAAATGCAAAGAAAAAACAGTGTTAGTTAAAAGCAAAGAAGTAAACAAAGTAAACAACAAACCAATGGCATGAGCAGCGTGGATCAGCTGAATGGCTTTGCCTTTGGCCACAGAAAAAATGTTAGAGGTTAAAAACAAGGCATACATGCCAACGCCAAAAATGGTTAAGACCAACAGTCGACTAAGGAAATTGGTGGGTAGTAAAAAGTAGAAAAATCCTACCGAAATCGCATAAAACACGGGAAAAGGCAAAACCGTAAACCACTCGAAGGGCTGAAGATCTTCGAATAAAGCCCAAGCAGAAAGTAGATAAGAAACAAAGCCAAGTGCTACCACCGCCCAGACACGGTACTCCAAATCAACTAATTGAACAATGAAAAGTCCTAAACTTAAAATGATAGAAGCAACGACAAAACGTTCTCTTCGTCTCACTCTTTACCTTCCCACTCGCCGGCAATATAAACATCTTCAACATCGTCCAGCTCGCGTAAACTATCCATTAATTCTTGTAAATTTTGTTGTTGAGTTTCGTCAGTAATAATCATAGGCATAGTGACTTGGTATTCACCATCAACACGGTTGAACATGTAACTAGCACAACCAGGACTTCCCAATGCCCCACCTGCTTTTGACATGATGGTTCTAATTTCTGAAGCGGTGCGATTTTTGTTGTCAGTGATACTGGTAATAATCATGCCTACGCCACCAGCAGCAAAACCTTCATAGTTAATTTCGTCCATGACGGTACCTGCAGCTGTTTTACCTAGACCACGATCAATAGCTTTTTGGATCTTGTCGTTAGGCATATTAACAGAGCGGGCCTTATCCAAAGCCAAACGAAGTGTAGGGTTAAATTTAGGATCACCACCGCCACCTTCTTTGATAGCCGACTTAATCGCTTTCGCACATTGACTAAACGCTTTACCTCGTTTAATATCCTGAGCGCCTTTGCGATTCTTAATATTGTTCCATTTGCTGTGTCCTGCCATATAGGGCGATTATAGATGTAGACCCCAATGGTTGACAATCACAAGACGTAATAGTATCTTTTATCATCAGAATTTAAGCTTATTCAAATGAATAAACTCTCAACACTACAACTCTTAGCCGTCAATGCCGCCAAAGGTGGTGACTGGCAAAAAGCCTCACTTATCAATGAAGAAATTTTAGGTATCAATCCCAACGACATTGGTGCTTTGAATCGCCTTGGTTTGTCTTACATGCAATTAGACAAGTCAACCAAAGCCAAACAATGCTTCAACAAAGTTTTGGAATTAGACTCATCCAACTCAATTGCTAAGAAAAACTTAGAAAAAATTAAAAACAAACTTTGCACTACCCCTAATTTCTCTCAAGAAAATTTCATTGAAGAGCCTGGAAAAACCAAAATTGTCGAACTCCATAGACTAGCTGGAAAAGAAATTCTCAACCGTTTAAACCCCGGCCAAACTTGTGAGTTAAAAATCAAAAATCGTTATATTTCTGTGGAAACTGACGGCAAATACATCGGCACTTTGCCAGAAGACTTGTCTTTCCGATTGACCAAACTCATCAATAGAAAAAATCGCTACGAATGCTTTGTTCATTCATCTTCAACTAAATCATGTAGTATCTACATCAAAGAAGTTGAGCGATCAGCTCAAAATGCCAACATTCACTCTTTCCCACTTAATAAGAGTTTGTTGACCACCATTAACGATATTGATGAAAAATTCTTGCTGGAAGACAATATTCCGATGGAAATCGTCCACACCGATATGGATCTCGAAGATAGTGATGACTTTTCTGAAAGAGCCAATCGCAACCTTGAGGATGATGACGCTCCAGTCGCTGATGATGACGAAGATTAATCGGCTTTAGTTGATTCTTTGCCAAAGATCTCAGCCAATTCGTTTCCAATAAAAAAGACAACTTTTGCTCGGTACTGAGTGGGTTTAACCTCGTCGGTGTTTTTGATTAGTTTAACTGGGCTAACAGATTGAATAACATTAATTACAGATTCACACTCCAGAGCGCTTTCGTCAGCATAATAAATAGCAGTAGCAGATTGATCCCAGATGCTATCAGTCGTCCGGACGACCTCTACCCCACTCTTTTCTAAAACATTGCTCAATTTTGTCGCTAAACCATTAATTTTGGTGGTATTAACCACTGCCACCGAACAGTGATCATTAATACTGCCAACTAACTGACCACTCAAAGCTTTACCCCACTCTTCCCAGTTCTCTACTCTTTTGAACGATAAACTTGTGCCATCTAGTTTATAAATCTGCCAAGCCAACGACCACGTTGACCTTTGCTTCAATAAGAGACCAATCAACTTAGCTTTGCTCAATTGTTCGGAGTCGATTGGGTGTTCATAAAAGCTTGTCACACTATGTTGAAAAATCCCACTAAAAGCAGCCAAAGCAAAATAATTATCTTTGTGGTCAATTTTTAGTAAAGGTAAAACGGAACCCAGTGGATATTCACCATACCCTCCTAAAACTTCAGATTTTAATGACGCTGGGAATTGGTAAACGAAAACTTTTTGTGAGTTGCCATTAACTGATGCCAAGATTATTTGTCCCTCTGAAACGTCTTTACTGTTTGGAATGAATAAAATATTTTGAGTACTTAGCTTCGTCTCTATTTGCGAAATAAACAAAAACACCACTACCAATAAACCACTCAAAATTGCTCCACCCACCAAAAATATTCGTAAAAAATTCACTATAAATGAAAAAAATTTAGGTGGTGGTGAAGGTTGCTTCTTTCTAACCATGGTTTAAGTTTATAACAAAAAAGCCCTCGCTGTTAACGAGGGCTTATTTTTAAACTCAAAGTTTTATTGTCCGACTTCAAAACGAACGAAGCGGTTAACGACGAATTTTTCGCCAATTTTGCCACTGGTTCTTTTAACCAATTCTTCGATAGTCATACTTGGATCTTTAATGAAATCCTGAGCCATCAACTCATCAACATTTTCTGGATTCATAGCTACGACTTGCATAGCAATACTCATAGCCATAGTACGGAAATCTTCGTTGCGAGCAACAAAGTCAGTTTCACAAAGAATCTCGACTAAAGAAGCGGTTTTAGCATTGGAGTGAACGTAAGAAGCGATATAACCTTCTTTAGTTTCACGGTCAGCTTTCTTTTCAGCCTTAGCGATACCACGAGCAAAAACTAATTTTTTAGCTTCTTCATAGTCACCGTTAGCTTCATCTAAGCATTTTTTACAATCCATCATGCCAGCACCGGTTTCTTCTCTTAATCTTTTGATGTCTTCAGTTGTGTAGTTAGCCATAGAAACTCCTTATTTCTTACTTGCTTTACCTGCTTTGTAACCTTCAGCCACAGCTTTAACAATTAATTCGATACTACCAACAGCATCGTCGTTAGCTGGAATTGGCAAACTGACTTCTCTTGGGTCACCATTAGTGTCAATTAAGGCAACAACAGGAACATCATTAGCCAGAGCTTCAGTAATAGTGATTCTTTCTTTTTTAGGATCGATGACAAACAAAGCGTCAGGAGTACTCTTGAGCTCTCTCAAACCATCGAAGAATCTAGCCAAACGAGCAGCTTGTTTTTCTAACTGAGTTCTTTCGAATTTGGTCAAGTGGTTGAAATCACCATCTTTAAGACCTTTTTCGATTTTCATCATGTTTTTGATAGATTTGGAAATTTGTTCCCAGTTGGTCAAAGTACCACCCAACCATCTTGAAGCAATGTAAGGCATTTGAGCTTCAGTAGCGACAGCTCTAACAATATCTTTAGCTTGTTTTTTGGTACCAACGACTACTAATGATTTACCTTGTGAAGCAAGCATGTAAGCGTAGTTATAAGCGTGTTGTAATTGCTTAGCAGTTTTAGCCAAGTCAAAAATGTGGATTTGGTCTTTTTCCATGTGAATCCACTCAGCCATCATTGGGTGCCATTTTTTGGTGTGATGACCAAAGTGACAACCAGCTTCCAAAAGCTGTCTTAAATCGTATTCTGGTGCCTTTTCTGGCAAAGATGAAAGATCGATTGATCTCATAGTATCCTTTTTCTTCCTCTTTTAATTTGAGGATCTTGCCTTGGGTGTTTGTAATCAGGATGTTTGAACAACAACCAAGACGCAAATAAATAATTAATGTTGGTATTATAACACAATAGATCTGGGAATATAGATCTTTTTAATCTTTAATCAGATCGCAAAGATTGGCCATCAAAGAAATAACCGTCATTGGACCAACGCCACCCGGAACAGGAGTAATAAAACTGGCTTTATTTTTGACAGAATCAAAGTCAACATCACCCTTTGGCTCTCCCACATCAACCACAATCACACCGTCTTTGACCAATTCAGCCGTAATTAAATTTTTAACACCAGTAGCAGAAATAACAACGTCAAAATCAGTAAGACCAATTCCCTTTTCCACTCGCGCCGCCAGCTCTTTTCTACCTAAATTTTCAACCTGATATTTTTTACTCAAAAAATAATTAAACAATGGTAAGCCAAGTAAATCTGATTTGCCTAAAATAACAATTTTTTTATCGTTCAAACTGATTTCAGCCTCGTTAAAAATTTCCAAAACCGCTCTGGCCGTAGCCGGCATAACCCGATTTTGTTCAACCAATCGATCATTTAAAATAGCCTCAATGACAGATGGATTAAGACCATCAACATCTTTTCGTGGAGCAATCAAATTGGTTTGTAGTCTCCACCAAGTGTCATAAGTTTTTTTAATATCTTTTTCTTCACCTTCGATAAAATTAGCACTCACCCAAATTTTACGAGTCGGTTTTTGCACAATAATACCAGTGATACTTGAATCTTCATTTAATTGTCTGAGTTTATTAAGCACCGGCTCAATCCCGCCTGTCAAACTAAATTCAAAGACTTCATACTCTATTCCCAATTGAGCGGCCATGTCTTTTTTAATACCGGTATAAAGCTGACTACCCTTATCCTCCACATACATAATGGCAGCAACTTTGGGGACAATGCCTTTTTGACGCAACAAACTAACCGAAGCCATAAGTTTAGCTTTGGTTTTTTGAATATATGATTGTGGGTCAAAAATCACCATAAGACAGTTATTTTACCACTTTATATCTGGAAAAAGAATCTAGCTAACTATTTTTTTAAGCAACTCAATGTTTTCAGCGTCAGGACCATTGCCATCAAATCCGGGAACTTCGAGTAACAATGGCACGTGAGCTAATTTTTTATTAGTCAACAACTCTCTTAAAGCTTGGTCGCCAATTTCCCCCATTCCTAAATTGTCATGGCGATCAATGCCGCCACCTTGTTTACCCTTGCTTTCATTGACGTGAATCACCTTTAAACTGTCCCAAAGCTGATATTTTTCTATTTCGTCAATCAGAAGCGCTTTTCCTGGCTGAGCTTTTGCCAATCCATAACCAGCCGAAAAAGCATGACAAGTATCCAAACACCAACCAAGACGTGGGTTTTGAACTTTGTCCATCAGCCATCTAATTTCAGCCAGCTCGCTATTTACCTTACCTTTTTGACCAGCAGAGTTTTCGATGAGAAAAACTGAGTCAGTGGGAGTGTTGTTTAAAATCTCAGTCAAACGCTCAGCAATAATATCCTTTGCACTATCCCAGCCCCGACCTTGGTGACTGCCCACATGAACAATTACTCCCGAAGCTTTGATGTGACTTGCAAAGCTCAAATCATAAATCAAAGCTTTGACTGTCTTCGTAGCTAATTCGGGATTTTCTGTAGCTAAGTTAGTCAAATAAAGCGCATGAATATAGATTCTCTCAACACCATATTTTTCTTGTTCTGAAAACAATTTATTTGTCTCAACTTTAGCCAACGACTGACGCTGCCAAATCCGAGGAGAACCCGAAAAGATTTGAGCGCAGTTGCCACCGATAGCATTTGCTCTTTCTACGGCCAAATGCAAACCGCCCGCCGTTGAAACATGTCCACCAATTAATTTTTTCGTCATAATTTTATTATTTCTCTTTTATAATAACTTAACCCAAATATGCAAAAAACAAAACTTGGAACTTTCAGCGTTTTTTTCGACAACCAAGAAGAATATCATGTTTTAAAAAATGAGATCTTTACTGAAGATCTTTATTACTTTGAGTCAGACAGGCCTGATCCAGTTATTTTAGACATCGGTGCCAACATTGGTTTAGCGACTCTCTACTTTAAAAAACATTATCCTCACGCTCAGATTATGGCCGTGGAACCAATCGCCAAAAATTTCAAGTTACTTGAACAAAATATTTTTGAAAATAACTTGACAACCACTAATGCACTTGAACTAGCTGTAGCAGCCAAACCTGGAACAATCACCCTTCACACCGATAGCAATAATAACTGGCATTCCACTGCCGGTGTCATCGAAGGCAATTGGACCAAATCACAAACTACTACTCCTGTTGAAGTCAGAGCTGTAACCTTAAGCTCGCTGATCAATCAACCAATCGACTTACTCAAAATTGATATCGAGGGTGCCGAACAAGTGGTTCTTAAAGAAGCTGTGCCAAAACTAAGTTTAGTCAAGCAAATTTTGTGTGAGTTTCATCCAGTGCCTAGTCAAAACTTGTCAGAGCTAGTCAAACAACTTGAACAAACTGGCTTCAAAGTTGAACTCTACAAAAAAGGCAAACTCACTCCCCTCAAAAGAGCTACTGGCATGGTTTTGATCAATGCCTACCAAGAAAATAAAGGATAATTCTTAGTTAACGCTTTAACTTCTTCAAAAATTTCTAACAACTGCTTGTTAGCCAACATTCTTTGCTCAAAATCACGCATGAAAGAAGCTCGAGTTTTTTTATCTTTAGGCAACTCTTCAGTTTTGACAAGTTCAACAACCCGAGCAATCCATGCAGCAATTTTTCTCATTTCTGACTCTTTCATACCCCTAGAAGTGACCAATGGGGTTCCTAAACGAATGCCAGAAGGATAAAAAGGCGAGCAAGTTTCTTTGGGCACAGTATTACAATTGGCATAAATACCAGCCACATCCATCGCAAAAGCCACTTGTTTACCCAAGCCATATCCAACCTCTGTTAAATCAATCAACATTAAGTGAGTCTGAGTGCCATCACCCACCAACTTCAAACCTTGTTTTTTCAGTTCTTCGGCTAAAGCGTCAGCGTTTTTTCTTATTTGTTTAGTGTAAGCCAAATACTGCTTGGTAGTAGCTTCTCCAGCAGCGACAGCTATAGCCGCGGTAGTAGCATTGTGTGGACCACCCTGAAGGCCAGGAATAATAGCTGAATCAATTTTTTTACCTAGGTCAGGATCACGCTCTAATCCCCTCTTTGTTACCATAATCATAGCTCCACGAGGGCCTCTGAAGGTTTTATGCGTTGTTGACATAATGACATCGGCATACGGCACTGGCGAAAGATGCTCACCACCAATCACCAAACCAGTCACATGAGAAATATCAGCCACCAGCCAAGCTCCGACTTCATCAGCAATTTCTCTGAATTTCTTAAAGTCTAATTCGAAAGGATAGGCAGTGTTGCCAGCGACGATAACCTTAGGCTTATGTTCATGAGCTAATTTTCTAACTTCTTCAAAATTGACGCGATCATTACTATCCAACCCAAATTGGACGGAGTTGTAAAAACGACCTGAAGCGGTAACTTTAGGGTGACCGTGGGTTAAATGGCCGCCCTGGGTTAGTTTTAAACCCAACAAAGTTTCGCCGGGTTGCATTAAAGCAAAATAAATCGCTGCATTAGCGGGCGAACCAGAATAGGGCTGAACATTCACATAAGGTACAGCAAACAATTTTTTAATTCTCTCCTGAGCAAGTTTTTCAATCTGGTCAATAATTTGATTGCCCTCGTAGTAACGATGATCTGGATAACCCTCAGAGTATTTATTAGACAAACAACTAGATAAAGTTGCTGACACCGCTTCCGAAACTGTGTTTTCCGAAGGGATCAAGCCGATTTTCTCTTTTTGTCGTTGTTCCTCTTGGTTTATTAATTCAAAAATTTGATCTTTTGACATATTAAAAATAATAAAAAATTATAAAAGCCTACCTTTTGTCAAAGGTAGCAAACAAAATCACAAATGACAATTAAAGTGAGGAAAATGCGAGCTGGAAAATTAAAGTTGATTTTCGCATGAGTGAAGTATAACAAAGATAGAAAAAATTGACAGATCAATATATTATCCTATAATACATCGGACCGGCGAAAAAGAAGCTATAAGGAGTTAAAGTTGGATTCTGCAGAAAGAACACAACCTGTCATTCTCCACCCCAAAGTACAACTTTGGCAGTGGGTGGTGCTGGGATTTATGGTCGGACTAACATACCTCGTCCTCTACTTCGATGAGTACGACATCTGGGCTGGACCAATCGCCTTGTTGTTGGCTTGGATATACTTATATCTAAGACTCAGCACGGTACTGTTCAGCCTAAAAAGCTACTGGGTGGTTTTTCACTACCGCCGCCGCCTCGGCAAGTAAAATTGCCTTCTACACATTTGCGCATAACCCACTCGTCAAACAGTGGGTTATTGTTTTTTTTGGAAAAGTTCAAGAAGCTGTAAATATAAAGTTTCTACCAGTTTTTCCTCAAAAAAAATTCCTAGTAAACCCTTCATTTCACGTTCAAAGTAAACATCTGGTGCTGAAACCAACCATTCGCCATCATCTGGGGTTGCCCCAGCTTTATATAAGCCAAAACGATCACCTTTTTGGTGAACTAAGTAACCTTCTGGGACTGCGCTTAATTTTTCAGATAGTGCCGTCATAAGTGCTGTCATTATAATCTGCGATCTCGTTTTGGTCAGCTAATAATTTTATCAAGACAAACTCCCAACCCTCCACTGGAATTGCTTCATCGTTAAGCAAGCTTTCCATAAAGGCAATTGGCAAAACTCTATCTACAACCAGCAACTCAGCCAACTTTTGAGAAATATCTACTTTTTCGTCATGGTAAGAGTTCGAAACTGTAAAAGTTGCCTTACCATTTCTTCCTGCTTCAACTAAGGGAATTCTCGCGTTAATTTTTTGATTAAAAGCTTGACGAACATCATCTTCTTTTAATGGTTCGTGATAATTACCTTCTACATCGAGAACAGTAATTCTTTTCAATCCATCATCTGTTTCAATGGCAAAAGCAATTAACCAGTGAATAATAAAAGAGTCACTACAGTACCATTTAACTGTCTCTTCGATTTCCATGTCCAAATCAGCACCCAAAGCTTCTGATTTTAAATGGCGCTTACCATTAACAAAAACCACATCTGCACCCAAAGCGACTTTCTTTTCACCCTCAGGAACTGTGTAACCCTCCAAAATTCTTCTAGTTTTGAAACGAGCAGCAACAGTAGGATCAATTTCTCTTGGCTCTGCCTCAAACACTTCACCCAGTGTTTCTGGATCTGCGGATAAAATTGGCCCATAAAGCTCTTGGAATGTAGAGATATTACGCTCTTTAGCAGTCCCTAAAATAGGTGTGTAGGAATTGATTTTTTCAGGCAGTTTACTCATTTTTGGTAATAAAAAAAACACCCGCTCATTTTCAGCTCACTTGGTTTTCCTCTCCTCTATTTGAGGCGGTTTGTTGCTTGGGAGCGAAAACAATTTAGGTGCTTCCGCTACATACTTTTTAAGTATCCGAATATTTAACTACAAAATTGAAAGACTGTCAACAGCTAAAAGTTATAGGCTATAATCCTAGCTTCTTCAACAAATATTTCATTGCTGCATCAGCCATAGTGGCGTCGTCATCAACTAGGCGCAAAATAGCCACTTTCAAGCCCAACTCACCAAAGTGAGTCAACTTACCTTCTTCATCCAAGGAAATACCAGTAGTAATCTTAGGGTCTTTTTTATCAGGGAATTGAATAACTTTAAAATCACCAACTTGTTCGATGCGAACACTATCTAAAACTGGTTTAAATTGCTCTATCATTGATGCGGCGTCGATATCTAGCTTAATCTGAACTGGCTCTAAGGGTTTTTCACCTTTTGGAACTTGGTTATCTAGCGCTGCTAGCAATTCTAAACACAAATGTGGTGGCAGTAAACCCCCAACCACCAATCCTTTCATCACTTCCACCTGAATAGGCTTTGGTTGATCATCAGGTTGATTAACATTTTTGACCCACACCCCAAAATCATTATCTAAGTAAGGATAATTGCCATCAGCATCTCTGGTTGAAGCCAAGCTCGCTAAATCAACTCTTGGACCAACTTGAAAAGCACTGCCAACTTTTTGACCTTCTGGAGTAATTTCATAAGCTTTATCAATAATCTCTTCTGACAACGGCTTGAATTTAATCATCACTTCCCAACCAGCCACAACCCCTCTTTTATCACCAACTTCATCATTGGAAAGTAAAGCGATGCCAATATTGTAAGTCACAAAAAAACCGCTAGCAGAACAATAAAGTTTTTTAATTTCTGCTTTGTCTTTGGTTAAAATATCTGCTTGTTCATCTGGATTTTTACCAGCCAAATCGCGCTCAACTTTAAGCAACTCTCTATCTTCTGCTCCCTCATGGTCTCCTCTAACCGTAGTCACAACGTCACCACCAAAGATTGTGGTTTTAACTTCCTTATGATCATCGCTCAGCTGACTAGGTCCAATGATTCTAATCACATGTTGCCACTGATTCATCAATTCTTCAGGAACATCATCTTTTTCTAAGATGCCTAAACACAAAGCCACCACCAACGCCTTCTCCCACGCAACCACAGTTGCCTCACTAGAGTCTGATTCCTCAACACCAGCGTCTCTATCTGGAGAAAGGTTATGAACAACAATTTCATAATCAACGTAACCATAATCCTGAATCCACTTCATTAGCTCTGCCATCATCCGACGACGACGCTCAGAACCAGTAGCAGCAATCATTTCACGAATGGTTAGTTTTTCTGGTGACATGTCACCTATTAAACCATAACTTATTTTTGGAAAAAATTAAGAATTCTTTGCAATTCTTCTGTTAAAGGCGCAATTAAAGTTAGTTTTTCATTGGTGCGTGGATGAATAAGCGTTAACTCATTGGCGTGCAAAAAATGTCTCTTACACCAGATTTCATCCAATTTTTTTCGCTTTTTTCCAACGTATAACTTGTCACCAACCAAAGGATGTTTAATGTGATTAAGGTGAACTCTGATTTGATGGGTCCGTCCAGTTTTGGGCCAACACTCAACTAAGCTAAATCCTTGATATGAATTACTGTTTTTTTTGATGGATTTGAGATCGTCATCGCTAACACCAGCTTCTTTCAAATTATTCATGTCCAAAGCATCATAATATTCAACGACTTTGTAAGCCGTTACTGCTTCCCTACCCTCAACATCAACTCTGAACTTCATTCTATCTTGTGTCGATCTCATAATCGGAAAACTAATCAGATCTTCAGTTACACCAAACCGACCATGAACCAAACACAAGTATTTTTTTTGGGTAACTCTTTTTTTGAATTGATCCAATAAGTTGACTAAAGATGATGGGTTTTTAGCCAAAACCAAAACCCCAGAAGTTTCTTTATCAAGACGGTGAACCATACCTTTTCTCTCAGCAAAGATGGCTTGTGGATCACCATATGTCTCATCGAAATCTTGGGGAATTAAGGTTGGCTCAACTGCTGCTTTTTTTTGTTCATCAGTCAAAGTTTGCCAAAACCAACTTTGAATAGTTTCTTGGTTGGGCAACGTTTTGGTTTCGTTAACCACGACTCCAGCTGGTTTATTTATGACCAACAAATCGTCATCTTCGTAAATTTTTTCGATATTCATCATAGAGGTATTTTAATACATAAATTGCCACCGCACTAAAAATGTACCAATCTGCCAAGTTATTAACGAGGTTAAAGACAGGAATTGGCAGCCAATCTCTAACCTGACCGGCAAAGAAAAATCTGTCCAACAGATTAGAAATGGCACCAGCAAAAAATAAAACTTCAAACCATTTTGGTAAATCAATTTTTCTAAAAACCCAGATTAAGGTCAACAAAAACCCCAAAATTAAAAAAATTAGCGGCACTCCCCCACTTCCCAAACCAAAAGATAAACCTTCGTTATAGTGAACCAAGTCAGTTTTCGTAGCCCAATACTTGGTTAATTGATCTAGACCAAGCAAAAGAAAAAATATCTTCATGAATTAAACCCTCATTGTTTCCAACAAGTGTTTATTTCTGCGACCTAAAAATTTTGTTGAAAGCCTGCCAGAGCGAATACCCATCAAAATTAAACCAAAAATAAATAACGTTAGTGATAAAACAAAATCAAATCTCCAACCATTAAATACTAAACTTGGAAAAGAGAAAAAATTAACAAAAAAAGAAAATGCGCCAGTAAAAATCAAAAATACGCTCGTCAAAAACCCCGTTTGGGCAGTTTTTTTGCCATACCTATACCAAAGGAAAGTACGATATTTGTACTCTACTCTGGTCAAGTAAACAAATAAAATAAAATAGAAAATCGTGTAATAAAGTTGGATCGGATGATGGCGGTCAAAGACACCAGGAAAAACCATACCTACTGGCAAATTGGTCGCCAAACCAAAGCTGGTACCATCAAAAAACAAACCCAACCAACTCAAAAATAAGCCCAAACACAATGACCCAACAGCAAAATCCATCACTTCAAAAACATCCCACCTGTTTTTTAGGGCATAGCGATACAAATGCAAGCCAGCCACAAATAAAAAAATCAAACTATTAACTCCAGGATGAGCAAAAATATCAAGCCATTTAATAAGATTAAGACCAAAATTTTCTAGGTTAAAAAAAATGAAACCAATCCGACCAAAGATTGAACCATACAAAACAGACAAAACAAAACCATCGAATAAATTTTCTTCACTATAATGTTCTTCTCGACCTCGTCGCCAAAAAAAATAGCTCGCAAAAAATACAGCTAAAAAGGTAAAAATTGTCAGAGTTCTTAACTCAAATCTGCCGAGAGAAAAAATAACTGGCCACATTCACCTATCATAACCCAGACCTAAATGAAGCTCCATAGCAACTTAACTTGATTCGCGTTACAATAGCTTTCTATGTTGTCTATCCCCCATAGCTTAACCGGTGCTTTTTTGGCCAGCCAAATCCCCCACCCTGCTTTTTATATTCCAGCAGCGGTTAGCGCCCATTATTTGGAAGACTGGATTCCCCACTGGGACTTTGGGACCGGCTTATCAACAGGAAAAAGAAGCGTTAAAACTGCCTTGTTTTTTGAAGTTTTAGAATTGGTTGCCACTTTTGGACTTTTGTATTGGTTTTTTCAAGCTGGCCATGCCCAAATTCAATGGCACATCTGGTTGGGTGCTTTGGCAGGAATATTGCCAGATTTACTAGACGCACCAAAAAACTTCCTCAAACTAGACTTGCCATTCCTGCGTCCACTGACCGACCTGCATCACTTTTTTCATCATTCCACTCACCACGTGTTTTTCGGCCTAATTCCACAAATTTTAGTGGTGATTGCTGTTTACCTCCTCAAATAGTAAAATAACCCCTATTCACTTGCCGAGGTGGCGAAATGGTAGACGCGTGGGTCTCAAAAACCCATGAGGATAACCCCTCGTGAGGGTTCGACTCCCTCTCTCGGCACCCAAGCCCTTTTGGACCGATTTCCCAAACTTGCAAAAAACTCAAAAAACCTTCATATTAAACTTATGATGGAAACCGTTCGCGAACTGGTTGCTAGTGCATTCCGCATTGATAGCTTTGCTTCAATTGTAGTGCGTGGCGTCATTTGGCTGGTTATTGCGATGGTTATCATCATTTCCGCTGATGCCGCTGACCCTGATAAAGCCAGCAAAAATTTGCGCTCCAACTTGGGTTTCACCATCGTTTTCATTGTTTTGACTGGGGGCTTGATTTACCTTCTCTTTGGTTTTACCCAAAAAGCCTAATTTACTCACTCTCAACTTCTAAAAGCTCGCTATATGTATTTAGCGTTTTGTTTCTAAACCGTAAAATTTCATGCGATCGCCACGGAAGTACAGATCGATATCTCCCACTGAGCCATGACGGTGCTTAGCGATTTTGAGATTAACGGATTCACGAATATCATCGTCTTTTCGATACAAAAACATAACTGCGTCAGCATCCTGCTCGATAGAACCCGATTCACGAAGGTCAGAAAGCTGCGGAGTTTTTTCACCACGACTTTCAATTGCACGAGACAACTGAGACAAAGCCAAAACCGGAATCTTAAGTTCACGAGCAATGTTTTTTAGACCCTGCGAAATTTCTGCGACTTCTTGGACACGATTATCCATGGTTCGACCATGCGCCAACTGCAAGTAGTCGACCACAAGGAAATCAAGGCCATGCTCCATAGACAAGCGCCTGGCTTTTGTTCTCATTTCGAAAATAGTCATGCCTGGTTTGTCATCAATAAAAATGTGAGTATCAGCCAATACCCCCATCGCGTCTGATAACTTCATAAAATCTTGCTGATCTAAACGACCTGTTTTAAGACGCCAAGCATCAATATCTGCTTGTGACACCAACAAACGATCCACAAGCTCTTCCTTACTCATTTCTAGAGAAAAAATGGCCACTTTTTTCTTTTCATTAACGGCAATATGTTGAGCAATATTCAAAGACAAAGCGGTTTTACCCATACCAGGACGAGCTGCTAAAATCAAAAGGTTGGATTTACCAAAACCAGCCAAAATTCCATCTAGATCAGCCAAACCAGTAGGAATACCCCGCATCGAGTTAGGGTTTCTTTGCATTTCATCGATACGTTCAAAACTTTCTGCCAATGTATCCTTAATCGGCACAAAAGCATCGCGGTCCTGCGTTTGAGAAATCTGAAAAATCTTTTGCTCGGTGGTATCTAAAATATCTCGAGCTTCCTGAGATTCATCAAATGCTAACTCACCAAGCTCGGCAGCGGTCGAAATAATATTACGACGCATCGCTGCTTCTGCCACAAGATTGGCATAATGAGTAACATTAGAGGAAGTTGTAACTTCGTTAGTGAGCTTGGCAATGGTGGATGATCCACCAACGGTATCAAGTTGTTTAGCTTTTTTAAGTTGGTTAGATAATGTGACGGCATCAATTGGCTGGCGCTTTTCAAAAAGCTCCATCATCGCTGCGTAAATCATTTGATGACTGGGTTCGTAAAAATCGTCAGACTTGATAATTTCTGCCACCTGAATAATAGCGTCAGAGTCAATCAAAATTGAACCTAAAACTGACACTTCAGCCGACAAATCATGGGGCGGAATTCTAGCTTTCATCACTGGCTTGATGTTAGTTCATTAGAACTACCATCTCTGTTTCTTCTGGCAGGCGATCTTTACTAATTACCAATTTTGGCACTGGAACAATTTCTGAACCAAATTCTTTCATGAAATCTTCTAAAGTTGCCATGTCACCAAAAACATTAACATCATGCTTGGCAGTTTTATAGTGCATTGGCACGATATAACTTGGTTCCATTGCTTGAGCAATTTTAAGTGCCTGATCTGCTCCAATAGTGAAAACACCACCAACAGGTAATAACAAAACATCAGCCTGTCCAATTTCGGTAAGTTGTTCTTGAGTTAATTCATGACCTAAGTCTCCCAGATGGCAAATCTTAAGATCATCAATCAAAACGGTATAGACAATATTACTACCTCGCTCTGCTCCACCACTGGCGTCATGATCAGTTTTGACACCAAAAACAGAAATGCCACCTACTTCATATTCACCTGGATGGGTAATGATGAAAGGTTTTTCTCTTCGAGCTGTACCGTTAATGGCTTTGTAATTGTTGTGGTCTTTGTGGTCATGAGAAATGGTCACAATATCAGCGCTAGCACTGGGTAAGTTAAACCCGATGTAACTGTCAAAAGGATCGGTAATGACTGTGCCCAAGTTTCCCTTGAGGCGAAAACAGCTGTGGCCAAGATATGTAATTTCCATAATAGTTCTCCTTAGTTGCACTCTTAAAATATCAGAGGTTGAACAGATACTCAAGTTGAATATATGACTTCTTTAACTATAATAGGGTTGAAAATGAAAAAAGAGTTACTTCTAGCTATCTTCATGGGCCTGGCTTTGGGCTTAGTCATCGTGTTTGGATTTTACCGCACCAAAATCATGTTGACTCCCAAAAACCAAACTACTAACACTGAAGTATCACCTACTCCAGAAGCCTCTTCTGATTTGATTAGCAATTTAGTCATCCATTCACCCCTTGATGAATCAATTCAAGAAT
The DNA here is from genome assembly GCA_023382875.1 of Patescibacteria group bacterium. Lineage (GTDB taxonomy): Bacteria > Patescibacteriota > Microgenomatia > UBA1400 > PJMF01 > JAHDXH01. Next base: position 20,363 of record JAHDXH010000006.1, on the reverse strand, counting down.
CAGCCGATGTGACCATTGCTGGTACTACCAATGAAAACGAATTTATTGTAATTTTAGTGGGCGATCAGGATTTTGTTACTACAGCTGATGATTCTGGCAACTTCTCTATCTCAGCCAAATTAGAAGTAGGTAGCAATGTGATTCAAGTCAAATCAATTAATGAAGATGGTAAGGTTATCACCAAAGAGCTAACGGTTATTTACACCACCAAGCCACTTCTTGGCGATAGCAATGATGCCTCACCAAGTGCCGATACCAAAGATGAATAAAACTAAAAAACTATTAGCGTTGACCTGTCTTTTTGCCCTCAATTTGAGCCTGGCAACTGGTGTTCACGCTCAAGAAGCCACCAGTAGTCCCCAAACCACCCAAAACCTCAAAGCTAGAATTGAAAGAATTGTCGAGGAAAAAAAAGACCAAATTACAGGCATCATCAATAACTTAGATTCCACCAAGCAAGGTTTTATTGGTCAAGTTATCAGAATCAGTGAAGAAGCTGTGACTGTCAAAACTAATAAAGCCACAAGAATCTTACCAATTACCAGCGACGTTGAATTACTCAAAGGTACAACCAAAATGAAACTGGCAGACTTAGCTGTTGATAACTGGTTGGTCGTAATGGGTGTCGTTGAAGATGACAGCTTCAAGCCAATCAGGATTTTAGTTTCTACAGACGACATTAGACCAAGATCTTATTTGACCACTCTAGGCACAATTAGTGAGAGTGACAAAACTACTTTCACCATCATCCCTCGCGATAATCCAGAAGCAATTGAAGTCACCACTAACACCAAAACTGTTTATGAAGATTTGAAGGGTGAAGAAATCAAAAGAACTGACATTGAAACCGACATGCAAGCTTTAGTCATTGCTTATGATGATGAAGGTGACAAAATCGCGACTAGAATCAGAGTCTTAACCGTTATTGCTCAAGATGAAAATTGAAGCTCGTCTCAAAGCTTTCCAAAATAATCTTGATTCTCAAACTGCTGTTCTTTTCTCAAAACCGACCGATATCTCCTATTTAGTTGATTTTGGTTTTTTGGTTCCCGAAGAAAGAGAGGCATTTTTATTGATTACTAAAACACAAGTAACCCTTTTCCACCATAGTTTTAGCCCCATTAAAAAAACTAGCTTTTGCCAATATGTGGCAGGAATAAGTCTGGAGCAATTGACCAAAAGTTTAGACCAAAAATTAAAAGATCAATCAGACACTCGACTACTAATTGATAAAAACGATCTGGTTGTCACCGAGTGGGAAGCTTTGCAAACCTTGCCAGTCAAACTGGATAAACTAACCCATGACTGGCTTAATCAGCAAAAAATGAGTAAAGATGAGGAAGAAATAGAAAAAATGGTGACGGCTGGAAAAATTAGTGCTCAAACTTTTGAAAAATTGAAACGTAAAATCAAAATTGGTCTAACGGAAATTGAAGTGGCTGAACTTCTCAAGGAGATTTTAAGAAAACTTGGCAGTCAGCAAGAAGCTTTTCCTACAATTGTCGCTTTTGGCGAAAATACAGCCCTACTTCACCATCAACCAACTAATAAAAAACTCGAAAATAACCAAGCTATTCTTATTGATTTTGGGGCAACAGTTTCCAACTACCGATCAGATATGACTAGAAGCTGGTGGTTTGGACCAAACCCCGATCTAGAGTATCTGCAAATTTCAAAAACAATCAATGCTGCCTATTTGGCTGGCGTAAAAGCTTTGCAGTCCCCAGAAGTAACCGCCGCCAAAATTGACCAAGCCACTAGAAGCATCATCAACCAAGCAGGATACGGCCAATACTTTATTCATACCACCGGACATGGATTAGGCCTAGATATCCACGAATCACCATCCATCTACCTCACCAACAAAACTTTAATCCCCAATAACTGTGTAATCACCATCGAGCCAGGTATTTATTTACCAGGTAAATTTGGCATTCGTTATGAAAACACATTGCTTTTAAAAGACGCCCAAGTTTTTTGCCTAACTGAATCCAAGCTTAAAATGATATAATTTGAGTATGAACAAAACAGTTCTTTTGCTTACCAAAGTAGCTCATCATACCCACTCATAAACAAGGGGGTGAGTTTTTGTGTAGCAAAATGGCCCCCAATCGGGGGTTTTTTATTACCTCCAACCAATATTAAGTTACAATAAATAAATTATGACAAAAACAAACTTACAAACACTAAAAGGCTTTCGCGACTTTTTACCAGAAGAAAAAAGAAACCGCGATTATGTAGAAAAGAAAATCAGTGAGGTTTTCGAGCGTTTTGGCTTTGAGCCACTAGAAACACCAACTCTCGAATATGCCTCATTGTTGTTGGGAAAATATGGCGATGAAGCAGACAAACTCGTCTACTCTTTTACCGATCGTGGCGAAAGAGAAATCGCTTTGCGTTATGACCAAACCGTGCCAACGGCCAGAATTTTGGCTCAATATCAAGGTCAATTGCCTAAATATTTTAGAAGATATCAAATTCAAAATGTTTTCCGTGCCGACAAACCTCAAAAAGGTCGTTACCGTGAATTTACTCAATGTGACATTGATATTTTTGGTAGTACTTCTACCCTAGCTGACAGCGAGATTTTAGCCTGCAGTTACTTTGCTTACAAAGAGCTTGGCTTCAAAGAAATTGCTCTCAATCTCAACGACCGCCAAACCTTGATGGCTAATCTCACACCGTTCACCACTGACAAAGTTGATGTTTTTTCTTTGATTCAAACTATCGATAAATTGGACAAAAAAACTCAAATTGAAGTTGTAGCTGAGCTGGTAGAAAAAGGCTTAGCAGAAGAACAAGCAAAATTAGCACTGACTACCCTTCAAACCACCGGGCCATCCGACAATCTTAAGGCCATTATTGATGGTGCAATTGCCCTAGGTGTAGATGAAAAGTCACTAGTCTTCAATCCTTTTCTAGCTAGAGGCTTGGATTATTACACCGGTATGATTTTTGAAATCTTATTGCCAGAATATGGTGGTAGTTCCAGTGGTGGTGGCGGACGCTATGACAAACTGATCGACAACCTTGGCGGTGTCGATGTTCCAGCTGTTGGCGTGGCTTTTGGCTTTGACCGCACTGTCGAAGCAGCAGTCGCTTTGGGCTTATTGCCAGAAAACAAATCAACCAGTCAGATTTTGGTCAGCGTATTTGATGAAAGCTTGTTGCCAGAATCTTTAAAAGTTGCTGGTGAATTAAGAAAAGCCAAAATTAAAACTGAGCTCTACCCTGCCGTCGATAAACTTGGCAAGCAATTCAAATATGCTGATCAAAAGCAAATTCCTTTTGTTGTCATCATTGGCGAAGAGGAGAAACTGGCAAACCAAGTAGTGCTTAAAGATATGAGCACTGGCCAACAATTCAAGCTTAGTTTAAGTGAATTGGTTGAACGATTCTCTTAAGATCTTCAATCTGCTAAGCTAAAGTATGGCTAAAATATCTGCCCAGCGTTGGCGGTCATATTTTTTGTTGGCAATTAACACTCTGCTTTGGGGCGCTGCTTTTATTGTCGTCAAACCCGCCTTAGAAATTACCACACCCAATAGATTTTTAATCTACCGCTATCTAATTGCCTCAATAGCAGCAATTCCAATCCTGATTTACCTATGGCCAAAATTTAAAGAAAAAGTAGGTAAAAAAAATATCCTTAAAAAACTAGCACAAATTACTGGCCTAGAAATAGTTGGCAGTGGCTTAGCTTTGGCAGCCCTATACTCTGGATTAAAACTCACCTCAGCGCTTGAGGCCAACTTAATCGCCACCACCGTGCCGATTTTTGTAACCTTAGGTGGTTTTTTTCTCCTTAAGGAAAAAATTGAAAAATATGAACTTAAAGGCTTGAGCATTGCCTTTGTTGGCACCATTTTCTTAACTTTAATTCCCTTTTTTAGCCTCAATGGTCAGTTCAATCACTTTTCGATTTGGGGAAATTTACTAATAATCCTTCATAATTTGGCTAATGTTTTTTATTTTCCGTTGGCCAAAAAAGTTTACCAAGGTTTACCTAAATTTTTTGTAAGTGGGATAAGTTTTTTCGTGGCGCTAATTTTCTTCATGATTTTAGGCTGGTGGGAGTCGGGACCAATTTACTGGCCAGAACTTTTAAACATTAAGGTTTTTTGGCCAGCCTTTTATATGGGGGTTTTCGGCTCCATCATCGGTCTAACAGCTTACATCAAAGGTCAGGAAAACATTGAAACATCAGAAGCTAGTCTTTTTTGGTACCTTCAACCCTTGGTTTACGTTCCCTTAGGTTATCTAGTTTTAGGAGAACATATCAACGTTTTTCAACTTATTTCCCTCATTGTCATTTTCTTTGGGGTCTATCTAGCCGAAAGACGAAAATAATCGTAAACTTATCTCATGAAAAAGAATGGTTTGCGCCAAGTGGTCTTAGAATTATCCTATCATCCCAGAGAAAGAGTTGATCTCTTCCGGAGTTTTGATGAAAAACAGCAAGTCTCCCTGCTTAAGAAGCTTTCCCACCATGTTTTAAAAGACCTCGTCAATCGCCTGCCAGAAGAAGAACTCATTACACTTCTAGAAAAAATGGATCCAGATGAAGCCACAGACATTGTGCGTTTACTAAGCAAAAAACATGCTAGTAAAGTTATTGATGGCCTTAATGAGCGACTCAAACAAGACATCACCATGCTTTTGAGCTTTAAGCCTGATACGGCTGCTGACCTAATGAGCCTCAACTACATTATGGTTGAAGAAAGTGAAAAAATTTCTGGAGTATCAGAAAAAGTTTTAACTCATGAAAAAAGAACTGGAAAATTGCCTGTTATTTTGGTCGTTAGTGAACAGCATAAACTGCTAGGCTTTATTCCCGGCTTTAAACTTGCTATCGCCAAGATGCATGATACGGCAAGCAAACATATTAATAAAATTGCCACCATTAATTTTGATACTTCGGAAAAAGATGTTTTAGATTTTTTCTCTCAACACCCTCATAGCAAAGTGGTGGTGTTGGGTAGCAGCAATAACATTTTGGGTATTATTTATTCTGATGATGTGATTAAACTCATGCAGGATGAAGAAGCTTCAGCTCTATACGACTTTGCTGGTGTTAACGACGAAGAATCTGTTTATGACAATGGCAAAAGAAAAATAAAATTCCGTCATAAATGGCTCTTAATCAACTTGGCTACTGCATTTTTGGCAGCATTCACCGTTAGTCTTTTCCATAATGTCATCGAGAAACAAGTATTATTGGCCGTTTACATGCCTATTGTTGCAGGTATGGGCGGCAATGCTGGCACTCAAACACTCGCTGTCATGGTGAGGGGTTTAGCTGACCACGACCTAGGTTGGAAAGACATTGGCCGAACTTTAAAAAATGAACTTTATGCTGCATTTATCAATGGCATAATCAATGGACTAATTGTTTTTCTTATTCTGGCAATCTTTAATCGTAATGTTTTGGTAGGAGTCGTTTTGGGAGTAGCCATGGTTGCCAACTTAATGGTGTCAGCTACTTTTGGTACCTTAGTGCCAGTCGTTCTGAGAAAAGCAGGTAAAGATCCAGCCTCTTCTGCCACAGTCTTCATCACCACTGCCACCGACGTCCTTGGGTTTATGGTATTCTTAGGCTTAGCAACAATCTTATTGAGGTAAAGTATGATTGAAACTAGATCAACATCTAATAATTCAGAGCTTCCCGTTCCCGGACCAAATGCTTCCCCTGAAGAATGGCAAGCATACCTAGATGCATATAACCCGATGGACAGAGGTAAGCCACAAGGTAAAAAAGTTGATGTTTATGGTGATTGGGTTAAGCCTGAGTCAGAAGAAAGAAGAGAAGATACTAATAAATACCATGGCAAAACCTGCCCAATTAACCTTCGAGGTACCTTAGTTGGTCCCCACATCGACCAACCAAATGAAAGACCAGTTGAGCGCGAGGTTTTTGGCGAAGAGGGCTACGACGATTAATTAGGTTAAACCTTTTCCCCTTCTGTGATATAATTCATACTCTTAAAGAGTAACCCTTGTATTAAGCAAGAGCGAAACAAAAATATGAAAAAAAATATCCATCCAAATTGGAACCATCAAGCTACTTTCACCTGCGCCTGCGGCAATTCTTTTGTCTCTGGTTCTATGAGTGATTCTTTGCAACTCGATATCTGTAGTAAATGCCACCCTTTCTTTACTGGTGAAGAGAGATTTGTTGACACCCAAGGTCGTGTCGATAAATTCTTGAAGAAAATGGAAGCTGCTAAAGCCAAACAAGCTGCCGCTGCCTCAAAGAAAAAAGACGTTGTTAAAGAAGAAAAACCAGCTGGTGAAGCTAAAACCTATCAACAACTCTTGGCTGAGCAAAAGATTTCTTTGAAAAAAGAAGAAAAAGCTGCCTAGCTAACCGCTAATGTATAATCAACTCAAGCTGCAAAACAGCTTGAGTTTTTGTATAACTTTATGAGTTTTAACCCCTACCAAAATCAAATCGACCAATTGGAAAACCAGATTAAAGAAAATCAGGCTTTATTGTCAGATCCTGAGCTTGGCGAATTGGCTAAACAAGAAATTGAGTCACTCACTGAACAAAAAGCCACTTTAGAAAAGTTGGCTAGCGATCTTGAATCCAGTCAAGAAGATGGACCAAAAGTCGGTGAGCAACCTACTAACTGTATTCTCGAAATTCGAGGTGGCACAGGCGGCGATGAAGCAAAACTTTGGGGTGAAGACTTAAAGAGAATGTACATGCGTTTTGCCGATTTACTTGGTCTAAAAATGGAAATGATTGATGATTTGATTTTCAAATTTAAAGGCAAAGTTCGTTCTGATGACGAAGAATTCAATGCACAATTCCCTACTCCTTACAGCGTCTTTAAATATGAGTCAGGCGTTCACCGCGTCCAACGCGTTCCTACCACTGAAGCTGCGGGTAGAATTCATACCTCAACCGCTTCTGTGGCTGTTTTACCGGAGGTTCACCCCCAAGCCATAGAAATCCGCGAAGAAGATTTAGAATGGCAATTTATTCGTGCTGGTGGCGCTGGCGGTCAAAGCGTCAATAAAACCAATTCAGCGGTGCGCTTAACCCACATTCCTACTGGCATTGCCGTAGCATCACGTCAAGAACGCAAACAGGCTCAAAATCGTGCCATTGCTCTTGAAATGCTCAGAGCTGAACTTTGGGAAATTAAGGAAGAAGAACGCCTCAAATCAGAAGGCGCAGCTCGTTCTGCCATTGGTCGTAATATGCGTGCTGAAAAAATTAGAACCTACAACTATCCTCAGAGTCGCGTTACCGATCATCGCATTAAAGAATCTTGGTACGACTTACCAAATATTTTAGAAGGTTATCTTTTCAAAGTCATTAAAACCACTAGTGAAGCTATTGAATCTGGAAAAGATTTGGGCGAGTTAGATTCGAGTGAAGATTAAAGCAGTTCGATTGCTTTATTGAGCACTTCATCTGCTTCAGTAGCAGAGTCATCTTTCACTTCCACATCGACAGGAATACCTTTTTCATTAATCCACTCGCCTTTTGGCATAATCCATTTGGCAATCGTGACGTGCAGGCCACCGCCACCACTGAGTTCACGACGGTCTTGAACGGTACCTTTGCCAAAAGTATTTTCACCAATCAATTTGAAGTTAAGGTTGTCTTTCAAAGCACCCGCGACGATTTCCGAAGCTGAAGCTGAGCCTTTATTAACCAAAACTACCGTTGGAATGCCTTTTAATCTAGCCAAACCTGTGGTTTTGAAAGGTTGACTGGTAAATTTACCTTGCTGAGAAACAACCACACCGTCTTGAATAAAATCACTTGAGATTTCCACTGCTCCATCGAAGAAACCACCGGGGTTGTTACGCATATCAAGAGCGATGCCAGCAATACTGGATTTTTGAGCCAAAATTTGCTTGACCACTTCTTCCCATTCAGCATGAGTTCTTTCACCAAAACGAGATAAAACAATGTGAGCAACTTTTTTACCAGCTTGCTCTTCCATGGTCAATTCGACAGATGGAATAACTACCTGATCACGAACCAAATCAACAGTAAATGGCTCTGGTTTTTCCGAAGGTCTTAGCAAAGTCAAAGTAACTTTAGTGCCCTTTTCGCCTCGGATTTTGTCGACTGCGTCTTGCAAGGTCCAACCAATGCTATCTTCATCCAAACCCTTATTTTCATCTTTAATATGGAGAATTATATCGCCAGCTTTAACTCCAGCTTTTTCCGCTGGCAAGCCTTTGATCGGAGCCATCACGCCAACTGTTTTTTCGATGTAACCAAGCTCAATACCAACACCAAAGAAAGAACCAGCTAGTGATTCTGCCGCTCTTTTATCTTGCTCTGGTGGCAAATAAATGGTGTAGGGATCGCCAAGAGCCGCAGTCATGCCGCCAATAGCACCTTCCACCATTTTTTGATCGTTTAACTTACTACTATCAATATAATCATCAGCCAAAATACCCCAGACTTCCCAAAATTGACCAAAGTTAACATCTTTTCTTTCGCTTGGGGTTTGAATATTACTAACCGTAAACTTGATTTGCTTTGATTTGGCATCAAAATTAACTATACTGCCATACTTGCTTCCAATAACCGTCCCCAAGACAAAAACTAAAACCACAATAATCAAGTTAATAAGTCTGGAGTAAGTTAGTTTGAAATTTTTCATCGAGATTCTATTCTAACTCATCGGCTAGTTCCTGCCACTCTATATTTCTAAGCTCTAAGCGATCATCTGACTCAATAATTTTTCTAGCATCCTCGAGGTAAGAAGCATCTTTAAGAATTTCTGCCAAACGCAAATAACCACCAGATGCCCAAACTTTACGATTATAGTCTGACTCATCAGCTTGATTTTCAATTTGTTTGATTACTTTTACCACCTCATCAGCTAAGGTAATTTCTCCGAGTTGGATTTTGCAAAGCAGCAAATGAAGCAAAAAGTCTAATTTGACGGCTGGTCGATTGTGATGAGCAGGTGGGTTATTAGTAATATGATCTATTGCTTCTTCATAAAGGGCTTTAGCTTGTTCAAGTTCACCAATTTCTTCATAAACTTTGGCCAAATTGAAAACTGGAATGGCCATAGCATCTTTCAGTTTGGAATTCTTGGCAATTTCCACACCTGCTAAAGCAGCATGTTTAGCCATGACTAAAAAGTGGCCATTTTTACTAGCCTTAAAAAGTTGGCGGTAAGTCAAAGCTTTTCCCGCTTGGACTTCGCTAAAACCTAGTTCATCCCCTGCTTCGTCGTAAGAAAATTCACTATCGATAGCAAGTTCCAAAGAAACTTGGTAGTCTTGGAGTTCGCGCGACTCTTCTGATTGATGATGAGGTTGATTAGTTTGGTGATTCATATTATTTGACTAATTTATTAAGATTAAAAATTATCTTGTAAGACCGATATTGATGAAGGATTGAGTCACCGATCGGTCGAGCAAGATATATTTTAATCTCGATGGATTTTGACATATTATAACTTACAAAAACCAAAAACGGCCTTCCTTATCAGAAGACCGTTTGGTTAATTTCACTTTAAATTAAAATTACAAAGTTTGAGTGAATGGCAAAAGAGCTAATGAACGTGCTCTTTGAATAGCAGTTCTCAAACTCTTTTGTTGTTTTTGAGTTAAAGAGGTTACTTTTCTTGAGTAGATATAACCTTGCTCAGTAATGTAACGTTTTAACTCGCCGACTCTCTTGTATGTAAACATGTGAGATTCAGCAATTTTTGCAATTTTTGGTAAGCGAATTCTTTTTTTTCTTGCCATTGTTTATTTTCCTTTAAAATGGAATTTCATCGGAGACATCTTCGCTAGCGCCCGCTTCTGGTTCTGAACCAGTTGATGCTGCAGCCATATCGCCATAGTCATCTGGGTTTTTGCCAGAGCGTGAAGACAAAAGAATCATGTTTTCGATCACAATTTCTGTAATTCTGCGATCTTGACCGTCATCTGTCTTCCAATCTCTCGTCTGAATTCTACCTTCTAAATATACTTTGTCGCCGGTGTGAAGAAGCTGACCACAAATGTCTGCTAATTTACCCCAAGCCACAATGTTGTGGAACTCAGCTTTTTCTTGTTTTTCACCACCATCGGCTGGAGTCCAGCTACGATTGGTTGCTAATCCGAAAGAACAAACTGATGCACCACTTGGTGTGTATCTGAGATTTGGATCTCTTGTTAAGTTGCCAATCAGGGTTACCCTATTTAAGGATCTTGCTGACATATCTTTTCCTTTCGTGCCCACCTGGTGGGGCCCGCCTTTAACTTAAGGCTTCATTTTATAACTGTGTAGATATTAAAGCACAAATCTAACAAAGATCTTACTCCTGAGTCTCCTTGTCTTTTTCTGGAGCTTTTTCTTTATCGAATGATTTTTCGACCAATGGAGTTGAAGCTTTTTCTTCAACGACCAAAAGATGTCTCAAAATCTTTTCGCTCAAATAAACATCGCGCTCAAATTTTTGCGCATTTTTTGCTTCCATCTCGATCACTAAATGAGTGAAAAGAGCTTCAGCGTGAGCTTTACTACCCTTGTGAATTTTATAAGCCAAAGGTTTTTTGCCCCAATCTTCAGTGGAGACAATTTTGCCTTTTACTTTTTTTACCAATTCTTCAACTTCAGCGGCAGCTTTGGCCACTTCAGCACTGGTATAAAATTCAGGAAGCAAATAGGTAAACTCGTATTTTTTAGCGGCTTTATCCGCAATGAGTTTTAACATAGGTGCTTATTCCTTGTACTTGCCCTTAAGCTTTGATATTCCGATTAATAAATTAGCCGGAATGAGCAAGTTTAATTAATATTGTAATCTGGATTATAACACAAAAGACCTAGCTGCCAATCATAAACTCGACCACATCACCATCTTTCATCACGTAGTCTTTACCCTCAAGTCGGAGTCGGCCAACTTCTTTGACACCTTTCCAACCACTAAACTCAACAAAGTCCTCAAAACTCACCACATTAGCTTTAATAAACTTTTTTTCAAAATCTGTATGAATAACCCCAGCTGCTTGAGGTGCTTTGGCTCCTTGCTTAATTGTCCAAGCTCTAACTTCTAGTTCACCAGCGGTCAGAAAACTTTGCAAACCCAAAACTTGATAGGCAGACTTAATCAAACGAGCTAAACCACTCTCTTTTAGACCCAATTCTTCTAAATAAAGAGCTTGATCTTCATCGGATAAACTCGATAACTCGCTTTCGATTTTGTTGCACATCACAATTACACTTTCCTTGGGCAAATTAAGTTCAGTAGCAAATTTTTCTGTCAAACCATCAACTTTGTTTTCACCCAAATCTTCTTCGGCGATGTTCAAAACAAAGAGTTCCTTTTTGGAGGTAAGCAAACCCAATTCTTTGGCAACCCATTCCTCTTCCTCTGATAATTCGCCATTATTTAGCCTAATATTTTGACCGTTATTAAGTCTTTTAATGAAATTCTGGACGATTTCGAAACGCAATAATTCTTCTTTTTCAGCTTTACCTTTAGGTGGATGTTGTTTTTCCAAAGTTGCCAAATCAGCTAGCTGCAATTCCATGCGAATAATAGCTAAATCCTCCTGAGGATTAGTCGACCCTTCTCGAATAATGCCACTATCGGCAAAAGCTCTGACTACGTGAACAATAGCATTAGCTTCACGAATATTGGCCAAAAATTTATTACCAAGCCCTTCGCCTTTTGAAGCTCCCCGCACCAAACCAGCAATATCCACAAATTCGACTGTAGCTGGTTTAATCACTGAGGTATTAACAATTTTAGCCAAAACTGCCAGTCTTTCATCTGGAACCGGCACAATACCAACATTGGGCTCAATGGTAGCAAAAGGATAATTAGCCGCCAAAGCAGCTTGTTGTTTGAGTAAGGCGTTAAATAAAGTAGATTTGCCAACATTAGGCAAACCAACGATTCCAATAGATAAAGACATAGGTGAATTATATCAAGGAAAACAAAAATCCCGACCAGCGAAGGTCGGGACTCTGTTGTAGCGTTGTTTTTATGCCCACTGAATGCGGTGATTACGAGGATTGAAACCACGAGGCATCTTGGTGCTGCCATTCATAATGGCTCTATCAAAGGAAATACCATGCACACCGTCAAAAGCAGTCCAACTAGGAACAACTACCCTCGACAAATCTGCATCGCGCAAATCTGCACCAGCGAAAACAATGTCTCTGAAGAGTATATCGCCAATGAACTTTGCGCCTCGAAAATCGGCATAGTTAAAGTACGCTCCCGACATGGCAACCGTATCAAAAGTCGCATTCACCCACTTAGTGCGATTAAACACACCGTTGGTTAGAGTCGAATTGACTACAGTTGCCCCAGATAAATCGGTTCCATTCCAATCAGACACAGATAAACTACTGTCTGGCTTGACACCAACATCCGTGTGCCGAAGGATTGCGCCATGCATGACTGCATTTAGCAAAAGCGTGCTTCTCATATCGGTGTGAACAAGATTAACTTCAGGCAAAATCGCCTCATCCCAAAGGCTTGTTCTACCGGAAAAATCCATTCTCGATAAGTCAACCTTTTTAAAAGTTGACCCCTTGACCTTGCCCAACATCAGAGCATCTAGAAAAAGTGTGGTATTCGTACTCGTCATTTGTTTGCCTCCAGTAGGTTATGACGATTTAAATGTTAAACAACGCGTGAATTTTACATTTTATTCATATAAAAGTCAAAGACTATAGGCTTAATAAATTGTATTGATCAATCCATATGTTATAATACTTGCGACCGTTCAAATGAGCGGTTTTGTGTTTCAGTTGATATAAGGAGTGTAAGTTGACAGAAAAACGTTTTGTCTTTGCCGGATTGGACCCTGATGGTTATCCAGTCGCGGCGCAGGAACTGCTTGCCGGCGAATGGCAAGAAGTCTCAATCGAGGTTTACTATGGCATCCCGTCAGACGTATACCTCATCGAAGATTCGGCAGGCTCAGGCAACCTCGTTTGGACAGACGGCGATGCTTTCATGATTGATGCCAATGTAAAAGTTGGCAATCCGCCCTCGCCGGAAGAAGCTGAACGGGTCTACGATGCCTACCTCCAGCACCTGCGCTCGGAAGACGAAAGCGCCGAACTCACCGGGTTAATTTTCGTTTATGAAGCTACTGCGGCTGAATAGCGAAACTTAACGCCAACTAAGTAAACACAATTTACTCCACACTGGGACGGATTCAAACCCCGTCCCTTTGTTTTTTCCTGAGTTTTTTTCATGTTAAAATTGATCTGACCATGCTTTCGCGTGGTTGAGTTTCTCGGCAATCTTAGGTTCAGGAGGATTGAAGGTGGAAAGAAGATTGTTGTTCGTCAGACTGGAGAACTATGAGCCAGTCGCGGTTCTGGAGCTTGTTGATGGCGAATGGGTCGAAACAGAAACCAGCGAATATTTCGCGGATGATGTGGTTGACCTCTACCTCAATGAAGCGCCGGAAGAAGCTTTCGTTTGGACAGACGAAGACGCATTCACCACACCAGCCGTTGGTGAAGTCGGCGAACCGCCTGCTCCAGACCACGCCAATTCGGTGTCTGAGTTGTTCGCTGCGCACGTCGCGCAATTCTACGCGGACGACCCCGACAACGAACCCATTGAAAGTGTCGCCTTTGTCTATACCGTGCCGGAATCTGAAGACGAAAGTTAATCCGCACCAGTAACACAGGCGCACCGCATCTCACACTGGGACGGATTCAAACCCCGTCCCTTTGTTTTTTAACTAACCTTTTAATTGGAACTTCCAAAATTTCACCCTTACTTAAAACAGATCTCTGACCGTCACGATAAACCTCAATTCCTTCTTGTTCAACCCGAACTTTTATTAATCCTCCATTAACTTTGGCGTTATCTTTTTTGGTGACATAAAAAGCACTCAATACCGTCATGCCTAAATCTGGGTTAAGAAGACGAAAAACAGTAGTATTCTGAGGAACAATAAAAAATGATCGCTGTTCAGCTTCAACTGTAATATTCGCAGCTTCTTCCTCGCGAACAAGTTGTGAGCCAACTTCTTTCCCAAAACCAACTAATCCTAGTTGCGTAAGTTTTTCCTTCATAGGCACTAATTATACAAAAAAAACCCCGCCGGCTAAGGCGGGGCTAATATTCATTTTTAATTACTTTGTATCCTCAGGAATTACCAACCAACACAAAACATAAGGAATAAAGCCTGGGAAACCTCCTGGGATTAATAAAAACACCCAGATTAAACGGACCAAAGTCACATCTAAATTAAAGTAATTAGCAAAAGCCAAAGCTACGCCAGCTACTTTTCTCCCCTTCTTAGGACGAACCAATTTTTTCATATTATTTTCTTTCTGCTAAATAAGATTTCATTAAGATAAACAAAGTTCCCATACCGATAGTGAAAGAAACAAATCCAACCATCCAACCAAGTAGTGGCAAGAAGCACACCAGCCTCAAAACCAACAAACCAACACCAAAGCTTAAATATGGATTTTTAAACATCTTAACATTGGCACCGTGAACCAATTTATCACCAAGAGCCACAGCTACTACGGTATGAGCGACCATCATGCTACCTAAGTAAATCAAGACTAGTAGACCAGCAATTGGCATAGCCACTACGCTCACTAGAGTTAACAAGATAACGATCGGGGTCATAAACAAATAGACTAATCCCCAGCCAAAATTAGCCATTGGAGCGAGTAAAACTTGATTCTTAGCGGCTTTAACCAATTTAGGTAAGAAGTAAATCAAAATACTGCCCGAGACAAAGCCGATCAATAACTTAAATAAAAACTCCATCATCACTGCTTTAACTAAAACACCACCTACTGATCTCATTTTTTCTTCACGTTGTGGTCTGTTTTTTTGTTCTGGTGGCACAACCTTCACCATATTTTCCTTCATCACTTGAGCGTCAGGAGCAACATCGGCGGACGTATAGGCATCAGCAATCAAAGAGCCAGCCACAACAACTCCAGGCATAACTTTGAAAGTGTCGGCTTGAGCGTGAACATCGGAGCCATATTTACCAGCCAAACGAGCAGCTCCACCACCAAGCAAGACTTTACCAGTAGTTTGACCATCAAGATTAACATCTCCACCAGCTGCTACAACACTGTTGCCAATCAGAGCTTTTTCACCAAAATAAATTTGACCGGCACCAACAGTCAGATTTTGTCCAATTTGACCATTAACATAAATTGTGCCAGCACCAGCTCTAACATCTTGAGTAACATCGCCATTCAAAACCACAGTTCCACCAAGAACCATCAAATCTCCATCAATGTTGCCATTAATTTCAACTTTGCCAGCAAACACATAAACATCACCAACTAAATTTTCATCTATCACTTGCTCTTCACCGTAGAAAAAATGTGGACCAGCATCGACTGTAGTTACGTCTAAGACAGATTTATCAGAAACCATTGCCTTAGTGGTTTGGGTGCCCAAAACTTCACCTCCAACCTGATCATCAATAACCTCCGCTTGGTTTTGATCTAGGGGCAACTGAACCAAGTTGTCATATTGCTCAGCACGAATACCAGACGTACTAAGAGCAAAACCTAAGAATATCAAAACAAAAACGGAAGCAATTTTTCGCATATAAATAAATATAGCAAATTATTCTAACGTTTGTCCATTTTGGCCATCCACCACACTAAAACCTAACTCAGAAATTTTATCTCTAAGTCGATCAGACTCTGCCCAATCGTGATTTTCCCGAGCCATTTGACGTTCTAAAAGTAATTTTTTGACTTCTTCGGGAATTGATTTTTCCTCGGCTGATTTAACATTCACGTTTTCTAAACCCAATCCTAAAACCTGATCAAATTCATAAACCAAAAGCAATTTATCTTGACTAGATAGTTCATCCGATTTTGTCACTTCCCACATCGTAGCTAATGCTTGAGCAGTGTTGAGATCGTCGGCAATTTGATCTGAAAAATCTTTTAGATATTTTTGTGCCCTCGCTGATAACTTTGGCAAATCTTGACCACCTTCTTGATTTTGAGAATCTAATTCTTGTTTCCACTCACCAACCAACTTCACCAATCTTTCCCAAGCTTTTTGACTACCAGCCAAATTATCCCAAGTGAAATTCATTTCGCTACGATAATGTCCAGATAAATACAAAAGGCGCAAAGCCATTGGGGCAAAACCCTTTTTAATGACATCATCAATCGTAAAAATATTGCCAAGACTCTTACTCATCTTTTCTCCCTCAACTTGCAGGAAGTTGTGGTGAACCCAAACTTCAACAAATGGTTTTTTGCCGGTGGTAGCCTCGGCTTGAGCAATTTCATTGGTGTGATGAACAGGAATGTGATCAATACCTCCTGTGTGGATTTCAAATTGATCGCCCAAATAGTGCATACTCATTGCTGAACACTCAATGTGCCAACCTGGAAAACTGCGTTCATGCCATGGACTTGGCCAAACCATGGCTCGATTTTCTCCGGCTCGTTCAAATTTCCACAAAGCAAAATCAGCAGGGTTTCTTTTTCCATCAACAAAATCAACCCTCGCCCCCTCTTTGAGTTGATCTAGCTTAAGACGGGCTAATTTTCCGTAATCATCAAGTTTGGAAGTGTCAAAATAAACCCCATCCCCCTCAATCACATAAGTAAAACCTTTTTTCTCCAAAGTTTTAACCATTTCCAATTGTTCTTGAATATGGTCAGTGGCACGACAACTAACATCAGGCTTTGCAACATTCATTAAATCCATGGAATGCCAAAAATAGTTTTCAAATTGGTGTGCTACGTCCCAAACTGATTGACCATATTTTTTAGCACCTTTTTCCAATTTATCTTCACCGCTGTCACCATCGTCCGACAAATGTCCAACATCGGTAATATTTTGGACATGCTTGACCGCAATTCCTTCATAGCGCAAAGCTCTCACTAAAACGTCATCAAGAGCGTATTTTCTCAAGTGACCCAAATGGGTATAGTCATAAACTGTCGGACCACAAGCATAAAGACCGATTTCTTTTTTAGCATCTGATTGATCCACACGTTTAATTTCCGAAAAATCTCTAGTTAAAGTATTGTAAAGTTTCATATGTTTTTAAATTTATCTGACACGTTGATAATATTCTTTCTTACCAAATCTATCAAAGATTGTACCCCAATGCTTTTTGGTCTGTCTTGGGAATTGAGAAGGATAGTTTTCACTTAAATATTTTTGACGACGCTTGTTCGACTTTTTCCCTACTTTAATTTGGTGAGTAGCTTGAGATTCATTAGTGGTCCAAAAATAAAGTTCAGGGCGGGAGTTGGTAGCCTGCACTTCTTGTTTGCCATTGGCTTGTGGGCCAACTTTTAAATGTTTTATGTTTTGCCCTGTAGCTGCAAAACGAGCAGCTTCCCCAGTTAAGTTATGATCAGGATGATCAAAATCAGGGGTAATTTCATAGGGATGAAAAGTGAAAATTGCTGCCAAATCTTTTTCTCTAAGCAAATTCAAAAGTGGCAAAGCAATATTTCTAAAAGGCATCGTCGCTAAGGAAAAATCACCAAATTCAAAAATCTCATATGCTATGCCTAAGCTTGTCATGGCCTGTGCAAATTCTAATCTCCTGATTTCTGCAACCTCATGCGGATTTAAATCGGGTTGACCACTCACACTCCCCATTTCCCCAAGTGTCAAAAGAATAACCGTCACTGGAACTTCAGCTTCAACAAAGACACTCCAAAAGTGACCACATCATGGATTCGTCATCAGGGTGAGCAATTACCAAACCCACCCCTTTTTCTTGCCAGTTTTGCTTAACCTTAAGTTTTTCTTTTTTCATTTTTTCCTTTTTTTTATTTAGCGGAAATCCGCCCTAGCTACTAAAAAAGCCACCCTCAGGTGGCCTACAAAAATATCAACAACCTGAGTTATTCTTCAGAACAGAAACAACAGTTGTTGGAATTAATAATTAACATCAAGGAAATTATAAAGGCTAATTAGCACTTTGCAACGTGCCAGACTTTGTTCGGTCGTCTTTGAGCTTTTGCATTGCCATTTGACTTTTTGATTGACCACTTTGGTCGGGAGCACCATGTTGTGGACCACTGGGAGGAGCAATTGAGCTCTCTCTAGCCTCTTGTTCACGTTGATTACGAGCCACCATCTCTTCATCTTTTTGTTGTTGAAGCGCCATTCGTTCTTGATAAATCTGCTGCGCAGCGGCTTGGTCTTCCTGACTCAATTGATTAAAATTTTGCAGCATTTGCTGCTTTTTAACTTTTTCTTCTGGAGTATCGCTAGGATTTTCGATACCTAAAAACTCACTTAATGACAAAAATTTACCCAGCTCATTTTGAATATCAGTAAGGGGACGGTCAATTAATTCTTCTTTCAGCGTCCCCACTTCTCTTGGTTCAGTGGGTGTAGGTGTTTGTTGCGAAGATAACTGGGCTGGTAAAGACGAAGAAGGTAATGAAGTAGAAGCTGATTGACCTAGCGCTGCTTGAGCAGTTTCGCTTAATGAATCAAGAGGTGGTAAAGAATTGTTGCCAGAACCATCCATATTTAATGTGAAATAAAAAATTAAATTTTAGTGTGACCAAGCTGAACAATTTCATAGCCTTTTTGCTCTTCGGCTTGATTTTGTTGTTCTACTGCTTTTTCTTGCTGCTGTAGTTGTCGTGCTTGTTCCTCTGGGGTTTGTCCGATGTTAGCCATTTTTGCCCGTTCTTCTTCAATTCTGTGAAGATCTTGTTGACGAACTTCTTCTTCTTTGGCTTTTAACTCTGCGTCTTTTTGCTGCTTTTCTTCCTCAACTTTGTTTTCTGCCTTTTGAGCCTCAGCGTTATCAAGAATATCCTCCAAAATATCTAGCGGATTGCGCTTGGCCGGTGCAGATGGAACAGCAGCAGCACCAACAGGAGCAGTACTGGTTGCTACCGCCGCCCCCATCGCCGCTGATAAATCAGAAGTACTCGAAGTTACATTAGTTGTGTCTGCCATACCAGTACTGTAACTTGAAAAGACTCATTTTTTCAAGGCTTAAGTTGGTGGTGAGTTGAGATTGAAAAAAAATTAGCGCTCGCCTCTTTTCTTATCAATTCGTTTTTCTTTTTCTTTTCGAACTTGCCTCATAATGCCATTGGTAGCATCAACAACAGCTTCATATAGGTCAGCTGCTCGCCTTTTAACGACCAACACTTGACCAGGAACGTTAACTGCATACTGAACGCTGGCTGCTGCAGGATCATTTTTCTTTTTGGCGATATTTTCAACGTAAATATTAATCGAGGAAATTTTTTGACTGAAACGAGCCACCTTTCCGGCCTGTTTCTCGCAAAAAAGGCGCAAAGCCTCAGTGATTTCTAAAGTTTTTGATTGAACGGAAACGTTCATGGCAAAACCTTTCTTCAGGGCTAAGATACTAAAAACCCTGCTCCCTAGTTCCAAAATTTGAAACTAAGAAACAGGGCTTCTGTTGAGATGTCTGTCCTCATGTTTGATCTTAAGATAACGCAAAAACTCTCATTTTTCAAGAGCAAATTAGACGTATATATAAGGAAAAATTAGATTTTTCGCCTGCCTTCAAGAGCGCGGGCCAAAGTCACGCCATCGGCATACTCAATATCAGCGCCCACAGGCAACCCATGGCCAATTCTGGTAATGCGGGGAGAATTATCACCCAAACGATTAGTAATTAATTCAGAAATATACAAAGCCGTGGCTTCCCCTTCCATGGTGGGATTGGTTGCCACAATTAATTCTTCCACTCCATCTAAGCGGCCCAACAAATCTTTCAAAAAAATTTGATCAGGACCAATGTTGTTAAGCGGAGAAATTGAACCGTGCAAAACGTGGTATAAACCTTTAAATTGCTCACTTCTTTCTAGAGCCAACAAATCCAAAGGTTGTTCCACCACACACAAGACATTTTTGTCGCGGCTACTATCAGTACAAATCGAACAAGGGTTAGATTCACTGACATTGTGACAAATTTCGCAAGTGACTGTCTCCTTTTTGAGAGCAATTAAGCGCTCAGCAAAATCCTCCAACTCATGGTCGGGATTATGAAGTAAATAGAAAACCAAGCGCTGGGCGGATTTCGGGCCAATACCAGGAAGTCGTTCAAACTTCTCGATTAGCCTCCGCACAGCGCGCGGAAGTTTTTGCATTTCAAAAGAAATTTAACTGTTATTTCGCTCTCTTTGTGCCTTCATTCTTTCCATGTACTGTTCTCTTGTTTCCCCAGACAAAAGCTTATCTTTTTTTTCACTACTTCCAGATCTCATGACCTGCTGAAAAATATCCATAAGCCTAACATATGGACCAGATCCTGGGTGGAATCCATCTAAATCAGCCATAAATTTTTTAAGCTCTTCTCTAAGAGAGTCGTAACTTTCCCCTTCCAACAACCTTGGCAAATAAACGTCAACAATTAGATTAGTCCAATCTCCCTCTGCAGTCATT